>DAORTX010000062.1:1389-11930 GCA_035432885.1 Usitatibacteraceae bacterium
CGGCGGCCCGTCGTCGAAGACATGACCCTGGTGGCCGCCGCAGCGCACGCAGTGATATTCCGTGCGCGGCAGGATCATCTTCAAGTCCGTGCGCGTGCCCAGCCGGCCGGGAATGAAGGTGAAGAAGCTGGGCCATCCGGTACCGCTGTCGTATTTCATGTCGGAGGCGAAGAGCGGCAGGTCGCAGCCGGCGCAGACGAACGTGCCCTTGCGCTTTTCCCGGTCCAGGGGGCTCGAGCCGGCGCGCTCCGTGCCCTCTTTCCGCAGGACCGCGTACTGCTCCGGCGTGAGGCGCTTCATCCATTCCTCGGGAGAAAGCACGAGCTTTTCGATCTTCCCGGCGCGGGTCTTGTCCTCGGGCGCGGCGAGCGCCGCGCGAGGTATCGTGAAGAGACCGGCAAGCAGGGCGGTGAAACGGCGGCGATTCATGGGAACTCCTCCGGCGACGATCGGGACGGGCCGCGCTCGCCGGCGCTAGCCCGGCGCCTTGATTCCCGCGGCCATGAACGCATGGACAAGTGCGGCGGGCAGGAGTTTCGCGAGTTCGGCGCCGGAACGCGCCTGGTCGAGCCCGCAGGACGGGCAGGTGTGGACGGGCACGGTGATGTCGACCACGAAACCGGGCGTCTCCTTCCAGGCGAGGGAGGCGGAATACGTGCAGGGCTCGCCGCCGGAGGAAGGCAGGAGCGCGCCGCAGGCACCGCAGGCGAACTTGCGGAAGACGAGGCCCTGCTGCCGTCCCGCCGGGATCTTCGCGAGCTCGGCGTCCGACAGCGCATTGAGCAGCCAGATCGGGAACTCGTGCCCCACGAAATAGCGATGCGGCGCCTCGCACGCGAAGACCGGAAGTCCGCGCAGCGCCACCCGCATGGGCGCCTCGTCGCCCGCCACCTCGCGCAACTGCTTCGCGGCGAGCGGCGACTCGCACAAGGGGCACGGCTTGCCGGGTCCGATCACGGAGACCGCTCCTCAGCCCGTCCCGCCGACGGTGAGCCCCTCGATGCGGACGGTGGGCTGGCCCACGCCCACCGGCACGCTCTGCCCTTCCTTGCCGCAGGTGCCGATGCCCGGGTCGAGCGCCATGTCGTTGCCGACCATCGAGATCCTGGTGAGCGCATCGGGCCCGTTGCCGATGAGCGTCGCCCCTTTCACCGGGTAGGCGAGCTTGCCGTTCTCGATCCACCACGCTTCCGCGGCCGAGAAGACGAACTTGCCGCTGGTGATGTCGACCTCGCCGCCGCCGAAGTTGACCGCGTAGAGCCCGCGCTCCACGGACGCGAGGATTTCCGCGGGGTCGCGGTCGCCGCCCGTCATGTAGGTGTTGGTCATGCGCGGCATCGGCATGTGCGCGTAGCTCTCGCGCCGGCCGTTGCCGGTCGCGGGCACGCCCATCAGCCTCGCGTTGAGGCGGTCCTGGAGGTAGCCCCGCAGGATGCCGTCCTCGATCAGCACGTTGCGCGCCGTGGGCTCGCCCTCGTCGTCGATGGAAAGCGAGCCGCGGCGGTCCACCAGGGTGCCGTCGTCGACGACGGTGACCCCCTTCGCGCCCACCTGCTCGCCGATCCGGTTGCTGAAGGCGGAGGTGCCCTTGCGGTTGAAGTCGCCTTCCAGCCCGTGGCCGATGGCCTCGTGCAGGAGGATGCCCGGCCAGCCCGGTCCCAGCACCACGGTGATGGGGCCCGCGGGCGCCGCGCGCGCCTCGAGATTCACCAGCGCCTGGCTCACCGCCGTGGTCGCCATGTCGTCGATCCGCGCGTCGGTGAAGTGGCCGTAGCCGAAGCGCCCGCCGCCGCCGCAGTAGCCCTGCTCGCGCCGGCCGTCCTGCTCGACGATCACGGTGACGGAGAGATTCACCAGGGGGCGCACGTCGGCGGCGCGCACGCCGTCGGCGCGGGCGACGAGCACCACCTCGTACTCGCCGGAAAGCCGGCCGATCACCTGCTTCACCCGCGGGTCGGCCGCGCGCGCGCGCTTCTCCAGGCGCTCGAGCAGGCGCACTTTCTGTTCGTCGCCCAGGGCGGAGACCGGGTCCACGGGCGCGTAGAGGGCGGCGCCGGCGCGCGTGCTGGGCACGGCAGCGGCGGCATCGCCCCCCTGCGCCGCGATGGCGCGCGTGATCCTCGCCGCGGCTTCCAGGGATTGCGGCGAGATGTCGTCGGCGTAGGCGAAGGCCGTCTTCTCCCCGGAGACCACGCGCACGCCCACGCCCTGGTCGATGGAGAAGCTGCCGCTCTTCACCTGGCCCTCCTCGACCATCCAGCTCTCCGATCGCGCGAGCTGGAAGTAGAGATCGGCGTCGTCGGCGCGGTGCGCCCGCACGAGGGCGAAGACGCGCTCGAGCGCGGCCTCGTCGACGCCGAAGGGCGCGAGCAAGGACGCCCGCGCGAGGTCGAGGGCCGTGGGTTCGTTCTTCGTCATGGATTCTTCGTCATGGGTTCGTCGTCGGCGCTTTCGCGGCTTCGTCTTCCGGGACCGTCAATTGCGCAGGCTTCGATGCCGGAGCGCGGGAAGGCTGCGGCGGATCTTCGCCTGGTACGTGGGGTTCACGCCCGCCACGACGACCCCGGAGCCGCGCGGCAGGCGGTCCAGCACGACGCCCCACGGGTCGACGATCATGGTGTGGCCGTGGGTCTCGCGCCCGTTCACATGGTAGCCGCCCTGCGCGGGCGCGACCACGTAGCACTGGTTCTCGATCGCGCGCGCGCGGATGAGCACGTCCCAATGGGCCTTGCCGGTGGTTTCCGTGAACGCCGACGGGACGAAGATGAAGTCGACCTCCCCCATGGCGCGGTAGAGCTCGGGAAAGCGCAGGTCGTAGCACACCGAGATGCCGATCCGCCCGTAGGGCGAGTCCACGGTCACCACGGCGGCCCCCGGCTCGATCGTGCGCTCCTCGGTGTACTTCTCCTGTCCCATCTCGAAGCCGAACAGGTGGATCTTGTCGTAGCGGGCCACGCGCCGGCCCTCGCCGTCGAAGACCAGGCAGGCGTTCCTCACCTTGTCGGGCACGCTCGCCTCCAGGGGCACGGAGCCGCCCACGATCCACACCTGGTGGCGCCTGGCTTCGGCCGCGAGGAACTCCTGGATGGGACCGTCGCCGTCCTTCTCGCGCAGCGCGACCTTGTCGGTGTCCTTCATGCCCATCACGCAGAAGTATTCCGGCAACGCGATGATCCGCGCGCCCGTGGCGGCGGCCAGCTCGATCAGGCGCGACGCCTCCTGCAGGTTCGCCTGGACCTGGGGGCCGGAGGCCATCTGCACCGCCGCCACGCGAAACATGCTCTGCGTCGTGAGGAGCGTCTCCCTCAGCGCCTCGGGCGTGGTCGAGTTCTTGGTGATGATCATGGCGGGCGGGGCGTGGACTTGGGCGGTTCCTTCGGCGGCGGCGCAGCGCCCAGCCGCGTGACGGCGGGATTATCCCACGACCCCGTCACGAGGTACTCGTACGACACCACCTTGCCCAGGGGGTTCTGCAGCAGCTTCTGCAGCAAAAGGGTGGTGAGCCCCATCACCGGCGTGCCGAGCACCGTCGCCGCGATCGCCACGCTCTCGCCCACCTCGGGCACCACCTTCAGGCGCAGGTTCTGGGTCTCCAGCGGCAGCGACACCTCTCCCGCCATGCTCACGAAGGCCGACGGCCCCGCCACCTCGAAGTCCTTCGTGAGGAGGACCCCGCGGGCGAGCTTCGCCTCCCCGGCGATGCGGTCGAACGCGAAGCCTTCGCTGAAGATGTCGCGGAAGTCGAAGCTCACGCGCCGCGGGATCGACTGCAGCGAGATGAGGCCCAGGAGCTTTCCCGCCCCCGGCTCGATCCGGGCGAACTGGCCCTTGGAGGCCTGCACCTCGAAGCGGCCCGACAGCAGGTGCGGCGTGAACTCGTAGGGATAGCCCGGCCAGACCAGCTGGCCCTCGAGCTTCGCCTCGCCGCGGGTCACGAATTCCCCGAAACCGAACTGCTCGAGGAGCGCGTGCAGGTTGCGCGTCTGCACCTTGAGGTTCAACTGCGTGAGCGGTCCGGTCGCCGTTCGCCGCCAGGCGCCGCTCGAGTCCAGGCGCGCGTGATCGTTCACGATGTCCAGCCGGTCGATGCGCCAGTCGCCCCCCTCGGGCCGGGCGAGCAGCTCCAGGCGGCCCAGCCAGCGGTCGTGGAACTCGAATCGCTCGGCCACGATGTCGAGCGCCGGCAGGTCGTCCTGGACCGTGGCGGGCGCCGGTTCCGGACCCGCCTCCCCGGAGGTCCCGGCGGCGAGCGAAAAGCGCGAAAGCCGCGCCTCGATTCGTCCCTTGCCCCGGGAATCGAACGTGATGTCGCCGGCCACCGCCGGGCTCGCGAGCGTGCCGCGCCACTCGCCCGCCACCCGGGCGAGGCGCGCCGTCAACTGGGTGAAATCCCGGCCGGCGTAGTGCAGGGAGCCGAAGCGAAGGTCGATGCCGCGCAGTTCCAGCGCCGCGCGGGTCTCGGCGGGGGCCGGCGCCGTCGGGGAGGCCAGCGCCTCCCGCCAGGCGTCCAGGTCGAAGCGCCCGAGGTCGCCGTAGAGCCACAGGCCCTCGCGCACCGGCTCGCCGGCGACCGGCGCGCCGAACTTGATCGCCGCATTCCAGCGTTGCGCCGCCTCGGCCCCGCGCCGGTCGATCCGCGCATGCACGCCACCGTCGAGCGTGGCGACGGTTTCCTCGTCGATCGCGCCGAGCCGGCGGATGGACACGGCCAGCGCCCTCGCCTCGTCGGCGCGCTTGGCGAAGGGCTCCGGAAGCCCGATGGCGAGCCCCTTCAGCGCCGATTCCACGCGCAGCTCCGTTCCCGAGTCGCCCGACACGACGCGCGCGTTCCAGGCCGTGGACCCCGCCATGCGCCGCGCGAACGCCTCGGGGATCAAGGCGCCCAGCGCGGCGGCGTCCATGCGTCCGTCGATCTGGGTGAGCACCGAGCCGTCGGCCTGGGACGCGAGGCGCAGGGTCGCGGGCTGGCCGAACATCGTGCCGGTGAGCTGGGTGGCGCGCACGCTCTTCTCGGTGAAGACGAGCGGCCCCTGGATGCCGGCGAGGACGAGGCTCCTGCCCACGCTTGCCGTGGCGCCCGCGAAGGCGTAGTCGCCGGCGACGCGGAACGGCTCCCGGCCCGTGAGCGGCCAGTCGAGCTTGAGCTTCAGCCGTGCCGGGCCCTCGATCGCGACCGCGCGCGTGAACGCGCCCGGGCCCTCGACGAGCGGCGTCTCGCGCAGGAAGCGGACGCTGTCCACGCCGCTCGTGTCGATGTCGCCCTCGATCCTGAGCATCGGCGTCTCGGCGCCCAGGTCGGCGACGACGGCGCTCGCGCTCCGGGCGCGGCTCGCATAGATGAAGGCCTCCTGTGCGCGAATCTCCATCCGCGCGTTCTCGAAGCGGATCTCGCCCTTCACGCGGTCCACGGAAGGCCACGCGGGGTGATACTGCAAGCGCCCGCCCTCGATGGCGGCCTCGACGAAGAAGCGGCCGGGACTGCCGTCGCGAAACGGAAAGTGCCAGAGGTCGCCCTTCAACTCGAAGCGGCCGCGGCTCACGTCTCCCGCGAGCACGGCCTTGCCGAGCCATTCACGCGTCGTTGCGATGCCGTTGGGCAGGTAGCGGGCCACGGCCGGAGCGCGCGCGCGCGCGACTTGCCCGGCGAGGTCCACCCAGCCCGGGGAATTCTCCGGGGAACCGGGCAGCGTGCGGTAGGTGCCGGCGAAGCTCACGTCCGCATCCGCATTGGCCACGCGCGCCTCCTCGATCCGCACCTCGATGCCCTTGTCGTCGCGCTTCCACGCGGCGCGGGCGTCCAGCGAGTCGAAGACGAGCGGCGCCGCGAAGACGCGGGCGGCATTGAAGGAGACGCCGCGCGAAGCGAGGCGGATCGTCCCGGCGCGCTCGTCGCCTTCCAGGCTTCCCGAGAGACCCGAGGCGCCGGGAAATCCTTCCGCCGCGTTGAGGCCCAGGTTCTCGAATTTCGCCTTCAGGCGAAAGGCGCTCGCCTTCGCGACCGATTCGCCCGTCCATACGAACGACGAGTCGAGGAGCCGCCCGCTCGGCGCGTAGCGGTTGGCCTGCGCCTTCGCCTCGCGGGGGACGGGCAGGTAGTCGAGGAGCGCGGCCGCGATCTTCAGGTCGACGCCGTCGGCCCTGATCTCGCCCCGGGGCGGCTGCCCGGCGAGGTGCTCCGTGGAAAGCGAGAACGCCGCCGACTTCCCGGCGAGCCCGTCGCGCGTGCGAAACCCCAGGTCGCGGGCGCCCGCCGCGTAGCCGCCCTCCTGCAGCCGGTAGAACGCGCGCCCCGAGAGCGTCTCGAGGTCCAGGGGAAGCGCATCGGCGGCGAGCTGGGCCCGGACGTCGCGCAAGTCGAGATCCACGGTCAGCTCGCGGATGCGCCCCGGATCGAAGTCGATCCAGGCGCGGACGGCGCCCACGGCCGTGCGCAGCGCCTCCGGAACGGGCAGGTGCGTGCGCAGCCGCGCGAGGTCGGCGCGGCCGGTTTCGGCGAAGAGCGTGCCCGCGGCCTGCCAGGCCTTGCCCCGGCGGGAAAACTGCAGGTCGGCGCGCAGGTCGATCCGGTCCGCGATGACCGACGGCGCGATGGCGTTGAGGGCGGCCCGGTGCCGGCTGCCTTCCTTGCGCATCGCGATCTCGACCTTGCGCAAGGTCACCGGGGGGGCGCCGCCGAACTCGTCTTCCCAGACGAGCGACGCGTCGTGGATGGCGAGGCGCGGCTGGTCGAGCAGCCAGGCGGCGAGAGCGCCCTCGTCGTCGGCCGCCGGCGCGTTGAGCGGCTTGTCGGCGAGGTAGATGTAGCCGTCGGCGCCGCGCCGCAGGTTCAGGTGCGGGCTGTAGACATCCACGTCATGGAAGCGAAGCTCGCCCTCGAGGAGCGTCCACCAGGACAGGGTGATCTCGGCCCGTTCCACCGCGAAGACGGGCGCGCCGAGCCGGTCGGCGATCCGCACGCCGGTCAGGCCGAGGATGGGCCGAAGACCCTGCCATCCGGCGTCGACCCCGGCAAGGCTCACCGCCATCCCGGAGGCGCGCGAGACGGATGCGGCAATGTCGTCGCGGTAGCGCTCGATCTCCGGAAAGACGGCGTAGCGAAGGACGACCACCGCGAGCAGGAACGCGACGAACACCGCGCCGGCGAGGGACGCGGCGATTCGCGCGACGGAACGGGAAAAGGCCTTGATGCTGTCCTCTGAGGCGGTGAAATCCGCGGGGCCCGGGCGTGCCGGGCCGGTTTCGCGCTATTGTAGCGGCTGGGGCCGTGGCCCCCTCGTGATGACCGACCGCAATTCCCCCGAAACGTCCGTGGCCGCCTTCGAGCGCACGCTTCGCCTCTCGCCATTCGCGAGGCGGGTCGCGTCCGCGCGCGCGCCGCTCGCGCAGGAACTCGTCGCGACGGGCTTCCCGGCGCTTTCGCGCCGGGCGCTGGACGCCGCGGTGGAGGCGGTGCCGCCGGACGATCCGCCGGCGCTCGCCATCGCCCTGCGCGAGCTTCGCGCGCGCGTCATGCTCACCCTCGTCCATCGGGACCTCTCCGGCCTCGCGAGCCTGGACGAGGTCGTGTCCACGGCGACCGCGCTTGCCGAGGCCGCCATCGGCGCGGCGGTGCGGGCGGCCCACGCCGAGCAGGCCGCGGTGTACGGCGAGCCGGCCCGGGGCGAGCGGCTTCTCGTGGTGGGCATGGGCAAGCTGGGCGGCGGGGAATTGAACGTCTCCTCGGACATCGACCTGATCTTCCTGCACGCGGCGGAAGGCGATACCGGCGGGGCGAGGCCGCTCTCGCACCACGAATTCTTCACGCGCGTGGGCAAGCGCGCCATCGGGCTCGTGGCGGACGTCACCGGGGACGGCTTCGTGTTCCGCGTCGACATGCGCCTTCGGCCGTTCGGCGATTCCGGGCCGCTGGTGAGCTCGTTCGCCGCGCTCGAGAACTACCTGATCGGCCAGGCTCGCCCGTGGGAGCGCTACGCGTGGCTGAAGGGGCGCGTGCTGAACGGGCCGGGCGAGGACGTGGAGGCGATCGTGCAGCCGTTCGTCTACCGGCGCTACCTCGACTACGGCCTGCTCGAATCGCTGCGCGACCTGCACGGGCGAATCCAGGCCGAGGCGAACCGGCGCGGGCGCTCCGACGACATCAAGGTGGGCGCCGGCGGCATCCGCGAGTGCGAGTTCGCCGTGCAGCTCTTCCAGCTGGTGCGCGGCGGGAGGGACTCGGGGCTGCGGGTCACCTCGACGAGACAGGCGCTGGCGGCGGTCGGCGAGCGCGGCCTCGTGCCGCCGGAACGCGTGGCGGCCCTGCGCCTCGCCTACGATTTCCTGCGCCGGCTCGAGCACCGCCTGCAGTACTACGACGACCAGCAGACCCAGGCCCTGCCCGTGGAACCCGGCCACCGCGCGGCCATCGCCGAGGCGATGGGCTTCGGCGACTGGCCATCGCTCATGGCCGAGCTCGATCGCCACCGCGCGGCAGTGCAGGAGGCGTTCAGCGCGCTCTTCGAGCGGCGCACGGCCGGCGGCGCGAGCGCGCTGCTCGCGCGCCTGACCGACCCGCAGCTCTCGCCGGACGAGGACGGGCTCGAGGAGGACCTGCGCGGCACGGGACTCGCGGACCCCAAGCCCGTCGCCGCCAGGCTCGCCGCCTTCGTGGCCTCGCGGCGCTACCGGAGCCTGTCCGGCGCCAGCCGCTCGCGCGTCGACCGACTGCTTCCCGCGGCGATGGAGGCTGCCGTGCGCGAGGAGACGGGCTCGCAGACCGCCATCCGGCTCCTCGACCTGATCGAGGCCATCGACCGGCGCGAATCCTACTTCGCCCTGCTGGACGAGTATCCGCAGGTGCTCGCGCGGGCCGCTCGCCTGGCCGCCCGCAGCCGCTGGGCCGCCCGCCTGCTCGCGCGCCATCCGATCCTCCTCGACGAGCTCACGCGGACGGTCGCGAGCTTCACCGCCACCGACTGGAAGGAGGAACGCCGGCTCCTCGTCGAGGCGTGCGCGGCACTCGGCGAGGACACGGAGCGGCTCATGGACGAGTTGCGCCACTTCAAGCAACGCCACGTGCTGCGCCTCGCGATCGCCGACCTCGAGGGCGAATTGCCCGTGATGGCGCTCTCCGACGAGCTCTCGGCGCTGGCCGACCTGCTCCTCGGCGTGGTCCTCGGATTCGCCTCGCGCGCGGTGCTGGGCGGCGACGGGCTCGAAGCGCCGCCGGGGTTCGCCGTGGTGGGCTACGGCAAGCTGGGCGGCAAGGAGCTGGGCTACGGCTCGGACCTGGACATCGTCTTCCTCTTCGACGAGTCGCGGCGCGAGGACGCGGAGAAGCTCGCTCGGGTCGCGCAGCGGGTGAACACCTGGCTCACCAGCCACACCTCCGGCGGCGTGCTCTACGAGACCGACCTGCGCCTGCGGCCCGACGGCGCCTCGGGCCTCATGGTGAGTTCCTTTCCGGCGTTCCGCGACTACCAGCTCACGCGCGCGTGGACCTGGGAGCACCAGGCGCTCACGCGCGCGCGCTTCTGCGCCGGCGACGCGTCCCTGGGCGAGCGCTTCGAGGCGCTGCGGCGGGAAATCCTGTCGGCGCCCCGCGACGGGCAGAAGCTGCGCGAGGAAATCCTCGCCATGCGCGAGAAGATGCGATCGGAGGTGAAGGCCGACGCGCGCGACGTGAAGCATGTCGACGGCGGCCTGGTGGATCTCGAGTTCGCGGTGCAGGCCCTGGTGCTCGCCGAGTCCTGCCGGCACCCGGCGCTCCTGGGCAACAAGGGCAACCACACGCTGCTCAACCTGGCCGGCGAGATGGGCATCGTGACCGTCCCGGTGGCGGCCGCCGCCGCCGATGCGTACCTCGCGCTGCGGGCGCGCACCCACGCGGCCTCGCTGAACGACGAGGAGCACGCGCTGTTCGCCGAGGGGGGGCTCGCGGCGGAGCGCGAGGCGGTGATGGCGCTGCGGCGGGAGGTCTTCGGCCGCTAGCGCGGGCGCCTACTGGCGCTCGAGCAGGTGGAACACCTGCATGCGCCCCTTGCCCTTGATCTCGACGTCGTGGGGCGCATCGAAGCGGAAGCGCGTGTGCAGGCGCCGGTAAGTCGTGAGATCGACCTGGATGGAGCCGGTGAAGGCGTCGCCCGCCATGCGCGAGGCCACGTTCACCGTGTCGCCCCACATGTCGTAGATGAACTTCTTCGTGCCGATGACGCCCGCCACGACCGGGCCCGTCCCGATGCCGATCCGCAGCTCGATCTTCTCGCCCGTGCGCTGCCGGTACTCGCTCACGCGGTCGAGCATCTCGAGGGCCATGCCCGCCACCGCGTCGGCGTAGTGCACCTGGGCGCCGGTCTCGACGCCCGCGGCCGCCATGTAGGCGTCGCCGATCGTCTTGATCTTCTCGACGCCGAACCGGTCGGCGATCTCGTCGAACGTCGAGAAGACGTCGTTCAGGATCTTCACCGTTTCCACCGGCGAGAGCTCCTCCGTCATCTTGGTGAACCCGACGATGTCGGCGAACATCACCGTCACGTCGGCGTGGCCCTGGGCGATGTTGGATT
>DAORTX010000063.1:0-1747 GCA_035432885.1 Usitatibacteraceae bacterium
CATCGTCACCGGGGCCGCCGGCTTTATCGGGTCGAACATCGTGAGGGCGCTCAATGCGCGAGGCGAGACGGATATCGTCGCCGTGGACAATCTCGCGCGCGCGGAGAAGATGCCCAACCTGGCCGACTGCGAGATCGCCGACTACCTGGACAAGCAGGACTTCATCGACCGCGTCCGGGCGGACGAGCTCGACGTGACCGTCGACGCCGTGCTGCACCAGGGCGCGTGCTCCGACACGATGGAGGCGGACGGCCGGTACATGATGGAGAACAACTACCGGTACTCGATCGACCTGCTCGACTGGTGCGGCCGGTTCGAGATCCCCTTCATCTACGCGTCCTCGGCGTCGGTCTACGGCGCAGGCTCCGTCTTCCGGGAGTCGCGCGAGCACGAGGCGCCGCTCAACGTGTACGGCTACTCGAAGTTTCTCTTCGACCAGGTGGTTCGCCGGCGGCTTGCCGGGCGCACGGCGCAGGTCGCGGGGTTTCGCTACTTCAACGTGTACGGCCCCCGCGAGGCGCACAAGGGCCGGATGGCCTCGGTCGCCTTTCATTTCTTCAACCAGTACGTCGAGAGCGGGCGCGTGCGCCTCTTCGAGGCGAGCGCGGGCTACGGGCCGGGAGAGCAGATCCGCGATTTCGTGAGCGTCGAGGACGCGGTGGCGGTGAACCTCTTCTTTCTCGACCACCCGGAGATCTCCGGCATCTTCAACGTCGGCACGGGCCGTGCGCAGAGCTTCAACGACGTGGCCCGCGCGACGGTGAACGCCGTCCGGCGGGCCCATGGCAAGAATCCCCTCACCCTCGAGCAGCTCCTGGAGGCGGGAACCATCGAGTACATCGCCTTCCCGCCGCAACTGCTCGGCAAGTACCAGAGCTTCACGCAGGCCGATGTGTCCGCGCTGCGTGCCGCGGGCTACGGCGCGCCGTTCCTGTCGGTCGACGAGGGCGTCTCGCGCTACGTCGCTTCCCGCCTGGTGAAGGAGGGCAAGGATTGAGGGCGGTGCGACAGTGCGTCGCCGCCGTGCTGGCCGTGGCGGGCGCGGCCGGGTGCGCGTCCGCGGGGAACGCGACCACGGTTGCCGCGCGTGGATCCGGAGCGAACCTCGCGCGCAATGGCGATTTCGAAGCCGCGCCCGCCCCGGCGCGGGACTGCCCGTCTTCGTGGTGGTGCTCGATGCATTCGGATACCGGGTCCTTCCGCTTCTCCCTGGATGCCGACGCCGGATCGAACGGCCGTTTTCTCCGGGTGACGCGCGTCAAGGACGAACCCTGGGCCCTCGCGACCCAGATCGTCTCCGCGAACGTCCCCGTTGGCGCCCGCGTGAAGATGACCGTTGCGGTGGGCGGCGAGGGGCTCGAAGGCGCCGCCGGACCGGCGATCATGCTTCATGGCGTCGGCGGCCGGGTCATCGATCATCGCCAGACGCTGCTGGCTCGCGGGCCGGGATGGCGGCGGGCGAGCGCGGAAATCGAGATGATTCCCGGCGTCCTTCAGGTCGAGATCGGCTTGCTGCTCGAAGGGGGCGGCACCGTCGGATTCGACGATGTCGAAGTGACCGTCCTTCCGCCCACCCGCCCGTAACGATTCCGGAAAGCCCGCCGCATGTTCCCCACCCTCGATCAGTTCGTCGGCAACACGCCCCTGGTCCGGCTGCAGCGAATCCCCGGCCGCAGCTCGAACGTGATCCTCGCCAAGCTCGAGGGAAACAACCCCGCCGGGTCGGTGAAGGACCGCCCCGCGCTGT
>DAORTX010000063.1:1847-11891 GCA_035432885.1 Usitatibacteraceae bacterium
GCCAAGCTCGAGGGAAACAACCCCGCCGGGTCGGTGAAGGACCGCCCCGCGCTGTCCATGGTCCTGGGCGCGGAGCGCCGCGGCGAGATCAAGCCCGGGGACACGCTCATCGAGGCGACCAGCGGCAATACCGGCATCGCGCTCGCGATGGCGTCGGCGATGCGCGGCTACCGGATGATTCTCGTGATGCCCGAGCATCTGTCGGTGGAGCGACGCCAGACCATGGCCGCCTTCGGGGCGAGTTTCGTCCTGACGGCGGAGAAGGGCGGCATGGAGCTCGCCCGAGACACGGCCGAACGCATGCGCGATGCGGGCGAGGGCGTGATCCTCGACCAGTTCGCCAATCCCGACAACCCGCTCGCCCACTACCTGGGCACGGGGCCCGAGATCTGGCGCGATACCCGGGGCCGCATCACCCATTTCGTCGCGACCATGGGAACCACCGGCACGCTCATGGGCTGCTCCCGCTTCCTCAAGGAGAAGAATCCCGCCATCGAGGTGGTGGGCGTGCATCCCGCGCCGGGTGCCAGCGTTCCGGGCATCCGCAAGTGGCCCGAGCAATACCAGCCGCGGATCTTCGAGAAGTCCCGCGTCGATCGCATCATCGAGGTCACCCAGCCGGAGAGCGAGGAGATGGCGAGGCGGCTCGCGGCCGAGGAGGGCATTTTCGCGGGCATCTCGTCGGGCGGAGGCCTGGCCGCCGCGCTGAAGGTAAGCGCCGGGGCGAAGGACGCCGTCATCGTCCACGTCGTCTGCGATCGCGGCGACCGCTACCTCTCGACGGGCGTCTTTCCGGCCTGAGCTCCGGTCAGGCCACCCTCACCAGCTGCTTGCCGAGATTTTCGCCCTTCAGCATTCCGATGAAAGCGCGCGGCGCCGCCTCGAGCCCTTCGGCGATCGTCTCGCGGTAGCGAAGGCGACCGGCGGCGATGTGACCCGCCAGTTCCTTCATGGCGCCCGGCCACAGGTCCATGCGGTCGCTCACGATGAATCCCTGGAGCCGGATCCGGTTCACGAGCAGGTTGAAGACGTTTCGGATGGGAATTTCCCCACCGTTGTAGCCGGCGATGAGGCCGCAGAGCGCGATGCGGGCGCCCGGGTTCGTCCGCCGGATGACCGCGTCGAGGATCTCCCCACCGACGTTGTCGAAGTAGATGTCGGCGCCGGCCGGCAAGGCCGATTTCAACGCCGCGTCCAGCCCGCCCGCCTTGTAGTCGACGCAGGCGTCGAAACCCAGCTCCTTCACCACGTAGTCGCACTTGGCCGCGCCGCCCGCAATGCCGACCGCCCGGCACCCGGCGATCCGCGCGAGCTGGCCGGCGACGCTGCCCACCGCGCCGCTCGCGGATGACACCACCACCGTTTCTCCCGCGCGGGGCGCGCCGATCTGCGTGAGGCCCATCCACGCCGTGATGCCCGGCATTCCCGCGGCGCCGAGCCAGGCCGTCTCCGGCAGGCGGGGATCGGGCAGCTTCACGAGCCCTTGCCCGCTGGAGGTCGCGAAGCGCTGCCAGCCCTGGGTGCCCAGGACCTTGTCGCCCACGGCGAATCCGGGATGGCGCGAGGAAGCGATCTCGCCCACCGTGCCACCGACCATGGTTTCGCCCAGTTCCACGCGCGCGGCGTAGGACTTGCCCTCGTTCATGCGGCCGCGCATGTAGGGATCGAGCGATAGCCATTTGACCCGGACGAGGACCTCGCCGTCGGCGGGCGCGGGCACCGCCTCCTCGACGAGGCGGAAATTCGACTCCTCGACCCACCCCGTCGGGCGCGAGGCCAGCACGATCTTCAGGTTCTTCTCGCTCACGGCTCCTCCGGCTTTGCGCTTCTCAGGCATTCGTTGCTAGTCTTGGGCCAAGACCGACGATAGCACCCCGCGCAACCCGAGGCTCCTTCCGCGTCCATGGCCCCGATTCTCGTCTTCGACATCGAAACCGTGCCCGACGTGGCCGGCCTGCGGCGTCTCTGGGACCTCGCGCCCGAGGCGAGCGACGAGGCGGTCGCCGAACTGGCTTCCCAGCGCCGCCGACAGGCGACGGGCAGCGATTTCCTCCCGTGCCATCTGCACCGCGTGGTCGCGATTTCCTGCGCGCTGCGCGACCGCGACGCCGTGCGCGTGTGGTCGCTGGGCGCCTCCGGCGATGATGAGGCCGAACTGGTCCGGCGCTTCTTCGACGGCATCGACAAGTACACCCCGCAGCTCGTGTCCTGGAACGGCAGCGGCTTCGACCTCCCCGTGCTCCACTACCGCGCCCTGTTCCACGGCATCGGCGCGCCGAAGTACTGGGACCTGGGCGAGGACGACCGCGACTTCAAGTGGAACAACTACATCTCCCGGTTCCACGCGCGGCACGTCGATCTCATGGACCTCCTGGCCGGCTACCAGAATCGCGCGTTCGCGCCGCTGGACGACATCGCGCAGCTCTGCGGGCTTCCGGGAAAGCTCGGCATGGACGGCTCCAAGGTCTGGACCGCCTGGCGGGAAGGAAGGATCGACGCCATCCGCGACTATTGCGAGACCGATGTCGCCAATACCTACCTCCTGTTCCAGCGCTTCCAGCACATGCGGGGAGTGCTGTCGGCCGAGGCGTACGCAAGGGAGGTGGCCGTGTTCCGCGCCTTCCTTGCCGACCAGAAGGCGGCGCACTGGCGGGAGTTCGCGCAGGCGTGGAAGTAGGGGAAGATGAAGGGGATGAATGACGGAAAGCGTCCCCCTGGACGCTATGTCGGGTGCTTGCGAAACGGCGAGCGCTCGTTCAACTCGTCGACGTATTCCGAGATCCCGGCACCCTCGCGAACCAGGTAGTCATCGACCGCCTGCGCGAAGGCGGGGTGGGCGAGCCAGTGGAACGAGCAGGTCTTCTCCGGCAGGAACCCGCGCGCGTGCTTGTGCTCGCCCTGCGCGCCGCCCTCGACGAGCCCGATGCCCCGCTCGATCGCGAACTCGATCGCCTGGTAGTAGCAGGCCTCGAAATGCAGGCCCGGCACGAATTCGATGGCGCCCCAGTAGCGCCCGTAGAGGACCGCGGGCGAGAAGAGGTCCATCGCCGCGGCGATGGGCCTGCCGTCGCGTTCGGCGATGACCAGCAGGACATTGTCGGGCATGCGGCTCGCGATCATCCCGAAGAATTCCCGCGTGAGGTAGGGCGTGGATCGATGCTCGCGGTAGGTCCGGCGGTAGCAGGACGCGAAGAAGTCCCAGTCCGCCTCGCTCGCCTCGCGCCCGGTGGCGCGGCGAAGCACGACGCCCGCCTCGGCCACCTTGCGCCGCTCCTGGCGGATCTTCTTGCGCTTTTCCTGCGACATCGCGGCGAGGAAGTCGGAGAAGGACCCGTAGCCGGCGTTTCGCCAGTGGAACTGGACGCCGGTGCGCTCGAGGAACCCGGCGCGGCGAAGGGCCGAGGCGTCGGCCTTCGCGGGGAAGAGGACGTGCAGCGAGGACGCGCCCTCGCGCCCGGCGAGGTCGAGAAGGGCCTGCGCGAGCTCGTCGCGAACGGCGTCGGTTCGCGCCATGAGCCGCGCTCCGGTGGCCGGGGTGAACGGCACGGCCGCGAGCAGCTTCGGGTAGTACGCGAGCCCGTGGCGCTCGTAGGCGTCCGCCCAGGCCCAGTCGAAGACGTACTCGCCGTAGGAGTGGGACTTCGCGTAGAGAGGCACCGCACCGGCGAGTTCGCCGTTGCGGTGAATCGTGAGGTAGCGAGGCGACCAGCCCGTGGCGGGCGAGGCGCAGCCCGAGCGATGCAGGCTGTCCAGGAACGCGTGGGCGAGGGTCGGGTTGCCGTCGTGGAGCCGGTCCCACGCGGCGGCGGGGATGGCATCGAGCGAGTCGGCGAGAAGGGCTGGCTCGGGCAAGGGACGGCGGACATATAATGGCGAGTCCCGATTCTAACCGTCGCCCCGCCGCAGCCGCCGGCCAAGGCGCGAAGTCCCTCATCCCGATGAAGATCGCCGTCGCCCAGATCAACACCACCGTGGGCGATTTCGCCGGCAATGCTGCCCGCATCCGCGCCGCCATCGACCAGGCGCGGGCATCGGGGGCCGAACTCGTGGTCACGCCGGAGCTGGCGCTGTCGGGCTACCCGCCCGAGGACCTGCTGCTGCGAAACGACTTCTGCGACCAGTGCGAGCGCGAGCTCCTGGCGCTGGCGGCCTACGCGCCCGGGATTGCCGTGGTCGTCGGCCATCCCCATCGCGAGGGGCGGACGCGCTACAACGCGGCCTCGCTGCTGCGAGGCGGGGTGATCGAGGCGATCTACTTCAAGCAGTTCCTCCCCAACTACAACGTCTTCGACGAGAAGCGCTATTTCGCCACCGGAAACCGCGCCTGCGTGTTCGAGGCCGGCGGCCGCCGGATCGCGATCACGATCTGCGAGGACCTGTGGTTTCCGCAGCCGGCTGCCCAGGCGAAGGCCGAGGGCGCGGAACTGCTCCTGTCCATCAACGCCTCGCCGTACCACCGGAACAAGCTCGCGGAGCGCTACCAGGTGATGGGGGCCCGGGTCCGCGAGACGGGACTGCCGCTTCTCTACGTCCACTGGGTGGGAGGGCAGGACGAGCTCGTCTTCGACGGCGCCTCGTTCGCGTTCCATGCGGACGGCTCCCTGGGCTACCAGGGAGAGACCTTCCGGGAGTCCGTCGACGTGGTGAGCTTCGAGTCGGACCGGCTCGCGGGAACGATGGCGCCGCCGCTCACCGAGGAGGAGACGATCTACCGGGCGCTGGTCACCGGCGTTCGCGACTACGTGGCCAAGAACCGCTTTCCCGGCGTGCTCGTGGGCCTGTCGGGCGGGGTGGATTCGGCGCTGGTGGCGGCCGTCTGCGCCGATGCGCTGGGGCCCGAGCGCGTCCATGCGGTGATGATGCCCTCCGAATACACCGCCGGGATGAGCCTCGAGGACGCCCGGGAGATGGCCGTCCTGATGGGCCTCGGGTACGACGAGATCGCCATCGGGCCCGTCGTCGACGCGTTTCGCGGACAGCTCGCGCCATCCTTCGCGGGCTTGCCGGAGGACACCACGGAGGAGAACCTCCAGGCGAGAACGCGCGGCACGCTGCTCATGGCGCTGTCGAACAAGTTCGGCTGGCTCGTGGTGAGCACCGGCAACAAGAGCGAAATGGCGACCGGCTACGCCACGCTCTACGGGGACATGGCGGGGGGCTTCGCGCTCATCAAGGACGTCGTGAAGACCCTCGTCTACCGGCTCTCGAACTGGCGCAATTCCCAGGGTCGGGTCATCCCGCAGCGGGTGATCGACCGCGCGCCCTCGGCGGAACTGCGCCACGGCCAGACCGACCAGGACAGCCTGCCCCCTTACGAGCTCCTGGACGCGGTGGTGGAGCGTTACATGGAGCGCGACATGGATCCGGAGGTGATCGCGAGCCTGGGCTACGATGCGGGGGCGGTCCGGCGCGTGGTCCACCTGATCCGCGTGAACGAGTACAAGCGCCGCCAGGCGCCGCCGGGCGTTCGCATCACGCCGCGGGGTTTTGGCAAGGACTGGCGCTATCCGATAACATCGGGATTCCGACAAGGGGCCTGACTGCCATGAAGAAGATCGAAGCCGTGATCAAGCCGTTCAAGCTGGACGAAGTTCGCGAGGCGCTCTCCGAGATCGGCGTGTCGGGTCTCACCGTGACCGAAGTGAAGGGGTTCGGGCGGCAGAAGGGGCACACGGAGCTCTACCGCGGCGCCGAGTACGTGGTCGACTTCCTGCCGAAGGTGAAGGTCGATGTCGTTGTGGCCGACGCGATGGTCGACAAGGCGATCGATGCGATCGTGAAGGCCGCCCGCACCGGCAAGATCGGCGACGGCAAGATATTCGTGTGCGACGTGCCGCAGGTGGTTCGCATCCGTACGGGCGAGACGGGCGAGGAAGCGGTCTAGGCCCCCCGGGGCTTTCCTGCTATCCTGACGCGCAAATACGGGGGGAATAACGAATGCTGCTTGCCGCTTTCTATTTCTTCGCGATCGCCGCGATCATCCTGCATTACACGGGGCACCTGAAGCGGTGGAATTGCGAGTGGGTCCTGATCGTCCTCGCGATCGCGGTCTTCCCCGCGGTCCTCTTTCTCTGACCGCGCGCGCGGCCCCGGGCGCCTAGGCCGACGAGGCGAGCCGCGCCAGCGGATCCTGCCGGTAGAACTGCCGCAACTGGCCGTAGACGGCCGGATAGGCCGGCTCCAGCCACTCCGGCGTTTCGAAGAACGCTTCCGACACCACGGCGAAGAATTCCGCGGGATTCTCCGCTGCGTAGGGATCGATCGGCAGGGCGTCGAGCGCGCGGCCGCCGTCTCGAGTCGCCGACTTGTCGGCCTCGTCGACGCGCCGGCCGAAGTCCGCGTAGGCGGCCCTGAAAGCCCCTCGCCAGGCCTCGAGGGTCATTCCGGCATGCAGCGGCGGGCAGCCGTTCGGGTCCCCGTTTCGCATGTCGAGCTTGTGGGCGAATTCGTGGATCACCACGTTGTAGCCGGCCACGCGGGCATCCTCGTCGCTCGTCATGGCGACGTCCTCGTAGGACAGGATCACCGGGCCGCCCAGCCAGGCCTCGCCGGCCATGGCGTCGTTCACCAGGTGCACGACGCCCGCCTCGTCGACGATCTCGCGTTCCGGGGCGAACTGGCCCGGGTAGACGATGATCTCCTGCCAGCCGTCGTACCAGTCAAGGCCCAGTTCGAGCACCAGGATCGACGCCTGCGCCGCCACCTGCACCTGCATGAGCGGCGTGATGTCGAGGTCGTGGGTGCCGCTGAACTGCTTGCCCGACAGGAACTCTCCGGCAAGGACGCGAAGGCGCTCGTCGTCGCCCGCCGGTAACCCCCGCATGAACAGGTAGGGGACGGTGGCGGATTCCCACAATCCCTCGTCGATGCGGATCGGCTCGTCGCGCCTGCCCAGCCAGCCGAACATGCCTCAGGGCGCGGCGCCCAGTCCCTTGATCGAGCCGGCGCCCGCGACCCGCTTCGTGACCTTCGGATCGCCGTAGTAACGGACATCGCCGCTGCCGGCGATCGACACCTCGAGCGACTCGCGTGCCCAGACTTTCGCGTCTCCCGAGCCGGCGATGGAGAGCTTCACGCGCTGCGATTCGAGCCGGCCCGCATCGATGTCGCCCGCGCCGGCCACCTTCGCGCTCAACTCGCTCGCGCGTCCCGCGACGCCCACGTCGCCGCTGCCGGCGACGGACACGGCCAGGGATTCCGCGTCGACTTTCGCGATCCGCACGTCGCCCGATCCGGCGACGGACAGGGCCAGGGAGCGCGACTTGATCGCCTCGGAGACGATGTCGCCGCTGCCGGCAACCGACAGCGAGTCGAACGTGGGTCCGGAGACGAGAATGCGGATCGTGGAGCGGCCGGAGACATTCAGCTTGCGCTTGAACCGGATCCTGAGGATCCCGCGCTCGACGACCGCGTCGATCTCGGGCATCAGATTGTCGTCGGCCTCGATCGACACCGATTCGGTGCCGCCCTGCCGGACCACGAGGGTGCCGGGCACGGCCAGCCCGATGCCGGTGTAGCCCGAGGCGGTTCGCGACTCCGTGACGACCTTGCCGGATGCGACGATCGATTCCAGGCCCAATAGGGCCCGGGCGGGCAGGGCGGACAGGGCGAAAAAGGCGAAAAAGGCGAAAGAGGCGGAAACGGCGATGACGGTCTTGCGGCGGTCCATGGATCGGCTCCTCGGTGTCTGCGGGTCCTCGTAGGACGATTCCGGGGCCCGGAACGGATTCAATCGCCGGGCGCAGCGGGGCCCGCGGACCCCATGGTGAACCTGAACGTCGCGCCATGCCCGATGCGGGATTCGGCCCAGATCCTGCCGCCGTGCTGCTCGAGGATGCGGCGAACGACGGCCAGGCCGATGCCGGTGCCCGGGAACTCGGAATCCTTGTGGGCACGGTGGAAGGGCTCGAAGAGGTGGGCGGCCGCATCCGGGTCGAAGCCCGCGCCATTGTCCGTGACCCGGAAGGCGGCTGCCTCACCCTCGCCCGCGCAATCGAAGGTGATCTGCGCATCGGGCGTCGCGGCGGTGAACTTCCAGGCATTGGAGAGGAGGTTCTGCATGACGCTCCGGAGCAGAGCCGCATCGCCCCGCGTGACGCAGCCTTCGGCGACCTGACAGCGGACGCGCCGGGAAGGATCCGTCGCCGCCAGTTCGGCGAGGATCTCGCGGGCGAGGGCGGAAAGGTCGACCGGCGCCCGCGCCAGCTGGTGCGTGGAAAGTTTGGCGAGCAGAAGGAGGCTGTCGATCAGTTCCGACATGTGCTGGCTCGCTTCCCGGACCCTGGCGAGGTGGCGAAGGCAGGCGTCGTCGATGGTCGACCGGTGCTCCTCCTCGAGGATCGCGCAATGGCCGTCGATCGCCCGCAGGGGCGCCCGAAGGTCGTGGGAGACGGCATAGCTGAAGGAGGCGAGATCGGCGTTCGCGGCCTCCAGCGCGCGAGTGCGCGCCGTCACGCGCTCCTCCAGGTGGCGGTTGGAATCGCCCAGTTCCTGCGTGGCCTTGGCGAGCAGCTCCCGCATCCGGTCCTGGTCGCCGGCGAGACGGCTGATCTCGGCCCACGGGCTCTCGACGGCGGGACCCTTGGAGAAATCGAGCGCGCCGATCCTTTCGCTTTGCTCGGCGAGCCGGTCCAGGGGCGCCACGAAGCGATGCGCCAGGCGACGGGCGAACAAGGCGCCGGCCAGCGCGAAGAGGAATCCCGTGACCGCCAACCCGGCGACGAGCAGGTTGCGCGGCGGCGAGAAATCCGACGACGGCGCCACGACGGCGATGAGCGCGTAGCCCGGATGAAGGGGAAAGCGCTCGATCCTTCCCACCCAGTCGCGGCCCTCGCTCGCGAACGAGACGTTCACGACGGGCTGCTCGGGGGAATCGCGAAACGAGGCCATCGCCTTCGAGATCGGCGAAATGCGCATCTCTTCGGCGGGCGACAGGAGCACGGAGGCGATCTTCTCCTCCGGAATGGAGACGTGGAACGGCGGGGCGAGCACGCGGCCGTCGCCGGTGAGCAGCGTGGCGAAGCCGTTCGCGGAGACGGGCACCGATCGCGCGGCGAAGGAAAGGTCCTTCAGCAGCACGTCGAAGGCGAGCACCTGGAGGGGACCGTCGCGGCCCGGCCAGCGGATGGACGCCGTGATGCCCGGTTCCCGCGTGGTGAAGAATCGGTACGGCGCCGTCCAGTGCACGCGGGCGCCGAGCCCCGCGGCCACCGCGCCCTGGAACCACGGCCGCTTGCGCGGATCGTAGTCGCTTCGCTCCACGGCATCGCTCTTCACGGTGGCCGACGGGTCGCGGCGGATGCGCCGGATGGTCCCGGGCGCGGCCTTCGGGTCGGTGACACGGTTCATCCAGGTGCCGTCGGCGAGGCCGAGCAGCAGGAACTCGCGGCCGTCCTCGTCGGCGAAGAGCACCGAGGACACGGGCTGGCTGTGGCTGAGAAACGGCAGGAACCAGGCATTGAAGTCATCGAGGCGGTCCAGCGAGAATCGCCCGTCCAGGCTGCGATCGCGCGCGATCCGGATGTCGGCTTCCACCTGGTGGAAGAGCGCCGACATCCGCTGGCGGGCGAGCGTGCCCGCGACGGCGAGGTTCGTTTCCGCCTGCCGCTCCACCCACGGCCCGAGGACGAAGGCCTGCATCGCAAGCGCGAACGCGACCAGCGTGGCCGTCACGAGCGTGGCCACGCGCCACGTGAGGCTCAGGCGGATGCTCCCACCGCCGGCCGCCGGACGCCCCGCCTCAGGGGGCGATGCCAAGGTCCCTCCGGATGGCCATGGCCACCTCCAGCGCGCGCTCGAGCGTCGCCTCGCAGACCGTGACGTGGCCCATCTTGCGCGCCGGCCGCGCCTCGCGCTTGCCGTACAGGTGCAGGTGCGCGCCCGGATGCCGGAGGACCGCCTCCCAGCGCGGCTCTCCCGCGCCCCAGATGTCGCCCAGCAGGTTCACCATGACCGCCGGGCTGTGCGGCGTCGGATCGCCCAGCGGCAGCCCGCAGAGCACGCGCACCTGCTGCTCGAACTGCGAGGTGCGGCAGGCGTCGATCG
>DAORTX010000064.1:0-11712 GCA_035432885.1 Usitatibacteraceae bacterium
CTTCGCGGCCTTCGGCGTGCCGTCGGTGTTGAGCAAGTCGGCATATGGCACGTGCACGACCTTTCCGTCGGGAACGCGAGCGGGCAGGAGCTTTCCCGAGGCGACGTAGATCCTGGGGTACTCACCCTGCGTCTCTTCGGGGTCGGCGATCAGAACGCCCTTGCGCAACGGCGCCTCGTAGGAAGCGGGCTTGATCGCGTCCACCGGTGACTTCTTCGCATCCGCCGGCAGCGAGAACCCCGCCTGCACCGATTTCTCGAGGGAGTCCATGAAGACGGAGACCTTGCGCTGTCCCAGGCGCTCGAGCACCACGTAGGCGAGCGCCGAATCCTTGTCGAGGCCCGCGCCCGACATCACCACCGCCTCGTGCGAGTCCTTCACGCCCGCCGCGCCCAGGATCTGCGCGAGCTTTCCGGGTTCGTTCAGATGGCGCCTGAATTCGCTCGCCGGCACGTTCAGCGCGAAAGGCGCGTGGCCGAAAGCGAACTCCTCCCGGGGCCGCACGTCGATGAGGCTCACCTTCGAGATGCCGTACATCCGCATCATCCGCCCGCCCCAGGTCTTGAGCCATCCGGTCTCGCGCATGAGGTTCGGGTCGCCGTAGGTCCAGAAGGGCAGCCCGCGTTCGTCCTGAAGCCACCCCAGCTCGGACTCCACGAAGAGCCTCACATCGGGGTAGCCCGCCAGGAACCTGATCGCGAAGTAGGGCACGCTCGCCGCAACACCTCCCCCGCAATAGGTGTGGATCCGCTGGCCGGGCCGGATGCCCAGGTGCGCGAGCATCCGCTGAATTTCCGCGGGCGACTTGAAGGTCTTGTCGGCGTTGTAGAGGTCGGCGCTGGGCAGCAGGATGCCGTGCGGGATGTGCCCGGGCCGGTCGAAGAAACCGGTCTCGCCGTAATGCCACTCGGGGCCCAGCGCTTCCACCAACGCATTGTTCGCGGTGTCGCCGGAGGCGGTGAGAAATTCAGGAAGCTTCACCCGAACCTCCTCCTTGCGCGGGGCGACGCGGAAGTCGCCCTTCGGCGGGGCCGGCGTCGCCTCCTTCGTGACCGCCCCGCCCGTCTCCTTCCACTTCGAGAGCCCGCCGTCCAGGACATGGAGATTTTCCAGGGGGAACCCGTGGTAGTGGAAGTCGAAGAAGAGCCGCGTGGCCCACATCGGCTCTCCCTGGTCGTAGAGGACGATCTGCTTGCCGGGGCTCGCACCCCAGGCCTGGAAGAGCCGTTCCATCTCGGCGGCCGTCATCTCCCGGCCCCCGTAGGACATCACGCTGGCGCTCACCGCGCCGGGGATGTGGCCGGCCGCGTACATCGGCGGAGGCGAGGCGTCGAGAACGAGGACATCGGCGCGCTCCCGGTGCTCCGCGAGCCACTGCGTCGTGACGAGCGGGCTCCGCGTGGCCTCGGCCGCGGGCAGCGGTTGCGCGATGAACAGGCTGCTCGCCACCATGAACGACAGCACGAACCTCGACATCATCGACATGCGACTCTCCCGTCCGGTTGATGGCCCGACTCTGCGGGAACGGGCGCGCGCCGTGAACAGGTTTGCGACGGACGACGGTCCCGCCGGGGCAGGCGACGGTGGAGGCGGACGGGCGAACGCCGGGGGAGCCCGTTTCCCCCATTTCCGGCGAATTCGGCGCGTGCGCTGCTGCTATCGTTACGCCATGCAAGTCGCGCAATCGCCCTCCCCGACACCCGCGCCCGCGCGCTTCTTCGCCTGGCGGCGCGTGAAGGTCGTCCTCATCACCTGTTTCGTGATGAGCCTCATCATCCTGCCCACCTGGGAGGTTGCCTACGTCCTCCTGGTCGGGCGACTGCTCATCGCCGGCGCGATCGTCCTCGTGGCCTTTGGCGTCGTCGAGCGCAGGCCCGCGCGCCTGCCCGCGTGGCTCGCGCGCTGGGCGCTTCAGGTCGCGGCCGTGGCGGTCGCGGTGCCCGTGGGCGTCGCCATCGCCTATGCGGTCACGACGGGCGGCGACCAGCATTGGTGGCAGAACGAGAAGCGCCTGGTCGGGTTCGGGATCATGACCGTGCTGGGTCTCCTCGCCTCGCCGTGGATCGCGGTGACCGCACTCCTCAACCGGATCAAGGACGCGGCACGCAACCAGGCGCTCGCCTTCGAGCTGGAACGAAGCGAGCTCGAGCGCAAGGCGCTCGATGCCCGCCTTCGCCTCCTGCAGGCCCGCGTCGAGCCGCACTTCCTCTTCAACACGCTCGCCAACGTGCGCGAGCTGGTCGCCACGGGTTCGCCGCGTGCCTCCACGGTGCTCGACAGCCTGATCGCCTACCTGCGCGCCGCGGTGCCGCGCCTCAACGATCCCTCCGCCACGCTGGGACAGGAGCTCGACCTCGTGCGCGCCTACCTCGAGGTGATGCACATGCGCATGCCCGACCGCCTGCGGTTCACGATCGAGGCCGACGAGGAGGCGAAGGACCTGCCGTGCCCGCCCATGACGCTCTTGACGCTCGTCGAGAACGCGGTGCGCCACGGCATCGACCCCGGCGAGGAAGGCGGCCACATCGGCGTTCGCGTGTGGGTGGAGAACGGCCGCTGCCGCGCGCGGGTCGCTGACACGGGGGTGGGTTTCGGTCGCGGCAGCCCGGGGTTGGGCACGGGGCTCACGAATCTTCGCGAGCGACTGCAGCTCGCCTTCGGCAGTGATGCGAGCCTGGAACTCCAGCCCGTGCAGCCGCACGGGGCCAGCGCGGAACTCGTGTTTCCGGCACGGCGGGGCGCGGCATGAGCGAACGTCGCCCCACGGCGCTGGTCGCCGACGACGAGCCGCTGCTGCGCGAGTCCCTGGTGCGGCTTCTCGCGCAGGCCTGGCCGGAGCTGGAGGTGGTGGCGCAGGTGCGCAACGGCCGCCTCGCGGTCGAGAGCTTCGAGGCGCAGAAGCCCGACATCTGTTTCCTCGATGTGCACATGCCGGGACTGTCCGGCGTGGAAGCGGCGCGCTTCATCGGCCGGCGCGCGCACGTGGTCTTCGTCACCGCCTACGACCAGTACGCGGTCCAGGCCTTCGAGCAGGGCGCGCTCGACTATCTCGTGAAGCCGGTGGAGCTCGCGCGGCTTGCCGACACGGTCGGGCGGCTCCGGGCGCGGCTGCGCGAAGGATGCGCAGTGCCCGACACCGGCGCGAATCTCGACCAGGTCGCCTCGCATCTCGACCGCGGCACGGCGTCGCCGTCGCTTCGATGGCTGCGCGTGGCGGCCGGGCAGCGCATGCGCGTGATCGCCGCCGACGAGGTCGACTTCCTGCGCTCCGAGGACAAGTACACGCTGGTGGCCTGGCGCGGTCCCGAGGGCGAGAAGGGTGAAGGGCTCGTGCGAACGCCGCTCAGGGAACTCGCGGCGCAGCTCGATCCCGAGCAATTCGTCCAGGTCCACCGCTCGGCGGTGGTGAACCTGCGCGCGGTCGAGCACATCGTGCGCGGCGCCAACGAGACGGCCTCGATTCACCTCAAGGGACGCGAGGAGGTGCTGCCGGTGAGCCGCAGCTTCCTGCACCATTTCCGGATGATGTGACGCCGCCGGCTATTGCGGCTCCAGGAACATCCTGAGCGGGGCCTTTCGTCCCGGCTCGCGGTTGGCGACGAAGGCGCAGAAGAGCTCCGCCGTGGCGAGCGCGTCGATCAGCGCGTCGTGGGCCTTGTAGCGGGGAAGGCCGAACTGCTCCCGCAGGGCATGCAACCTGAGCCCCCCCTGGGCGATGGGCCGGTTTCGCTCCGTCATCCAGCGCCGCACCATCGCCTCGGTGTCGGCGAGCGGAACGAGCAGCCGGCCTCCGTAGACGCTTTGGCAGGCGGCGTTCAGGAACGATCGCTCGATCCCCACGTGATGCCCGAGCAGCACGCGGCCCGCCAGGCGGGAGAGGACGAGCGGGAGCACCTCGGCAAGCGGTCTGCCGCGGGCGGCCTGGTCGTCGGTGATCTGGTGGATCACCGCCGAGCTTTCGGGGACGGCGCGCGTGGGCGTCACCAGGTAGTGGCTCGCGGTGGCGAGATCGACCCGGCAGCCGTGCATCGAGACCATCCCGATGCTCAGGATCTCGTCGGTTCGCGCATCGAGCCCCGTGGTCTCGAGATCCAGGGCGACGAACTCGACGTCGCGGAAATCGGCGCCGCGATCGGGGAAGGGCGCGGCGAGGAAGTCGTGAAGCGGCCCGGGCGCGCACCGGCGCAGCAGTCGCCGGCGGCGGAAGTCGAGGCCGAGGAACCGGTCCCACATGGCCGGTCAGGCAATCCTCGCCATCAGGAAACGGCTTTCCAGGGTCTCCTGCAGGGTGGCGATGATCGCGAAGGCGTCCTTCAGCTGGCTGCGCTCCAGGGCGGACAGCTCGTCCGTGGCGACGAAGTTGTCGACCTTGCGGCCCGAGCGCTGCTGGCGCGCCTGGTGCTGCACCCGAAGTGTTGCGATGAACCGATAGGCGTCCTCGAGGTTCGCCGCGCCCTCGGCGGTCACCGACTGCGATCCGGCGGCGGCCCGCAGGCGATCGACGGTGTTCAGCTCGGCGCGGCCCGCGGCGAGCGCATGGACGCGGGCGAGGTCCACCACCGGCACGATGCCGCGGCGCTTGATGTCGAAGGTCTTGTCGTGTTCCCCGCCGTGGATGAGCACGAGGTTGCGGAAGAAACCCAGGGGCGGGCGGTTGGCGAGCGCGTTCTTCGCCATGAAACCGAGGAAGATCGCGTTCGCGCGGCACTTCCCGAGGTTCTCGCGCCTGAGCCCATCGAGGAGCGCCGGCTCGCCGTGGACGACCCGCAGGTCGAAGAACACGCTCGCGAGCATGAGCGCCAGGGGCTCGGGCTGGTCGATCCAGCCGTCGAAGTAGCGCCGCCACTGCGAGGCTCTCTGGCGCCACTTCGGATTGCTCGCCATCACCTCGCCGGGGCAGTAGACGAGCCCGCTTTCGGCCAGGCCGTCGTTCACGAAGCGCGCGAGGGATTCGAAATACGGGTCGTCCTCCGGGCGCGCATCGTCGGCGAGGATCAGCGCGTTGTCCTGGTCCGATCGGGACATCTGCTCGCGGCGCGCGTGGGATCCGCCCGTCACCCACGCGTAGGCCGCGGGCGCGGGGCCGAGCTTCGCCTGGGCGAGCTCGATCAGGCGCTGCGTGATCGCGTCGTTCACCGCGGAAATCGCCTCGCCGACGTTTCGCTCGCTCGCCCCGGCGACCGCGAGCTGCATCTGCAGTTCCGGGAGCTTGCGGCCGAGCCCGGCCAGCGCCTCGACGGACTCCGCCTTGTGGGCGTCGCGCACGAGATAGACCGCGTTCGCGCTTTCGTGCCGGACCATGTCGGAGGCGGTGATCACGCCCAGCACGCGCTGCGAATCCACCACCGGCAGGTGATGGACGTTCAGCTGCGTCATGCGCATCAGCGCGTCGAAGCCCAGCGTGGACGGGCCGATGGTGTGGAGCTTCGTGCTCATGATGTCGCGCACCGGCCGCGCCGTGTCGAGCCCCGCCGCGATGCAGCGGCTGCGCAGGTCGCGGTCGGTCATCAGGCCCACGAGCGCCTCGCCTTCGACGACGAGGATGGAGGAAACGCGCGCGCTCGCCATCCGCCGGGCGGCGTCGCGGATGCTCGCATCGGGGGAGACGAACACCGGCGGGCGGGTGATGAGGCTTGCGACTTCCACGGTGAGGAGCCGTCCGCCGCCCGAAGGCGCCTGCTGCAACTGGTCGATCGCCTTTCGCAGGCGCTCGACGAGCGAGGCATCGAAGTGCCGGTCGAAGTCCTCGTGGTCCCGCCGCAGCGCCTGCAGCCGCTCGCACGGAAGGAGGTAGAGGAGCGTGTCCTCGGCCGTGACGCAGGTCATCCCCGCCGCGAGTTCCTCGCCGACGCAGGGCGGGGAATACAGGTCGCCCTCGCCCAGCTTGTCGGCCAGCTCGCCGCGGCTGTCGCGCATGTCCACCGCGCCCTTGCGCACGAGGTAGAGGTATTGCCCGTCGGCGTCCTGCGGCGGGAAGGGCGAACCACGGCGCAGGTAGCGCACCGACAGCGATGCGGGCAGGCGATCGAGCGCCTCCGCCGGCAGCGCGTCGAACGGGCGATGCGCGGCCAGGAATTCCCTGATCTCGACCAGCTCGATTTCCATCAATGGGTTCCGCCCTCGGCTCCTTGCAGGAGCATGATGCCGCGGGCCCTCGGGGTCAACGCCGCCGCCCCCGACGAGCGAACCCGGTCGGGCGAAACCCGGATCGCCCGGTCCCGTTAAACTCTCGCGGTGAATTCGAAGATCTCGCTGTCCCTGGTCGCCCTCGCCGGCGTGTTGCTGGGCGTGGTTCTGCTCGCGCGAAACGACGCGGCGCGGATCGGCGTCGCGCTGGGCCTCGCCGAAGGCTGCGTGAGCTGCCACGGCGAAGTCTCCGGCCTCGAAGGACCGCACGCGCCCTCGGCGATCGGCTGCGCGTCCTGCCACGCCGGCGACCGGCGCGCGACCGACAAGGCGATCGCCCACGCGGAGATGATCCTCGTGCCCGGAAACCTCGCCGACGCGGGGAGAACCTGCGGGCAGGCCGGCTGCCACGAGGCGATCGTCCCGCGCGTCGAGCACTCGATCATGACGACGATGGCGGGCGTGATCGCGGTGAATCGCGAGGTGCTCGGCGAACCCGCGCCCGAGGGCGCCCCGCTGCCGCACGCGGCGAGACTCGGCCACGGCGTGGCCGACAGCCACCTTCGCGAGCTCTGCGTGGGCTGCCACCTCGGCCAGGCGAAGAGCGACTGGGGGCCCATCGGCCAGGAGTCCCAGGGTGGCGGCTGCAACGCCTGCCACCTCGAGTACGGCAAGGCGGCCGCGGCGGAGCTCGCCCGATACGTGGCGATCGCGCGCGAGGCGCGCACGGTGGCGCCATCCCTGCATCCTTCGCTCACGGTGAATGCGCGAAACGGCCACTGCTTCGGCTGCCACAGCCGGTCGGGGCGCATCGCGCTCTCCTACGAGGGGTGGAACGAGATGCACACGCCCGGGGGCAAGGCGCCGGCGAACGCGGATTCGCCGAAAGTGCGCAAGCTGGACGACGGCCGCTTCGTGGAGAAGATCGTCCCCGACATCCACCACGAGCGCGGGCTGGAGTGCATCGACTGCCACACCGCCAACGAGGTGATGGGGGCGGGCGCGCCCGTGGCGAGGAAGACCCAGCAGCTGCGCGTGGGCTGCGAGGACTGCCACGCGGCAACGCTCCGGTCGGTGGCCGCCGGTTTCGTCGACCCGGAATCGCGCAAGCTGATGGCGCTTCGCGGGCAATCGCTCTCGGGCGCGCGGCGCATGGGCACCACGCGCGACGGCGAGCCGCTGGTGAATGTCGTCGTGGAGGAAGGCAAGGGCGCGCGGCTGCTGCGCAAGCGCACGGGCGAGGCGCACGCGCTGAAGGCTCCGCTCGCGGCCTGCACCGCGTCGAAGGGCCACGCCCGGCTCTCCTGCGCGAGCTGCCACGCCGCCTGGGCGCCGCGTTGCGTGGCCTGCCACACGACGTTCGACCCGGCCGGAGAAGGTTTCGACCACGCGGCCCAGGCGTGGGTGAAGGGCACCTGGAACGAGACCGCCGGGCCTTTCGAGGCCACGTTGCCCACACTGGGCGTCCTGTCGGAATCGCGCGAGCGCGGCGCGATCGACACCTTCGTGCCGGGAATGATCATGGGCTTCGATCGCAACCGCGAGGCCGGCAAGGCGCCCGACGTGATCTTTCGCCGGCTCTACGCGAAGCTCTTCGCGCACACCATCCGGCGCGAGTCGCGCTCCTGCGAGTCGTGCCACCGCGATCCGGTCGCGCTCGGTTTCGGCAAGGGCGCGCTTCGCTACGTCGTCTCGGGCAAGGCGGGCCGCTGGGAATTCAGGCCGGCGGAAAAAGCCTCGCCGCAGGACGGCCTGCCGGCGGATGCGTGGACGGGATTTCTCCGGGCGCGCGAGGGCATGGTCTCGACGCGGGAAGGCGCGCGGCCTTTTTCCGTGGCGGAACAGCGCCGCATCCTCGCGGTGGGCGCGTGCCTCACCTGCCACGCCGGCGATTCGGCGGTGATGAAGCGCGCGGTGGAAGACTTCGACGGCGCGCTCGCGAAGCGCAGCCCGAAATGCGTGATGCCGGAGGACGTCCGTTGAGCGCGCCCGACCGGCAGTCGCGCTCCTTCCGCATCGCCTTCGCGGCCCTGCTGGGCGCGCTCGCCACCCTCGGCCCGTTTTCCGTCGACACCTACCTGCCCGCCTTCGGCGGCATGCAGGCGGCGCTGGGCGCCACCCCCATCGAGATGCAGCAGACGCTCTCCGCCTACCTCCTCGCCTTCGGGGTGATGTTTCTCTTCCACGGCGCGCTCTCCGACAGCTTCGGGCGCAAGCCCGTGATCGTGATCGCGCTGGTGGTCTTCACCTTTGCCTCGGTGGGCGCGGCGCTCTCCGACAACGTGCACACGCTGATCCTGTGGCGGATGCTGCAGGGCACCTCCACCGGGGCCGGCATCGTCGTCGGCCGCGCCATGATCCGCGACCTCTACCAGGAGGAGGACGCGCAGCGGCTGATGTCGATGGTGACGCTCTTCTTCGGCCTCGCCCCGGTGATCGCGCCGATCGTCGGCGGCGTGCTCTTCGAGTCCCTGGGCTGGCGCTCGATCTTCTGGTTCCTCGCCGCGGTCGGCGTGGTGCTCGTGGTGGCCGGCGCGCGGCTGCTGCGCGAGACGCTGCCCGCGGAGAATCGCCACTCGTTCCATCCGCGGGCGCTGCTGCACGGATACCGCGAGGTGGCGGTGAACCGCCCCTTCCTGCTGCTCTCGCTCGCCATGGGCTTCAACTTCAACGCGTTCTTCCTCTACATCCTGTCGGCGCCGATGTTCCTGTCGACGCACCTGAAGCTCGCGCCCACGGAGTACTCGTGGCTCTTCATACCGTCGATCGCGGGCATCCTCGTGGGCTCGCAGCTCTCCGGCCGGGCGGCGGGGCGCCTGTCGCGGGCGCAGACCCTGCGGCGCGCCTACACCTTCATGGGCGTGTCCGCGGCCGCGAACCTCGCCTACTCCTTCGCCTTCACGCCGGCGGTTCCCTGGGCGGTGATGCCGGTCTTCTTCTATGCCATCGGCACGGCGATGGCGATGCCGACGATCTCGCTCACCACGCTCGATCTCTTCCCCACGCGCCGCGGCATGGCCGCCTCGCTCCAGGGCTTCGTCTCGGGAATGCTCAACACCATCACCGCCGGCGTGATCGCGCCCGCCGTCTTCCACGACACGCGCTGGATGGCGGTGGCGATGGCGGCGATGATGCTCGCCGGATTCGCCTGCTGGCGGCTGTACTACAAGAGTTCGCGAAAGCTTGCGGCGTAGCGCGGGTGGCGGAGGCGACTGCCGCAAGAAGAGGCGTTTGGTGGAGCTAGGGGGGACCGCCGCAAGAAGAGGCGTTTGGCTGGAGCTAGGGGCGATCGCCGGAAGAAGAGGCGTTTGGCTGGAGCTAGGGGCGACCGCCGCAGAGAAGGGGCGAGGTTGGTTGGGTTTTTTTTTGGTTCGGGCCGAGTCAAATTGCATCGGACGTCGCCGCTCGGTTCCTTGTCGAGATCTCCCCGGCATCGATGACGGGAGCAAGTTCATTCGGCCCGAACCAAAAAACAAACCCAACCAACCTCGCCCCCTGCATTTCACTCCGTGGATGCGCAAAAGCCAGCCATCGTCTCCCCTGCATTTCACTCCGCGGATGCACAAAGGCCACGCACCGCGCACATCGCCGTGTGAACGCAGTACCTCCCGGGTACGCCGCGTTACGCGGTTTGCCGGCAGCCGGTCTCGCGCGTGAAAAGGAGGAGCAGGAGCGCCAGCGCGCCCCAGGCGAAAAGCAGCGAGAACGCGCCCTGGTAGGCGGCGAGGTCGTAGAGCCGCGCGCCGCCCGGCGAGAGCGCGCCGGTCCAGTGCCGGTCGAGCGCCCAGCCCACGAGGGGCTGCATGACCAGCCCGCCCATCATCACGCCCATGTTGGCGATTCCCGAGACGGTGCCGGCGAAGCGCGCGGGCACGCTTTCCTTGGCGAACGGGAAGTTGAGGATGAAGGCGCCGCCCGCGAGCCCGAGGGCGGCAAGCAGGGCCACGAGCGCGGGCCGGCTCCATCCCGGCACCCAGACGATCGCGGCCCACAGCGCCATCGTGCCGAGCAATCCGGCGATGTAGGGGATTCTCCTGCCGCCCGCGCGCTCCGAGATCGGCCCGTAGGCGATGCTGCCCACGCTCCACGAAATCAGCGTGAGGGAGGCGAGCAGTGCCGCTTCCGCCGTGGTGTAGCCATAGTGCGTGGTGAGGAAGGGCACGCCCCAAAGTCCCGCGAACATGAGCACGATGCCGGAAAAGGCGCCGGGGATGAAGAAGAGCAGCACCGTGTTGCGGTAGGCGAGCACGGCCTTCAGGTCCGCCCACATCGAGCCCCGGTCGGCGGCGTCGCCCGCGCGGTGCGGGAAGTGGGAACGGTATCCGCGCTCGGAGGGGTCGTCGCGCACGACGAGCCAGATCGCCACCGCCACGAACGCGGTCGCCACGGCGCTCGCGATCATCACGTTGCGCCAGCCCATGGCATCCACGGCGATCCGCAGCGGCGCGCCGGCGATCGTGGCCCCCACCACGCCCACGAAGAGCGCCACGCCGCTCGCGAGCGCGAACTGGCGAGACGGCATCCAGTGGCTCGCGAGCTTGAGCATCGCCACGAACGCGACCCCCGCGGCCGCGCCGATCGCGAGCCTGCCCGCGTTGGCGACGTAGGCCGTGGGCGCCAGCGCGAAGACGAGCGTGCCCAGCGCCGTGAGCGCAGCGCCTGCCGTGAGGAGCTTTCTCGGGCCCCAGCGGTCCGCGATCAGGCCCGTGGGGATCTGCATCGCGACGTAGCTGTAGAAATAGAACGCCGAGAGGTTGCCGAGCGCCGCGCCGGTGAGCGCGAATTCGCGCGTGAGCTCCTGCACCAGCACCGCCGGGGCCACCCGCTGGTAGAACGCGATGAGATAGAGCGCCGCCCCCAGCCCCCAGATGAGCCAGGCGAGGGAGGCGGGCGGCAAGGGCGACGCGACCCTCTTGCCGTCCGGGTAAAGGGAAGCGTCCCCTTCGGTATTGCTCATCGCGCGAAGGGAAGCGTCCCCTTCAGTATTGCTGCCAGGGGAGTCCCGCGACGCGCCAGCCGTTCTTCGCGTTCCGGTGGTGGTGGTCGTCCAGGTCGCCTTCGAAGCCGTGGAGCACGTTGACCACGTGCTGGAACCCGGCCGCCTCCAGCGTGTTGCCCGCTTCGACGGTGCGGTTGCCGCTTCGGCAGATGAGGACGATGGGCCGGTTGCGGAAGTTGGCGCCGGCGAGCTTCTTCACCTGCCCGACGAAGTGCGGGTTCAGGTCCCATTCGGCGCCGTCGTACCAGGGCACCATCATGGCGCCCACGGGGTGGCCGACGAACATGAATTCCATTTCGCTGCGGCAGTCGATGAACACCGCGTCGGGATGCTCCTGGAGGAAGGCGTGGGCTTCCTTCGGTTCGAGGTTTTCCATGGCGTTGGGCGTCGGGAAGGCGCGCGGTAGGGACGACGGCCAATTATAGACGGGCGGGCGAGCGGCCCGGCTACAATGGCCACTCGCCAACGCTCCCTGCCGACGCCCCCATGAACGCCCCCGACACCCCGTTTCGCCACGATGCCGTCCTCATCGCCGCCGCCGACCGCGTGGAATCCAAGGTTCTCGCGTGGCGACGCGACCTGCACGA
>DAORTX010000065.1:0-11708 GCA_035432885.1 Usitatibacteraceae bacterium
GAGCAGAGCTTCGGCAGGTACTTCGCGCGCTGCGCCCCGGTGCCGTTGAGGTAGAGGTTGTTCACGCAGAGGTTGGAGTGCGCGCCGTAGGACAGGCCCACGGAGGCCGAGGCCCGCGAGACTTCCTCCATGGCGATCACGTGCGCAAGGTAGCCCAGCCCGGTGCCGCCGAATTCCTCGGGCACGGTCATGCCGAGCAGGCCCAGGCTGCCCAGCTTTGCCCACATGTCGGCGGGGAATTCGTTGGCGCGGTCGATGTCCGCCGCGCGCGGGGAGAGCTCGTCCTCGCACAGGCGCCGGGTGCTGGCGCGAAGCTGGTCGAGTTCCTCCGGGAGGTCCATGTCGAACGGCAAACGGGCTCCGATGCGCTGGGGGCCCCGGAGAGGGGCGGGATGGCTGCCACGAAGGCAGCCCTGAACCGTAATTATCGCCCGAAACGGCCTCTCCTTGCACCCGTGCCGCGCCAGAAGCGAGGGCTTCTGTCAAGCGGCGGACGCGAGGGACTTCGCCGGGCGGACTACTTCGCGCCCATGCGGATGGCGCCGTCGAGCCGGATCACCTCGCCGTTCAGGACCTCGTTCTCGACGATGTGCTCGACGAGCGCCGCGTATTCGTCGGGGCGCCCGAGGCGGGGCGGGAAGGGAACCTGCGCGCCGAGGGAGGTGCGGATCTCCTCGCTCATGCCCTGGAGCATGGGCGTGTCGAAGATGCCGGGGGCGATGGTGACCACGCGGATGCCGAAGCGCGCGAGTTCCCTCGCGATCGGCAGCGTCATGCCGTTCACCCCGGCCTTCGACGCCGCGTAGGCCGCCTGGCCGATCTGGCCCTCGAAGGACGCCACGGAGGACGTGTTCACGATGACGCCGCGCTCGCCGGAGGCGAAGGGCGGCTGCGCGCTCATCTTCGCCGCGGCAAGCCGGATCACGTTGAAGGTGCCGGTCAGGTTGATGCGCACCGCGCGCTCGAAGCTTGCCAGCCCATGGGGGCCGTTCTTGCCGACCACGCGCTCGCCCGGGGCCACGCCCGCGCAATTGACGACGCCGTGGATCGCGCCGAAGGCCGACACGCAGAGATCGACCGCGGCCTGCGTCTGGGCCTCGTCGGCCACGTCCGTCCTGATGAAGCGTCCCTGGCCGCCGAACTGCCTGGCCACCCAGTCGCCGGCATCGCTCACGTCGGCGATGACCACCTTCGCGCCCGCGGCCGCCAGCCGCTTTGCCGTGGCGGCGCCGAGCCCGGAGCCGCCGCCGGCGATGAGAAACACGCTCTTGTCGATCTGCATGGTGGGAGGGATTCGCGCGGAAAGTCGATGGCGAATTATAACCCTCGGGGCAGGGCGGGCCGCCGCGCTACACTGGCGGGCCGGGCCGGATTCGAGCGCCGCATCCCCATGCCACTGCTTCCCGACAACGTTCGCGTCGCCGTTCGCGGATGGCTCAACTGCAACCAGGTCCTGCTGCGTTCGCCGCAGGGGCACGTGCTCGTGGATTCGGGCTACCACGCGTGTGCCGCGGAGACGATCGCCCGGCTTCGCGATCCGGCGATGCTCGGCGCGGAGCCGCTGGCATCCCTCGTGAACACCCATTGCCATTCCGACCACATCGGCGGCAACGCGGCCATCGCGCGGGCCTACGGCTGCCCGATCACCATTCCGCGGGACGAAGTTCCCACGATCGACGACTGGTCGATCCAGGAAAGCTGGAACGCCTACGTCGACCAGGTCGCGGAGCGCTTTTCCTACCAGTGCACGATCGCCGCGGGGGAGAGTTTTCGCGCCGCGGGCCGCGAATGGCAGGCCCACGCGGCCCCGGGCCACGACATGGAAGCGCTCGCCTTCTTCGATCCCGCCGAGCGCATCCTCATCTCCGGGGACGCGCTGTGGGAAAACGGGCTGGGCTTCGTCTGGGCCCACGAGACGCCCAATCCCTTCGTCGCGGCCGCGCTCGCCGCGCTCGAGACGATCGAGCGCCTCGATCCCCGCGTCGTGATCCCCGGGCACGGCGAGCCCTTCGAGGACGTGGCCGGCGCGCTCGCCCGCGCCCGGTCGAGGCTCGCCTCCTTCGCCGCCGATCCCCGGCGCACCGCGCGGCACATGATGAAGGTGATGTTCGTCTTCTCCATGCTCGCGCGCGGCGGCATCGCGGTGGCCGACGTCGATGCCTACGTGGCGCGCGTTCCCTGCTACGGCGACCTGGACGGGCGCTTCCTGGGCGAGGGGCTGGCGGGACTCGGTACGAGGATCGTCGACCAACTCGTGCGCGCGGGCGCGATGACGGTGGCGGACGGTTTCGCCCGGCCGACCATGGCGCGCTAGCGGGCCCTAGGTCCCGAAGGCGCGAAGACCCTCGAGATCGCGGATGCGCAGGCCGCCGTACTCCACCTTGATGAGACCCGCGGCCTCCAGGACCTGCAGCGCCTGGTTCACTCGCTGGCGCGAGACGCCGGACAGGTAGCCGATTTCCGCCTGCGAGATCTGCACCTCGGGCGCCATGGCGGGATAGAGGACGGGGTTGAAGAGCGCGGCGATGGAACGCGCCACCCGGGCGTCGGGCTCGAGAAGCCGCTGGTTTTCCACCATCGCGATGAACTGGGCGAGGCGCTCGTTCAGCTGCACGATCAGGAAGCGGTTGAAGGCGATGTCGGTATCGAGAAGCCAGTCGAAGGTGGCCTTGGGCATGAGCGCGACCCGCGTCGCCCGCAGCGCCACGATGTCGTACTTGCGCGTCTGGTCCTTGAGCAGCGAGCCTTCGCCGAACCAGCCGCCGCCGGCCACGCCGAGGAACGTGGTGGTCTTGCCTTCGGGCGAGACGCTGGTCATCTTCACCAGCCCGTGCACGATGCCGATCCAGTTCTCCACCGGGTCGCCCTTGCGGCACACGAAGGCTCCCGCGGGCACGTCCTTCAGCGCGGTCTCGGCCTCGACGCGGGCACGCTGCTCCCGGGACAGGGACTTCGTCCAGTGGGAGGCCTCGAGCAGGTCGGTAAGGGTTTTCACGGGGGTACGCAGGGGCGATTGTCAACGAAAAGACAACCGGCCGCGAGGCCCCCCCGCTACACTGGCCCCAAAAGACGGTACCCCGAGGAGGAGAAAAACCATGGCCACCGCCGCAGCGGTCGCCGATACGTTTCCGAAGCTCCTGCTCGCCCACGCCGGCGAGCGGGGCGATCGACCCGCCATCCGCGAGAAGGACCTGGGCATCTGGCAGAGCTGGACCTGGGGCCAGGTCGCGGCGGAAGTGCGCCTGCTGGCCGCCGGTCTCGCCGCGCGCGGCTTCGCCCCCGGCATGCACCTCGCCGTCATCGGCGACAACCGGCCGCGGCTCTACTGGGCGCAGCTCGCCACCCAGGCGCTGGGCGGCATCCCGGTGCCGTTCTACCAGGACGCGCCGGCGCCGGAGATGGTCTACGTGTTCCAGAACGCCGAGATCGAGTTCGCGGTGGTCGAGGACCAGGAGCAGGCCGACAAGCTCTTCGAGATCCTGCCGCAATGCCCGAAACTCAAGCACATCTTCTACGACGACCCGCGCGGCTTCCGCCATTACCGGCGCGAGGAGCTTTCCTCCTGCGATTCGCTGCGCGCCGAGGGCGAGGCCTGGACGAAGGACCACCCCGGCTTCCTCGAGGAATCGATCGCCAGGTCAAGCGGCGCCGACACCGCCATCATGCTCTACACCTCGGGCACGACGGGCAATCCCAAGGGCGTGGTGCTCTCCTACGACAACCTCGTCAACACGAGCCGCGCCTACGCGGAACTCGAGGGGCTTCGCGACGACGACGAGGTCCTCGCCTACCTGCCCATGGCCTGGATCGGCCAGAATCTCTTTTCCTACGCGCAGTGGCTCGTGACCGGCTTTCGCATCAATTGCCCGGAATCGGCCGAGACGGTCATCACCGACATGCGCGAGATCGGGCCCACCTACTACTTCGCGCCGCCGCGCGTGCTGGAGGCGCTGCTCACGCAGGTGACCATCCGCATGGAGGACGCCGGGCGGATCAAGCGCTGGCTCTACCGGCATTACATGGGCATCGCGCGGCGCGTGGGCGCGCGGATCCTGGACGGGCTGCCCGTCCCGGGCATCGACCGGCTGCGCTACTTCCTGGGCGGGCTCTTCATCTACGGGCCGCTGCGCAATTCGCTCGGCATGTCGCGCATCCGCATCGCCTACACCGCGGGCGAGGCCATCGGGCCCGACCTCTTCGTCTTCTACCGCTCGCTCGGCATCAACCTGAAGCAGATCTACGGCCAGACCGAGACCTGCGTGATGGTCTGCGTCCAGCCCAACGGGCAGGTGAAGCCCGACACCGTCGGCCCGCCCATGAAGGGCGTGGAGGTGAGGCTTCTCGACAACGGCGAGATCGTGCTGCGCAGCCCGGGGCTCTTCGTCGAGTACCACCAGAACGAGGCGGCCACCCGCGAGGCGAAGGACGCCGACGGCTGGTACCACACGGGCGACGCCGGTTACTTCGACGCCGACGGGCACCTGAAGATCATCGACCGCGCGAAGGACGTGGGAAAGCTCCAGGACGGCACGCTCTTCGCGCCCAAGTACCTCGAGAACAAGCTGAAGTTCTTCGCCGCGATCAAGGAGGCCGTGGCCTTCGGCCACGCGCGGCCGCAGACCACGGCCATCATCAACATCGACATGCAGGCCGTGGGCGACTGGGCCGAGCGGCGCGGCATCGCCTACTCGGGCTACCAGGACCTCTCGGCCAAGCCCCAGGTCTATGACCTCGTGGCCGAATGCGTCGAGAAGGTGAACGCCGACCTCGCCGACGATCCCAAGCTCGCCGGCAGCCAGATCCACCGCTTCGTCGTGCTGCACAAGGAACTGGACGCCGACGACGGCGAGCTCACGCGCACGCGCAAGGTGCGCCGGGGGTTCATCGCGGAGAAGTACGAAACGGTCGTGCACGCCCTCTACGGCGACACCGACCACTGCTGGGTCGAGGCGCAGGTGCGCTTCGAGGACGGGCGAACCGGCACGGTGCGCGCGCAGCTCGCGGTGCGCGAGGCGAAGACTTTCGCCCCGGCGGCGGCCAGGAAGGCGGCATGAGCACGGCGCCGCGCCAGTTCGGCGACGTGATCCTCAAGGTGGAGCAGATCTCGCTCGCCTTCGGCGGCGTGAAGGCGCTCACCGACATCACCTTCGACGTTCGCGAGCACGAGATCCGCGCCATCATCGGCCCCAACGGCGCGGGCAAGAGCTCGATGCTGAACGTGATCAACGGCGTCTACCACCCGCAGCAGGGCCACGTGACTTTCCTGGGCGAGCGCCGCCACGCCATGGACCCGCACCGCGCGGCGAGCATGGGGATCGCGCGCACCTTCCAGAGCCTCGCGCTCTTCAAGGGCATGTCGGTCCTGGACAACATGCTCGCGGGCCGCAACCTCATGATCCGCTCCAACATCCTGCTGCAGGCGCTTCGCGTCGGCCCGGCGCTGCGCGAGGAAGTGCGCCACCGCCGCCGGGTGGAGGAGATCATCGACTTCCTCGAGATCCAGCACGTCCGCAAGACGCCCGTGGGCCGGCTGCCCTACGGCCTGCAGAAACGGGTCGACCTGGGGCGCGCGCTCGCCGCCGAGCCCAAGGTGCTGCTGCTCGACGAACCCATGGCCGGCATGAACGTCGAGGAAAAGCAGGACATGTGCCGCTTCATCGTCGACGTGAACGACGAGTTCGGCACCACCATCGTGCTGATCGAGCACGACATGGGCGTGGTGATGGACCTGTCGGACCGGGTCGCGGTGCTCGACTACGGGAAACTCATCGGCGACGGCACGCCCGACGAGGTGCGGTCCAACCAGTCGGTCATCGACGCCTATCTCGGCGTGAAGCACTGAGGCGGCCATGGACTTCTTCCAGAAGAAGTGGATGACCTGGGTCCTGATCGGCCTGCTCACGATCGGGGCTTTCGCGCCCCTCTTCGCGGGGGACGCTCGCTTCCCGCAGTGGCTCGAGGTGGTGCTGGGCGGCCTCATGTCGGGGGTGCTCTATTCGCTGGTGGCGCTGGGGCTGGTCCTCATCTTCAAGGCCTCGGGCGTGTTCAACTTCGCCCAGGGCGCGATGGTGCTCTTCGCGGCGCTCTCGCTCGTGCGCCTCATGGAATTCATGCCGCTGCCGGTGGCGCTCGCGGTCACGATGGCGATCATGGTGGCGGTCGCCTGGGTGATCGAGCGCCTGGTGCTGCGCCCGCTCGTGAACCAGGAGGGGATCGTGCTCTTCATGGCCACGCTCGGCATCGCGTACTTCCTGGACGGCCTGGGCCAGACCATCTGGGGAAGCGACATCTACACGCTGGACGTCGGCATGCCGAAGGTTCCGAAGATCCTGCTGGAGAACGTGTTCGAGGGCGGCATCCTCGTGGGCATGGAGGACGTGATCGCGGCGATCCTCGCGGCCACGCTCGTGGGCCTGCTGGCGCTCTTCTTCCAGAAGACGAGCACCGGGCGGGCGCTGCGGGCCGTGGCCGACGACCACCAGGCCGCGCAGTCGATCGGCATTCCGCTCAACCGCATCTGGGTGATCGTGTGGAGCGTCTCCGGGCTGGTGGCGCTCGTGGCCGGCATCATCTGGGGATCGAAGCTCGGGGTGCAGTTCTCGCTGCAGCTGGTGGCGCTGAAGGCGCTGCCGGTGGTGATCCTGGGCGGCTTCACCTCCATTCCCGGCGCGATCATCGGCGGGCTCATCATCGGCCTCGGGGAGAAGCTCTCCGAGGTCTACCTCGGCCCGATGCTGGGCGGCGGGATCGAGAACTGGTTCGCCTACGTGCTCGCCCTCGTCTTTCTCCTGTTCCGGCCCGAAGGTCTCTTCGGCGAACGGCGCATCGACCGGGTATAGGGGACCAGACCGTGATCTACCGCGAAACCGGCCAGTACAAGACCACCTACGAGTCGGACCAGCAGCTCTTTCCGATCCTGCAGGACAAGGTGTTCGTCCTGCTCGTGCTCGCCTTCGCTTTCGGCGCCGTGCCGCTCTTCGCGAACGAATATCTCCTGCGCGCGATCCTGGTGCCGTTCCTGATCCTCGCGCTCGCGGCCATCGGGTTGAACATCCTGGTGGGCTTCTGCGGCCAGGTGTCGCTGGGCACCGGCGGGTTCATGGCGGTGGGGGCGTATGCGGCCTACAACCTCGTCGTGCGCGTGCCGGACCTGAACCTCGTCGTGGTCTTCCTCCTCTCGGGACTCGCGTCGATGGTGGTCGGCGTGCTCTTCGGCTTGCCGAGCCTGCGGATCAAGGGTTTCTACCTGGCTGTCGCCACGCTTGCCGCGCAGTTCTTCCTCGACTGGGCTTTCGCGCGGATCGGGTGGTTCACCAACTACTCGTCCTCGGGGTCGGTGACGGCGCCGCCGCTGAAGACCTTCGGGTGGTCGATCGAGACGCCGGTGGACAAGTACCTCTTCGTGCTGGCGTTCGTCTGCGTCTTCGCGCTCGTTGCCCGGAACCTCACGCGCGGGGCGATCGGGCGCTCCTGGATGGCCATGCGCGACATGGACGTGGCCGCGGAGGTGATCGGCATCCGTCCCCTCTACGCCAAGGTGACGGCCTTCGCGGTGAGCTCGTACTTCGTGGGCCTCGCGGGCGCCCTGTGGGCCTTCGTCTACCTGGGGGCCTGGGAGCCGCTCGCCTTCGACGTGAACCGCTCCTTCCAGCTGCTCTTCATGGTGATCATCGGCGGGCTGGGCTCGATCCTCGGGTCCTTCCTCGGGGCGGCGTTCATCGTCATCCTGCCGCTCGTGCTCAACCAGCTTCCCGGGTGGCTGGGCATCGACATGTCCACCGCGCTGATCTCCCACATCGAGTTCATGATCTTCGGGGCGCTCATCGTGTTCTTCCTGATCGTCGAGCCGCACGGGCTTGCCCGCCTGTGGGCCATCGGCAAGGAGAAGCTCCGGCTCTGGCCGTTCCCGCACTGAAGCCGCAGGCAGCAGGCAATCGCAGACAACCGCACCAACACAAGGAGGAGGATGGAGATGAAGAAGAGCATCAGGATGAAGGCCGCCGCGGCGGCCATCGCCGTGGCCGGCGCGCTGGGCATGGTGCACGAGGCTGCGGCGCAGGCGAACGAGATCTTCGTGCCGGTGCTGGTCTACCGCACCGGCGCCTACGCGCCCAACGGGGTGCCCTGGGCCGACGGCTTCGTGGACTACCTCAAGCTCGTGAACGAGCGCGACGGCGGCGTGAACGGCATCAAGCTCGCCTTCGAGGAGTGCGAGACGGGCTACGCGACCGACCGCGGCGTCGAGTGCTACGAGCGCCTGAAGAGCAAGAAGCCGGTGGCGGTGAACCCGCTGTCGACCGGCATCACCTTCGCGCTCACCGAGAAGGTCGCCGCCGACAAGATCGTGCTCATGACGACGGGCTACGGCCGGTCGGAATCGGCCGACGGCAGCGTCTTCGCGTGGAACTTCCCGCTGCTGGGCACCTACTGGTCCGCGGCCGACATGATCGTGCAGCACGTGGCGAAGAAGGGCTCGCTCAAGGGCAAGAAGATCGCGCTCGTCTACCACGACTCGCCCTACGGCAAGGAGCCGATCCGCGCGCTCGAGGAGCACGCGAAGAAGCACGGCTTCCAGTTCATCAAGCTGCCCGTGACGCACCCCGGCGTCGAGCAGAAGGCGACGTGGCTGCAGGTCCGCCAGCAGCGCCCGGACTACGTGTTCCTCTGGGGCTGGGGCGTCATGAACTCCACCTCGATCAAGGAGGCGATCGCGGTCTCCTACCCGCGCCTGCAGATGTTCGGCGTGTGGTGGTCCTCCGCCGAGCCGGACGTTCTTCCCGCGGAAATGGCCGCCAAGGGCTACAACGGCATCACGCTGGGCCACTCCTCGGAGAAGGGCCTGGCGGTGCACAAGGACATCGAGAAGCACCTCTACGCCAAGGGCAAGGGCACCGCGAAGAGCAAGGACGAGATCGGGAGCGTCCTCTACAACCGGGGCATGATCTCCGCGATGCTGTCGGTGGAGGCCATCAAGCAGGCCCAGTCGAAGCACGGCAAGCGCGTCGTGACCGGCGAGGAGGTCCGCTGGGGCGCCGAGAACCTGAACCTCGATGCCGCGAAGATCAAGGCCCTGGGTTTCGGCGACACGGTGCAGCCCATCAAGACCTCGTGCCGCAACCACGAGGGCGTGGCCCGCGGCCGCATCCATACCTGGGACGGCAAGGAGTGGAGCTACACCTCGGACTGGTACGAGGCGGACCAGAAGTTCCTGCGCCCCCTCATCGAGGCGTCGGCCAAGGCATATGCGGCGGAAAAGAAGCTCACGCCGCGCGACTGCTCGAAGGAGAAGTAGCGAGGAGGAGGAGGATCGGGAGGGGCCCGTCCCCTCCCGCATTTCCCACATGAACGCGATCCCAAAAGCCGAAGCGGCGAGGCCACTCCTCGAGGTCAATGGCATCGAGGTCATCTACAACCACGTGATCCTCGTGCTGAAGGGGGTCTCGCTCTCCGTTCCCGAGGGCGGGATCGTGGCGCTCCTGGGCGCCAACGGGGCGGGCAAGACGACCACGCTCAAGGCCGTCTCCAACCTGCTGCGGGCCGAGCGCGGCGAGGTGACCAAGGGCCTGATCGAGTTCCGCGGCGAGCGGGTCGACAGCATGACGCCCTCAGACCTCGTGAAGCGCGGGGTGGTCCAGGTGATGGAGGGGCGGCACTGCTTCGCCCACCTGACGGTGGAGGAGAACCTGCTCACGGGCGCGTACACACGCGCGATCTCCCGCGCCGAGACCCGCGCCGAGCTCGAGCGCGTCTACGCATTCTTCCCGCGCCTGAAGCAGCGCAGGACCTCGCAGGCGGGCTACACCTCCGGCGGCGAGCAGCAGATGACCGCCATCGGGCGCGCGCTCATGGCGCGCCCCACGATGATCCTGCTCGACGAGCCCTCGATGGGCCTCGCCCCGCAGATCGTCGAGGAGATCTTCGAGATCGTGAAGAACCTGAACACGAAGGAAAGGGTGAGCTTCCTGCTCGCCGAGCAGAACACCATGGTGGCGCTTCGCTTCGCGGACTTCGGCTACATCCTGGAGAACGGCCGCGTGGTGATGGAGGGAACCGCCCACGCGCTCTCCGAGAACGAGGACGTGAAGGAGTTCTACCTCGGGATCTCGACCGCGGGGCGCAAGAGCTTCCGCGACACCAAGAACTACCGGCGCCGCAAGCGGTGGCTGTCGTGACGGGCGAGCACTTCGACGCGCTCGAGACGCGCGAGGCGGCCGCCCGCGAGCGCGAGCTGATGGCGCGCCTGCCCGCGCAGGTGGGCTTCGCGCGCAAGGCGAGCGCCCATTTCGCGAGGGTCCTCGCGGACGTCGACCCGGCGGCCGTCGGCTCGCGCGCCGCGCTGGCGAGGCTTCCGGTCACGCGCAAGTCCGCGCTCATGGACATGCAGCGGGCGGAGCTGCCCTTCGGCGGCCTCAATGCGACGCCGGCCTCGGGCCTGGCGCGCATCTTCGTCTCGCCCGGGCCGATCTACGACCCGGAGGGCCGCCGCCCCGACTTCTGGCGCGCCGCGCGCGGCCTGTTCGCCGCGGGCTTCCGCCCGGGCGACGTCGTCCTCAACTGCTACTCGTACCACCTCACGCCCGCCGGCAGCATGTTCGAGACCGGATTGCACCGCGTGGGCTGCGCGGTGATCCCGGGCGGCGTCGGGCAGACCGAGATGCAGGCGCGCGTGATCGCGGACCTGCGGCCCGCGGGCTACGTGGGCACGCCGTCGTTCCTCAAGCTCATCCTCGAGAAGTGCGACGAGCTGGGCGTGGACTCCTCCTCGATCAAGCGGGCGCTCGTCTCGGGCGAGGCGTTCCTGCCGCCGGTGCGCGAATTCGTGCGCGCGCGCGGGATCGACGCCTACCAGGCCTACGGCACGGCGGACCTGGGCGTCATCGCCTACGAGACGGCCGCGCGCGAGGGCCTCGTCGTCGACGAGGAGGTGATCCTCGAGATCGTCCGGCCCGGCACCGGCGACCCGGTGGCCGCGGGCGAGGTGGGGGAGGTGGTCGTCACCCCCTTCAACGAGGACTATCCGCTGGTGCGCTTCGCCACCGGCGACCTCTCGGCGGTGCTCCCGGGGCCGAGCCCGTGCGGGCGCACCAACACGCGCATCAAGGGGTGGATGGGGCGCGCCGACCAGACCACCAAGGCGCGCGGCCTCTTCGTGCACCCGGAGCAGGTCGCGCGGGTGGCCGAACGCCACGGCCTGGGCAAGGCGCGCCTCGTCGTGGGCAACGACGGCGGCAACGACACCCTGCTGCTGCGCGTCGAGCGCGACGGCCCGCCGGACCTGGCGCTCATGCAGGCGGTGGAGGCGACGCTGCGGGACGTCACCAAGCTGCGCGGCGAGGTGCACTTCGTCGCGGCCGGTTCCCTGCCGAACGACGGCAAGGTCATCGAGGACGCGCGCAAGTACGCGTAGGCGTCCGGCCGTCGCTCAGTCGTCCGCGCCCTCGGCGCGCGGGAACGCCACGACGTGGTCCACGTCGAGCTTGATCCCGATTCTCTCGCCGATGGCGTGGTTGTGGTGCGAGGGCACGAGCGACAGCAGCTGCTTGCCGTCGTCGAGCTTGAGCGTGTAGAGGAACTCCGCGCCGCGGAAGGACTTCTTGACCACCTCCGCCGTGAGCGCGGCGTCGTCGTCGTGCTGCACGTCGTCGGGCCGCAGGAGCAGGGCGACGGGCATCCCGGGCTTGAGCTCGCAGCCCGGGCAGTGCTTGAGC
>DAORTX010000066.1:0-11640 GCA_035432885.1 Usitatibacteraceae bacterium
CCCGGCGAGAGCCAGGCCACGAAGGACTCCTCCACGTGACCCAGGCGCTTGCCGCCCACGTAGCGCACGTCCATGGAGGCGTCCGAGACGATGGTGCCCACGGACATGCGGTGGCGCCTCGCGATCGCCGCATCCCGGACCACGTGCCAGCCGTCGACCTCCTCCACCCGCCGGTACTCCGGGTAGGCCTTGAGCGATTCGCCCCCGCGCGTGACGAAGTCCACGGCCCAGCGCCATTCGGCGTCGGTGAGATCGCGGAAGGCCCGCGAGGACCGGACCTCGGCCTTGAGCTCCTCCTCGACGAAACCCTCGCCCGCGGCGATGGTGACCAGGTGCTGCACGAGGACATCGAGCGGCTTGTCCACGGGGCGGCGCGACTCGATGCGCCGGGCATCGGCCGCGCGCCGCGCCGCCGCGGCCTCCACGAACTCGAGGGCGTGCGAGGGCACGCAGCTCACGCGGCTTTCCTGCCCGGGCGCGTGCCCCGATCGGCCGGCGCGCTGCAGCAGTCTCGCCACGCCCTTGGGGCTGCCGATCTGCAACACCCGCTCCACCGGGGAGAAGTCCACGCCCAGGTCCAGGCTCGAGGTCGCGACGACCGCCTTGAGGCGCCCCTCCTTCAGCCCCGCCTCCACCCAGCGGCGGACGTCCCCGTCGAGCGAGCCGTGGTGCAGGGCGACGATGCCTGCCCACCCGGGCCTCGCCTCGAGGATCGCCTGGTACCAGATCTCGGCCTGGGAGCGCGTGTTGGTGAAGACGAGCGTGGAGCGCGAGCCCTCCAGGACGCGAACGACGTCCGGGAGCATCGCGAGGCCCAGGTGCCCGGCCCACGGGAAGCGATCGACGTCGTCGGGGATGAGCGTATCGATCACGACACGCTTGTCGCAGACGCCGCGCACCACGCGCCCCGGGGAGCCGGCCAGCAGGCGCTCCAGCGCCTCGTCCAGGTTGCCGAGCGTCGCCGACAGCCCCCAGAGGCGAAGCGACGGATTCCAGCGCTTCAGGCGCGCGAGGGCCAGCTCCGCCTGCACGCCTCGCTTGTTGCCGAGCAGCTCGTGCCACTCGTCGACGATCACCGCGCGCACCGGGGAGAGCCGCTCGCGCGCCTCGGCCTGGGAGAGCAGGAGCGAGAGGCTCTCCGGCGTGGTCACGAGCACCGAGGGAAGCTTGCGCGACTGCTTCGCCCGTTCCGCCGCCGGCGTGTCGCCCGTGCGCAGGCCGAGCGTCCACGGCAGGCCTGTCGCCTCCAGCGCCCGGGCGAGCGACGCCACGGTGTCGCCCGCGAGCGCGCGCATCGGCGTGATCCACAGCACGCGCAGCGCCGGCGCCTTTGCCGCACCCTCCGCGATCGCCTCGGCCACCGGACCGAGGAAGGCGGCGAGCGTCTTGCCCGTGCCGGTGGCCGAGTGGATGAGGCCTGATTCGCCGTCGAGATAGGCGTTCCACACCTCGCGCTGGAAATCGAAGGCCCGCCAGCCGTTGGCCGCGAACCACGCCTCGAGGCGCTGCGTCATCCGGGCAGGCGTCGCGCGGCGGGGACCGTCAAGGCGCGAGCGCGAGCGGCCGGCCTTCCGACGAGGACGGCGCGGGAAGGCCCAGCATCGCGGCAAGGGTGGGCGCGATGTCGGCCACCTCCACGGGCTCGCCTCGCCGGCCCGGCTTCACCCAGCGCGGTCCGTAGACGAGGATCGGCACGTGCGAGTCGTAGGGATGCGGCGACCCGTGGGTGGTTCCGGCGCCGTAGGAAGAGAGCATCCACCCCGGCTTCGTGACGACCTGCAGGTCGCCGGAAATTTCGCGGTGCCAACCCTTGCGCACGGCGTCGAGGTAGGCGTCCTGCGCCTTTTCGCCGCCCTCGATCTGCGCGCGCGTGAACACCGCCTCGAGCCCGGGCTCGGCGAGGAGGATCCGCCGTGCCGCTTCGCCCAGCGCCCTTTCATCCACGCCGCGCTTCGCGACGAGCGGGCGGTCGAAGAGCACGCCCTGCGCGCTCCATCCCTTCGTCCACGGACCGTCGCCGAACTTCGCCGCGAGCCCCGCTTCGAGCCTCGCGAGCGTCTCGCGCGGATTCTGGCGTCCTCCCGCCTCGCCACGGGCGGCCGCGTATTCGGGGACCGGCATGAATCCGTGGTCGGCGGTGAGGACCGCGACGTACCGGTCCGCGCCGACCCTGCGGTCGAGTTCGCGCAGGAACGTCCCGAGGAGCTCGTCCACCTGCAACACGTGGTCGTGCGACAGGCGCGATTCCACGCCCCAGGCGTGGTTGATGTAGTCGTGGCCGGAAAGGCTCACGGCGAGAAGGTCGGGCGCGCCGTCACGCCCGAGGAATTCACCGTCGACGGCGGCGAGCGCGAAGTCGAGCGTCAGCGCATCGAGGAACGGGCTCCGGTAGAGGCGCCCGTAGAACGCGGGGCCCGGGGCCTCGAGGCCTTCGCCCATCGCCATCGGGAGTCTTCCGCCCGGGGCGAACCACGGCTGGCCGTCCGGCACCGACCGCCCGTAGGCCATGTCGGGCAAGAGCGGCGACCACACGGAACCGAAGTACCGGTCCGCGGGCTTCGCGCCGTTGAAGGCCTCGACCCAGGGCGGGTGTTCCTTCCGGTAGTACGTGGTGGTGGCGAACCGGCCCGACTGGGCCATGAACACGTAGGCGGCGCCCGCGCGACCGGCGAGCAGGATCGCGCCACGGTCCTTGCCGGAAACCGAGATCACCTTCGAGCGAGCGTCGGCGGCCTGCATCACTTCGCCGAGCGTCTGCGCGCGCAGGTTTCGCGGGCTGGTGCCGGCGAGGCTCCCGGCGCGGTGGCCGATGGGCTGGTGCGCGGGATCGCCGGTGCAGTAGATGTAGTCGCCGGTGGCCGGGTCGCGCCACTCGTTGCCGATGATGCCGGTGGCGCGCGGATAGGCGCCGGTGAGGATCGTCGCGTGTCCCGGGCCCGTGAGCGTGTTCGCCTGGCCGAAGCGGGCGTCGGCGTACCAGGCGCCGCGCTCGAGGAAGCGGTTCAGGCCGTCCCGGGCGAGCTGGTCCCGATAGCCCGTCACCTGGCGCTGCGGGAGGCCGTCGACCACGATCAGCACCACGAGCGCGGGCTTCTCCCCGGGCGCCGGGGCCGTCGACGCGCAGCCGGCGAGGAGCGCGAGCGCCGCCAGGGCGGCCGTCGCCCGCCGCGCGAGGATGGTCGGGTTCATGCGATCGAGTCTATTAGAATTCAACTGCCCATGCCCTTCGCCTACTACGACCGCCTGCCTCCGGCGCGACAGCGCATCTACCGCAGGAGCGACGAGATCCGCCGCGTCGCCGTTCCCGACGCCGCCGCGCTGGTTCCCCTCGCGCGGGCAGTCGAGCCCGCGCTCGCCACGGGAGAACCGCGAGCCGCGCAGGGCGCCTGCCAGGCGCTGCTGGACGCCCTCAACGCGCAGCTCGCCACGCCGCCGGTCCGCGCTCGCATCCTCGCGCGGCGACCGAGCGACGCCGGCGGCGAACTGCACGGTCTGTACGAGCCCGACAACGACGGCCGCGTCGCGCGCATCAGCGTATGGATGCGAACGGCCGCGCGCGACGACGTCGTGAAATTCCGCACCTTCCTGCGCACGCTGGTGCACGAGCTTTGCCACCACCTCGACTACGAGCTCTACGGGCTCGCGGAGACTTTCCACACCGAGGGCTTCTATGCGCGGGAATCGGCGATGGTGCGCGAGATCCTGGGCGAACCGCCCGCGGCGCCCGCGAAACCCGCCGCCTAGCGATAGCGCGAGCGGCGATTTCGCGACCGGGGATCGTTCTCGCTCTGGAGCTTCTCGCGGAACTCGTCTTCCCTGGCCGTTTGCTCCTTGGAGACCTCGGCCTGGATGGCCGCCTCGCGCGCCTTCAGTTCCTGCTCGAACTTCTCGGCGGAGAACGGCTCGGCCGCCGCCCCGGGGGCCGGCGCCGCCGCCTTCTTCTCGTCGGGCCGCGGCTCGCCGTACTCGGCCTCGTAGGTGGCGGCCTCGAGCCGCTTCTCGATTGCCGCGCGCCGCTGCTGGTTCCACACCGACGACAGCGCGATGAAGCCCACGAAGAGCAGCACGAAGACCAGCTTGCGATAGCGCTCCCAGTTTTCCGCGAGCAGATGACGGGGCTTCAGCAGCTCGCTCGCGAAGGAGGCGCTCGCGAGTTCTTCCACGGAGGCCTTTCGCTGGCCCGGGATCCCGGCGGCCGCCGTGGTCGCGGTGGGCGCGGCGAGCGAGGCGTCGTAGCCCGCGCGCAACTGGTCGTCGCCCAGGAGCGACCAGGCCTCGCGCACGGCGTAGATCTCGGCTTTCGCCTCCTCGGTGGCGAGGCGTTCCAACTGCGCGATCCGGCGCTTGCAGGCCGAGGCGATCATCTCGCGGGGTGCGACGGGCGGGACGCCTATCAGGTCGTAGAGAGTCTTTTTCATGGGAAGGGGATCAGACGGGGGCGACCTTCAGGACTTCCTCGATCGTGGTGAGCCCCTGGGCGACCTTCATCAGTCCCGAGAGGCGCAGCGGGCGCATGCCCGCCCGGTACGCCGCTTCGGTGAGCTTCGCCAGGTCCGGCTCGGCGACGAGCAGGCGCTTGAGGTCGACGGTGAGCGTGAGGATCTCGTAGATGCCGATGCGGCCCAGGTAGCCGGTGTTGCGGCACTCGAGGCAGCCCACCGGCCGCCAGACCTCGGCGGGCGGCACGGACTTGAACGGCGCGCAGATCGCGTTCCACGTCGCGTGGTCGTCCTCGCGCTGGAACGCCACCTTCTGCTTGCAGTGCGGGCAGAGCGTGCGCACGAGGCGCTGCGCCATCACGCCGAGGAGCGCCGCGTTGAGGAGGTAGGGAGGCGCGCCGAGATCCAGGAGCCGCGTGACCGCCGAGGGCGCGTCGTTGGTGTGCAGCGTGGACAGGACCAGGTGGCCCGTGAGCGCGGCCTGCACCGCCATGTCGGCCGTCTCCAGGTCGCGGATCTCGCCCACCATGATGATGTCCGGGTCCTGGCGCATCAGGGCGCGCACGCCCGTGGAGAAGTTGAGATCGATGTCGCTGTTCACCTGCATCTGGTTCAGGCGCGGATCCACCATCTCGATCGGATCCTCGATGGTGCAGACGTTCACCTCCGGCGTGGCCAGCAGCTTCAAGGTGGTGTAGAGCGTGGTGGTCTTGCCCGAGCCCGTCGGCCCGGTGACCAGGAGGATCCCGCCGCTTTGCCGCGTGAGGTGGTGCCAGGTCTCCGTCTCCTCCCGGGTGAAGCCCAGGTCGCCGAAGTCGCGCGTGAGCACGTCGGGGTCGAAGATGCGCATCACCACCTTCTCGCCGTGGGCCGTGGGCAAGGTCGACAGGCGCAGCTCGATCTCCTCCCCGTCGGGCATGCGCGTCTTGATGCGCCCGTCCTGCGGACGGCGCTTCTCCATCACGTCCATGCGCCCGAGGATCTTGATGCGCGCGGTCATCGCGACCAGCACCGGGTAGGGAATCTGGTAGACCTCGTGCAGCACGCCGTCGATGCGGAAGCGGATCACGCCCACGTCGCGCCGGGGCTCGAGGTGGATGTCGCTCGCGCGCTGGTCGAAGGCGTACTGCCACAGCCAGTCGACCAGGTGGACGATGTGGTGGTCGTTCGCGTCCAGCTGGCGGCCGGCCTTGCCCAGTTCCACCAGTTGCTCGAAGTTGGACAGCCCCGAGGTCTGCACGCCGGCCTTCTCGGCGCGCTTCACGCTCTTGGCGAGGTTGTAGAACTCGCCCTGGTAGCGCTCGATGTCGACGGGGTTCGCGATGACCCGCTTCACCGTGACCCGCAGCATCTCGGCGAGTTCCTTCTCCCAGACCCGCACGAAGGGCTCGCAGGTGGCGATGGTGACTTCCTTGCTGCTCGCCTCCACCGGCAGGATGGCCCGGCGCTGCGCGTACTCGGAGGACATCACCTCGGTGACCGCGCGCAGGTCGATCTTCAGCGGGTCGATGTGATAGAACGGAATCTGCAGCCGCGCGCCCAGCCACGCGGCGAGCATCTCGGCATTGAGCGCCCCGTTGGGCGGCACCGGCGAGCGCAGCCGCGCCTCGCTGATGAGGGTGATCGGGTGCTTGCCGGCCCGCGCCCGGGCGTGGTCCTGGAGCAGTTTCGCCGCGTCCTCGCGCGCCACGCGGCCGTCATGCACCAGCCACTCGAGCAGCTCCTTCAGGGTGAGCTTGCGGTCGACGGCCGGCGCGGGGACCTGGTTCGGTGCGGGGGTGGCGGTTGCCATGGCGCGATTCTATTACTTCGCCCTGGGGGCGACCATCATCGCGTTGAAGCGGCGCTGCGCGCGCGGCGTGATCGCGAGATCCTTCTTCGCGGCGAAGTCGAAGATCGGGTAGAACACCGGGATGAGGGGCTGGTCGGCCATCGCGAAGTTGATGGCGCGGGCGAGCTTCTCGCCGCGCACCTCGTCGTCCATGCTCTGGTTCGATTCCGTCAGGAGCGAATCGACGATCGGGTTGGAATAGCGCGTGCGGTTGGCGGTGCCGAAGCCCTTCGCGGGGTTGTAGCTCGCCACCAGGGCGCGCAGGCTGTTGGCGGCCTCCTCGGCGCCGTACTGGGCGGCGAAGGCGCTGAACTCCTGCTTGGAGGCGCGCGAGAAGAAGACCGACCCGGGCATCGTCTCCACTTCCGCCTTGAGCCCCGCCCGCGACCACATCTGCGCGATGGCCTGCGCCACGGAGGCATCGTTCGGGTAGCGCTCGGACGTGGCGTGCAGGACGATCCGGAACCCCTCGCCCCACCCCGCCTCCTTCAGCAGGGCCATGGCCTTCGCCGGATCGTGCGGGTCGGGCCTGAGCGACTTGCTCGATCCGGGAAATTCCGCCGACAGCAGCTGGCTCGCCGCGATGGCGCTGCCTTCCATCATCCGCCTGACGATCAGGTCGCGATTGATGGCGAGCGAAAGCGCCTTGCGCACGCGCCGGTCCTTCAGGGGATTCGTGCCGAGGGGCTTGCCGTCCTTCGCCGTCACGAACGGGGAGACGTCCCGGGCCGAATCGAGCGCCACGTAGTGCACGAGCGCCGCCGGGCCGCGGTAGAGCGCGAAGCGGCCGTCCTTGCGCAGCCGCTCGAGGTCCTGGATCGGCACCGCGTCGATCGCATCCACCTCGCCGCTGAGGAAGGCGGCGAGGCGGGTCGGGTCCTTGGCGATGACGCGCTCCGTCACCCGCGCCCAGTGGGGCTTCGGTCCCCAGTAGCGCTCGTTTCGCTCGACCACGAGGCGCTCGCCGTTCACCCACTCGACGAGCCGGTAGGGGCCGGTGCCGATGGCGGCCTTGCCGGAATTGAAGTCCGCCGTGCTCGCGCCCTTCGCCGCCGTGGCCGAGATGATCCAGACGTTGGCCAGGTCGTTGGGCAGCATCGGGTTGGGCGCCTTGGTGCGGATCACGATCGTGTGGTCGTCCACCTTCGTCACGCGCTCGATGCCGCGCGTGAACTGCGAGAACGAGTTGGGCGAGTTGGGCACGTTGGGCACCCGCTCGATGGTGAACATCACGTCGTCCGCGGTGAAGGGCGAGCCGTCGTGGAAGACCACGCCCTTCCTCAGCCGGAACTCCCAGGTGAGGTCGTCCACGAGCTTCCACGACTGCGCGAGCGAGGGCGTCACGCGCAGCTTCTCGTCCAGGACCGAAAGCTTGTCGTAGAGGTACTCGTGGGAGGAGCCGGTGGGAAAGGCCGCGAAGAAGTGGGGGTCGAGCGTGTTCAGCTCGAGCTTCGTTCCCAGGACGAGGTTCTGCGCTTGCGCGGCCGGGAGGAGGCAGCAGGCTGCCAGGAACAGCAATCGTCGAAGCATGGGAATCCTCGAAAAGGTTCAGGGGCCGGCCTCATTCTCGCCCAAATCGGCGAAAATGACGCGCACGCCCTTTCCCCCGAACCAATCGCAAACCGGTTTCATTCCACGCCCATGGCCACCCCCCGCATCGCGATCGCCGCCTTCATGCTCGAATCCAACGCCCATTCGCCCGTCGCCACGCGCGAGGAGTTCGCGGCGAACTACCTCTCGTGGGGCGGCGACATGCTGGCCGACCTGTCGAGCGACCACCCGGTCGGGCCGGTGACGCTCTCCGGCTTCGTCGACGGCATGGACGCCACCGGCGCCTGGACGCCGGTGCCGCTCCTGGGGACGGCGGTGGGCGCCAGCGGACCCATCGACCACGCCTTCTTCCTCGAGGTGGCCGACGGCATCGCCTCGCGCCTGGAAGCGGCGATGCCCGTCGACGGGGTCTTCCTCGCGCTGCACGGCGCGGCCATCGGCACCGGCCAGGTGGACCCCGACGGCGTGATCCTCGAGCGCGTGCGAAGCCTCGTCGGGCCAAGCGTTCCGGTGCTCGCGACCCTGGACCTGCACGCCAACGTCTCCCGCCGCATGGTGGAAAACGCGAGCGTGCTCGTGGCCTACCGCACCAACCCGCACGTCGACATGGCCGAGCGCGGCGAGGAGTGCGCCCGCCTCATGCGCGAGATCCTCGCCGGCGCGAAGCCCGAGGCGGCGTTCGTGAAGCTTCCGATGATCCCGCCCTCGGTCACGCAGAACACGAAGAGCGGCCCCTATGCCGACATCATCGCCTACGGCCAGTCGAAGATCGACGCGCGCGTGATGAACGTCTCGGTGGTGAGCGGCTTTTCCCTCGGCGACACGCCGAAGAACGGCATGAGCGTCGTCGTCACCACGCGGGGAGACGCCGCGCTCGCCGAGGCGCTCGCGAAGGACATCGCGCGCCGCTGCTGGGACGATCGCCATCGCTACGTGCCCCGGCTCACCAGCCTCGAGGACGCGACGCGCATGGCCCTCGCCTGCGGGCGCGATGCCGCGAAGCCCGCCCTCCTCTTCGCCGACGTGGCCGACAACCCCGGCGGCGGCGGTCGCGGCAACACCGTGTGGATCCTCGAGGCCTTCCACAAGGCCGGCGTCGAGGGCGCGCTGCTCGGCATCTTCTTCGACCCGGCGCTCGCCGCCGAGGCCCATGCCCTGGGCGCGGGCGCGAGCTTCCACGCGCGGTTCAACCGCGACGAGTCCCATCCGCTTTCCGGCCGGTTCCAGGCCGAGGCGGTCGTCGAGGGGCTTCACGACGGCAACGTCGTGGGCCGGCGCGGCATCGCGGCGGGCCACACGATCGTGCTGGGCCCGATGGCGCTCGTTCGCGTGGGCGGCATCCGCGTCGTCGTCGTGAGCGTGCGCCAGCAGTGCAAGGACACCGCGATGTTCGAGGTCTTCGGCATCGACATCGCCGCCGCCCGCTCGGTGATCGTGAAATCCCGCGGGCATTTCCGCGCCGCCTTCGACCTGCTCTTCACGGATGAGCGGATCGTCGAGGTCGACGTGCCCGGCCTCACCACGCCGGTGCTCTCGCGCGTGCCCTACCGCGACGTGCCGCGCCCGGTCTTTCCGCTGGACGACGGCTTCGACTGGGCGCCCTGAAGGGCGCCCGCGCCCGCGAATCGCGCCCCGGCGCCCAGTTCGGCCTCGATCCGCAGGCACTCGTTCCACTTGGCCATGCGCTCGGAGCGGGCGAAGGAGCCGACCTTCAGCTGCCCGGCGTTCCAGCCGACGGCGAGGTGGGCGATCGACACGTCCTCCGTCTCGCCCGAGCGCGCCGACACCACCGTCGTCCAGCCCGCGCGCCTTGCCGCTTCGAGCGCCTGGACGGTCTCGGTGATCGTGCCGGCCTGGTTGGGCTTCAGGAGCGCGGCATTGCACTGGCCCTGCGCCGCGGCCGCGTCGATCCGCGCGGCATTCGTGACCAGGAAATCGTCGCCGATCACCTGGATGCCGTCGCCCACCGCCGCCGTGAAGGCGCGCATGCCCTCCGGGTCGTCCTCGGCGACCGGGTCCTCGACGGAGGCGATGGGGTAGGCCCGCGTCCAGCCGAGCACGACCTCGATCCACTCGCCGCTGTCGAACTCGCGGTTCTCGAGACCCAGGCGGTAGCGCCCGTCCGCGCCGAATTCCGAGGCCGCGATGTCGAGCGACATCACCACCTCGCCGCGCACGAAGCCCGCCTTCTCGATCGCGCGGGCGAGCATGCCGAGCGCCTCCTCGTTGGTCCGGAAATCCGGCCACCAGCCGCCTTCGTCGGCCACGCCGCTCCTGCGGCCGGCGGCCTGCATGAGTTCGCCCGCGGCGCGGTAGACCTCCGCCACCATGACCATCGCCTCGTCGAAGCTTCGCGCGCCGACGGGCATGACGAGGAAATCCTGGATGTCGACCCGGCGCCCGGCGTGGGCGCCGCCGCCGAAGATCTGCACCTCGGGCAGCGGTAGCGTGACCGGCGATTCGCCGGCGAGGTGACGCCACAACGGGAGCCCGCGCGCCGCGGCCGCGGCCTGCAGGACCGCCATCGAGGTCGCGATGAGGGCGTTGCCGCCCAGGCGCGACTTCTGCGGCGTGCCGTCGAGGGCGATCAGCCGCCCGTCCACGCCGGCCTGGTCCGCGCCATCGAGTCCCGCGAGCGCCGAGGCGATGGGGCCGTTCACGTTCGCCACCGCGGTGCTCACGTCGAAGCCGCCCAGGCGCGCGCCCCCGTCGCGGGACTCGATCGCTTCGTGGCGTCCGCGCGAGGCGCCGGCGGGCGCGATGCCGCGCCCGCGTGCGCCTCCCGACAGGAAGACGTCGACTTCGACGGTGGGCCTGCCGCGCGAGTCCCAGAGGCGGCGGCCCTCCAGGCGGACGATTTTCGTGTTCATGGGGCGTGTTCCCTTTTCCAACGGTCGCGAATCCCGGCGAGGCCCGTGGCGCCCCCGAGGAGCAGCGACCGGGCGAAGGCGCGCACGCGGGCGCGCGCCGCCTCGTCGGTGAGGTATTCGACCGGCGACTTGCCGTCCACGCGGGCGAGCAGCATCGCCGCGAGCAGGCGGGCGGTCCGCGACTCGAGCCGGGCGGCCGGCTCCCAGTCGACGCCGGCCAGGTAGGTCCCGGCGAAACCGTCGAAGCAATCCAGGTAGCCCGCGGCGGATTCGGCCCGCCAGGCGCACTTGAGCAGCAGGTGATTCAGGAGAAACGCGGCATCGAAGGCCGGGTCGCCGTACCACGCGCACTCGGCATCGAGCAGCACCGGTCCGCCCGGCCCCACGAGAATGTTCTTCGGGCTCACGTCGCCGTGGACGAGCGCGAGGCGCGTGCCCGCGGTCGACTCGATGAGGCCGCGAAGGACCTCGGCGCAGTCGGGGTGGACAAGCGCGGCCGCGCCGAAATAGGGATCGAGGCGAAGGGCGAGGAAATTGGCGTCGTTCGCGAAGGCGCGCGCGCAGGAATCGTCTCGCGCCGTGGCGCGATGGATGCGCACCAGCGCCTCGGCCACCGCGACCGCCGTGGCCCTCTGCGCCTGCCCCGCGAGGAGTTGCGCCTTCCACACGGGGTTGGCGGCCGGGTCGAGATAGGCCATGGCGAAGGTCCAGGCCTCGCGGTCCTCGCCCAGGATCGGCGGGACCACCCCGGGGACCACGCTCGCGGCCACCCGCATCCAGGCCACCTCGGCACGGTTGCGCTCGAGCGGCGCGAGCCATTCCGCCGCGACCTTGAGCTTCGCCAGCGCGCGCTTGAGGCACAGCGTCCCGCGCGCGGTGTCGACGCGAACGATCAGCGAGGACACGCCGCCCGCGAGCGGCGTGAAGACCGGCGTCTCCGCCTCGCCCA
>DAORTX010000067.1:0-11634 GCA_035432885.1 Usitatibacteraceae bacterium
GCGTCCAGGGAGCCGAACTGCTGCACGAGCTTCGCCGCGGTCTTCGGGCCCACCTTGTCCACGCCCGGCACGTTGTCCACGGCATCGCCCATGAGCGCGAGGTAGTCCACGATCCGCGCCGGCGGCACGCCGAACTTGGCCTCGACCCCCGCGGGATCGAGCGTCTCGCTGGACATGGTGTTCATCCAGGTCACGCGCGCGTTCACGAGCTGCGTCAAGTCCTTGTCGCCGGTGGAGATGAGCGTCGGCCAGTCGTGCTCGGCCTCGGCGCGCCGCGCGAGCGTGCCGATCACGTCGTCCGCCTCGACGCCATCGACCACGACGAGCGGCCAGCCCAGGGCGCGGATCACCTCGAAGAGCGGCGCGATCTGCGCGGCGAGGTCCTCGGGCATCGACTGGCGCGTCGCCTTGTAGTCGGGATAGATCTCGTCGCGGAAGGTCTTTCCCTTGGGATCGAAGACCGCGGCGATATAATCGGAGGGAAAGTCCTGCGCGAGCTTCCTCAGCATGTGCACCACGCCCATGATGGCGCCGGTGGGCTCGCCGGCGGGACTGCGCAGCTCCGGCATCGCATGGAACGCCCGGTAGAGGTAGCTCGAGGCGTCCACCAGCAGCAGGCGTTTTTTCGATTCGTTCATGTCACCGCTCCAGGGCCCGCCATGCACAGCAAGATTCCGAAACAGTCCGACCCGCACCCGCCCAACAGCGCCCAGTCCTCGGCGCGCGAGGCGTGGCGGATGTTCGAAATTATCGCAGAGTTCGTCACCGCCACCGAGCGGCTGCGGGCGATCCATCCCGCGGTGTCGATCTTCGGCAGCGCCCGCGTGAAGCCCGGCGAGCCTTACTACGCGCTCGCTGAGAACATCGCGCGGCGCCTCTCGGAGGCGGGCTTCGCGGTGATTTCCGGCGGCGGCCCCGGCATCATGGAGGCGGCCAACAAGGGCGCCTTCGCGGGCCCCAGCCCCAGCGTCGGGCTGAACATCCAGCTCCCGCACGAGCAGCACGCCAACCACTTCCAGGACATCTCGCACACCTTCCAGCACTTCTTCGCGCGCAAGGTGATGTTCGTGAAGCTCTCGTCGGCCTTCGTGATGCTGCCCGGCGGCTTCGGGACCCTGGACGAGCTCTTCGAGGTGCTCACCCTCGTGCAGACGGGAAAGGTCCGCCGGGTGCCGCTGGTCCTCGTGGGCGCCGATTTCTGGCGCGGCATGACCGACTGGATCCGCGATCGCCTCGCCGTGGACGGCATGGTGGGCCCCGATGACCCGGACCTGCTGCAGGTCATCGACGATCCCCAGGCGGTCGTCGACGCGATCTTCCACCACTACCACTCCCGCGGATTCGAGCTCTCGCCCTCGGAGCGCGAGGCGGAGTTCGCGCTCTGAGCCGCCGGCCCGGATGCTAGACTGGCGTTCAACTTCCCGCGTGAATCCATGCGTCCCCTACTCGCCCTCCTCGCCCTTTGCCTCGCCGCCGCCGCCTTCGCGCAATCGACGGAGCGCCCGCGCCCCCCGGGGACCAAGCCGCTCGAGGAGCCCCCGCCCCCGCCCGCCGTCATCGAGGCCGACCCGGCGCTCGATCCCAAGGTCACCGTGCGCACCGAGGGCGACCGCACGATCGCGGAATACCGGATCAAGGGCCGCCTCTACATGATGAAGGTCACGCCCGCCCACGGCAGGCCCTACGTGCTGATCGACCACAAGGGCGACGGCCAGTTCGCGCGCCAGGACAACCTCGATTCCGGCCTGCGCGTCCCGCAGTGGGTACTCCTCGAGTTCTAGCTTTCGGCAACCGTTCCCCCAGATGTCCGTCTTCACGCCAGTCTCCGACGACGAGGCGCGCGCGCTCCTCGCGCGCTACACCCTCGGCGAGCTCGAATCCCTCGAAGGCATCGCCCAGGGCGTCGAGAACACCAACTATTTCCTCGACGCGACGACGGGGCGCTACGTGCTCACGCTCTTCGAGACGATCGCGCGCGAGGACCTGCCCTTCTACGTGGGACTCATGCACCACCTCGCCGGGCGCGGCATCCGCTGCCCCGCGCCCATGGCGCTCGAGGACGGGAGCTTCCTCTCGGAAGTCGCCGGCAAGCCCGCCGTGATCGTCACGCGCCTGCCGGGCGCGCCGAAGCTCTCGCCCACCCCGGAGCAGTGCCGCCGCGTGGGGCGGATCCTCGCCGACATCCACGTGGCGGGCCTGGACTACGACGCGGGGCTCGCCAACTGGCGCGGCCAGGCGTGGCGCGAGGCCTTCGCGCAGCGCGTGCGGCCGAAGCTCTCCGCGGACGAGGCGGCGCTGATCGAGAGCGAGGCCCGCTACCAGGGGCTGCACGACGACACGGTGCTGCCCCGGGGCGTGATCCACGGCGACCTCTTCCGCGACAACGTGTTGTGGGACGAGGCGGGAGACGGCGGCGTCATCGATTTCTACTTCGCGTGCGACGACGCGCTCCTCTACGACGTCGCGATCGCGGCGAACGACTGGTGCACCGATTCCCGCGCGACCCCCGACCCGGAAAGAACGCAGGCCCTGCTCGCGGGCTACGACGCCCACCGTCCCTTCACGGACCTCGAGCGCGAGCTCTGGCCGGTGATGCTGCGGCGTGCCGCCCTGCGCACCTGGCTCGGGCGGCTGGAGTACAACCACTTCCCGAGGGCCGCCGAGATGACGATCCCGAAGGACCATGGGTTCTCCCGGCGCCTGCTCGAGCACCACATCGTGCACGCTCGCCCGCTCGAAGCGGCCGGGGACTGAAGGCCGCGCCCGCCATGGAAACCGCCCTTCGCAGCCGCGACGTCCGGGCCTCCCGCGGGGCCGCGTGGATCGCCGCGGGCTGGCGCCTCTTTCGCGCCTGGCCGATGGTGTGGATGGGCCTTTCCGCCGGCTGGATGCTCATCACCTTCGGGCTGGTGCTGGTGCCGCTGGTCGGGGCCGTGGCCGCGAACCTGCTGCAGCCGGTGTTCTTCGCGAGCTTCGCGATCATCGCGCGCAAGCAGCTCGCCGGGGAGGCACCCGAGATGGGCGACCTCTTCGCCGGGTTCCGCCGGCCGCTGCGCGCCCTCGTGCACCTCGGCGCCCTCCTGCTCGTCGCGGAGATCGCGATCTTCTTCCTGATGTCGCTGCTGGGCCTGCCGGGAGCGGGCGGCGAGGGCGAGGAGATCCTCACCATCGCCGACTACCTGCAACTGCTCCAGGGCAAGGAATGGATCCTGGTGGTGGGCCTCGTGCTCACCGCGGTCGTGAAGGGCGCGCTGTGGTTCGCCCCGGCGATCCTCGCCTTCCACGACCTCTCCACGGCCCACGCCCTGCGCTGGAGCGTCTTCGCCGCACTTTCCAACGCGGGCGCGATGATCGTCTACGGCGTGGTGCTCACGGTCGTCTTCCTGCTGGGCGCCCTGCCCTGGGGCCTCGGCCTGCTGGTCGTGATCCCGGTGATGGTGGCGAGCACCTACGCGGGATACGCCGAGGTCTTCGAGGACCCGGACGGCGGGAAGCCTGCGGTGTCCTGATATTCCATGGTTTCGCCGGCGCCCGAGCAGGAGTTCCTGACTGCCCCGACCCGCGGGCAGGACCTGCCACGGCACGTCTATCCCGTTCGCTCCCTCGGCGTCGCCGCGGGCCTGCTCTGCATCGCCGGCGTCTTCCGCGAGATCGACGCGCCCTGGCATCTCTGGGCCGGGGTCGCCTTCCACGGCGCCGTGTGGCCGCACCTCGCCTATTTCTTCACGACCCGCAGCCGCGACCCCTGGAGCACGGAACGCCTGGCCCTCGTCGTCGATTCCGCGATGGCGGGCGTGTGGCTCCCCCTCATGGGCTTCAACGTCCTGCCGAGCGTGCTCATCGCCTCGATGATGAGCCTGGGCGTGCTGAGCGTGGGCGGCATCCGCCTGCTCACGCCCGCCATGGCCGCGATGTTCGCCACCGGGGCGGCAACGATGCTCATCGCCTCGCCCGCGGTGCGCGTGGAGACGAGCTACTCGGAGATGCTCTTCTGCCTGCCGCTGATCCTCCTCTACCCGTTCTTCATCGGCGTGGCGACCTACCGCCTGCGCCACCGCATCCGCGAACAGGCGCAGCAGCTCGAGCACCTCGCGCGCACGGAGCGGCTCTCCGGACTCACCACGCGCCAGCACTGGGAGGAGGCGCTGCAGGCCGAGTTCGAGCGCTGCCGGCGAGGGGGGCCCGTCGCGGGGCTCATCCTGCTCGACGTGGACGATTTCAAGCAGGTGAACGACAGGTACGGGCACCTCGCCGGCGACGAGGTGATCCGGCGCATGGGGGAAGCCCTGCGCGCCGTGCTGCGCCCCGGGGACGTGGCCTGCCGCTACGGCGGCGACGAGTTCGGCATGCTCGTCAAGGGCTCGGACGCGGCGGGGGCGGCCATCGCGGCGGAGCGGGTGCGCGAGGCCATCTCGCGCTTCCGGCTGAACTCCGCGCCGGAACTTCGCTGCACCGCGAGCCTGGGTGTCGCGGAAGTGGGGCCGGGGTTCGCGAAGAGCCTCGACGCGGTGGAGGCCGCCGACCGCGCGCTCTACCTCGCCAAGGCCGCGGGACGAAACCGCGTCCACGTCCTCGGGACGTAGCGCAAGAGGTTCAGCCGGGCGAGAGCTTCGCGTACTGGAGCGCGAGCCATTTCGTGCCCTCGGTGCGGAAGCGCACCTGCACCCGGGCATCGAGCCCGCGGCCTTCGACGTTGATCACCACGCCTTCCCCGAACTTCGCGTGGCGCACGTTCGCGCCGATGGCGAAGGGATGCTCGTCGGGACGCGAGGTCTCGAACCCGGCGCGCGGCGCGCTCGCGTAGCGGTCGGCGTCCGCCCGCGGGGCACGACCGCCGCCGGCGGCCGTACCGCCGTCCCGTCCGCCGGCGCCGCCCCACGCGGGCTTGTCCCAGCGGTTCGCCTGCGGCGCGGCCCACGCCGGCTTGTCGGGAAGCACGATCCACTTGCAGAGCTCCGCGGGAATCTCCTCCACGAAGCGCGAGACGATGCCGTAGCGCGGCTGTCCGTGGAGCATGCGGCTGCCGGCGTAGGACAGGTACAGGCGCTTCCTCGCGCGCGTGATCGCCACGTACATGAGGCGGCGCTCCTCCTCGATGCCGCCGTCCTCGTTCAGGCTGTTGTCGTGGGGAAACAGGCCCTCCTCCAGCCCGCCCAGGAACACCGCGTCGAATTCCAGGCCCTTGGCGGAGTGCACCGTCATCAGCTGCAGCGCGTCCTCGCCCGCGCCCGCCTCGTGCTCGCCGGCCTCCAGGCTCGCGTGGGACAGGAAGGCCGCGAGCACCTGCTGCTGGTGCGTGCCCGGAAGGGGCGCCACATCCTCCTGCGACTCCCCCGCCGGCTCCACGCCGCTCTCGAACTCCTCGTTGAAGAGCGTGGCGGCGTTCACCAGCTCGTTCAGGTTCTCGACGCGGTCCTGGCCGTCGCGCTCGGCGGCGTAGTGGTCCTTCAGCGCCGAGACCGCGAGGACTTCCTCGATCAGCTCGGGGAGCGCGAGCGTCTCGGAGCCCGCGCGCAGCCGCTCGACGAGGGCGAGGAAGCCCGCGATCGCCGTGCCCCCGCGCCCGGGCACGACGCCGGCCTTCGCGGCCCGGGCAAGGCTTCCCAGCCCGGCCAGCGCGGCTTCCTGCAGCTGCTCGACCGAGCGCGCCCCGATGCCGCGCGGCGGGAAGTTCACCACGCGCGAGAAGGCGGTGTCGTCGTCGAGGTTCGCGGCCAGGCGCAGGTAGGCGAGCGCGTGCTTCACTTCCTGGCGCTCGAAGAAGCGCAGCCCCCCGTAGACCTTGTAGGAGATCCCGGCGCGAAAGAGCGCGTGCTCGAGGATGCGCGACTGGGCGTTGGACCGGTAGAGGAGCGCCATGTCGGCGAGCGCGGTCCCCTCGCGGTGCAGCTGCTTCGCCTCGTCCACGACGAAGCGCGCTTCCTCCTCGTCGTTCGCCGCGGCGTAGATGCGCAGCGGCTCGCCCCGGCCTTCCGCGGTCCACAGGTTCTTGCCCAGGCGCGCGCGGTTCTGCGCGATGACGGCGTTGGCCGCGTCGAGGATGGCGCCCTGGGAGCGGTAGTTCTGCTCGAGCTTCACCACGTCGCGCACCCCGAAGTCGCGCAGGAACTCGTTCATGTTGCCGACGTCGGCGCCCCGGAAGCGGTAGATCGACTGGTCGTCGTCGCCCACGGCGAAGACGCAGCCGTTCGTGCCCGCCAGCATGCGGATCCACTTGTACTGGAGCTTGTTCGTGTCCTGGAACTCGTCCACCAGGAGGTAGCGGAAGCGCTCCTGGTAATGGGTGAGGAGCTCGAGATGGCGCGACAGCAGCTCGAAGGTGCGCAGCAGCAGCTCCGCGAAATCCACCACGCCCTCGCGGTTGCACTGCGCGTCGTAGTCGGCGTAGAAGGCGGCCATGCGGCGCGTGAAGTCGTCGCCCGCCTCGACGGCATTGGCGCGCAGCCCCGCCTCCTTGCAGTGGTTGATGAAGGCCTGGAGGCCGCGCGGCGCGAACTTCTCCTCGTCGAGGTTCTGGGCGCGGGCCAGGCGCTTCACCACCGAGAGCTGGTCGCCGGAGTCGAGGATCTGGAAGAGCTGCGGGAGATTCGCGTCGCGGTGGTGCGTGCGCAGGAGCCGGTTGCACAGCCCGTGGAAGGTGCCCACCCACATGCCGCGCGTGTTGATGGGCAGCATCGCGGAGAGCCGCGAGAGCATCTCGCGCGCGGCCTTGTTCGTGAAGGTGACGGCCAGCACCCCGGCCGGGCTCGCCTCGCCCGTCCGGATGAGGTGCGCGATGCGCGTGGTGAGCACGCGCGTCTTGCCGCTGCCGGCCCCGGCGAGGATGAGGGCGGATTCGCGCGGGAGGGTGACGGCCCGGAGCTGTTCCGGGTTGAGGCCTGCGAGGAGATCGGGCATGCGGCGGGCGACGAAAAGCGTGAGCCGGATTATACCGTCGCGACCACGCCTTTCCCGCGCGCGGGTCCGCGGGATCAGCGCGAATTCGGCGTCGGCGCGCCCGGATTCCCCGGGACATAGCCCATGGCAAATCAAGGGCTTGGGGACCCCGCTGCTATAATTTGCGCATCGCACCACGCGCCTCGTCGCCAAGAACCGCCATGGATCCCCAGTACCACCCGAAGAGCCTCGAGCCCGCCGTGCAGAAGTCCTGGGAGGACACCAGGGCCTTCGTCGCGCCCGATGCGTCCGACAAGCCGAAGTACTACAACGTCGGCATGCTGCCCTACCCGTCGGGCAAGCTCCACATGGGGCACGTGCGCAACTACTCGATCAACGACGCGCTCTGCCACTTCCAGCGCATGAAGGGGTTCAACGTCCTGCAGCCCATGGGCTGGGACGCGTTCGGGCTGCCCGCGGAAAACGCGGCCATGGCCCATGGCGTGCCGCCGGCGAAGTGGACGTGGGAGAACATCGCCTACATGAAGCGCCAGCTCCGGTCGCTCGGCTTCGCGATCGACTGGACGCGGGAGGTCGCGACCTGCTCGCCCGCCTACTACCGGTGGAACCAGTGGTTCTTCCTGCGCATGCGCGAGAAGGGCATCGCCTACAAGAAGACCGGCACCGTGAACTGGGACCCGGTGGACCAGACGGTGCTCGCCAACGAACAGGTGATCGACGGCAAGGGCTGGCGCACGGGCGCGACGGTGGAGAAGCGCGAGATCCCCATGTGGTACCTGCGGATCACGCAGTACGCCGACGAGCTGGTGGACGCGCTGGACGGCCTCGCCTGGCCCGAGCAGGTGAAGCAGATGCAGAGGAACTGGATCGGGCGCTCCCACGGCGTCGAGTTCACGCTGCCCTACGAGGCCGAAACCGCGCGGCGCATGGGCGACGGGAGGACCGGGCTCAAGGTCTTCACCACGCGCGCCGACACGATCATGGGCATCACCTTCGCGGCGGTCGCGGCCGAGCACCCGCTCGCCGCCGAGGCGGCGAAGGGCAACCCGCAGCTCGCCGCCTTCATCGAGGCGTGCAAGCGCGGCGCGGTGATGGAGGCCGAGCTCGCGACGATGGAGAAGAAGGGCATGCCCACGGGCCTGCACGTCCTGCACCCGTTCACGAAGGAGAAGGTCGAGGTCTGGGTCGGCAACTACGTGCTCATGGGCTACGGCGAGGGCGCCGTGATGGCCGTTCCCGGCCACGACGAGCGCGACTTCGCCTTCGCGAAGCAGTACGGCCTTCCCATCACCCAGGTGATCGACGTGGGCGGGCAGGCCTATTCCACCGAGGCCTGGCAGCCGTGGTACGAGGCGCCGGGCGTGAACGTGAACTCCGGCAGGTACGACGGCCTCGCGCAGGAGGCCGCGATCGCCGCGGTCGCCGCGGACCTCGAGGCGGCGGGCCTGGGCGCCAAGCGCGTGCAGTTTCGCCTGCGCGACTGGGGCGTCTCGCGGCAGCGCTACTGGGGCACGCCCATTCCGATGATCCTGTGCCCCGCGTGCGGCGACGTGCCGGTGCCCGACGACCAGTTGCCCGTCGTGCTGCCGGAGGACCTCGTCCCCGACGGTTCCGGCAGCCCGCTCGCGAAGTCGCGCGCGTTCTACGAATGCCGGTGCCCGAAGTGCGGGGGAGAGGCGAGGCGCGACACGGACACGCTCGACACGTTCGTGGATTCGTCCTGGTACTTCTTCCGCTACACCTGCCCGGACGCGGCCGCGATGGTGGACGCGCGCGCCGACTACTGGATGCCGATGGACCAGTACATCGGCGGCATCGAGCACGCGATCCTGCACCTGCTCTACGCGCGCTTCTGGACCAAGGCCATGCGCGACATGGGGCTGGTGAAGGTCGACGAGCCCTTCGCGAACCTGCTCACCCAGGGCATGGTGCTCAACCACATCTTCAGCCGGCGCACGGACAAGGGCGGCATCGCGTACTTCGCGCCCGACGAGGTGGAGATGAAGACCGACGCCGGCGGCGGGATCGCCGCCGCCACGCTCAAGGCCGACGGCAGCGCCGTGGACTACGGCGGCATCGGCACGATGTCGAAATCGAAGCGAAACGGCGTCGACCCCCAGGAGCTGATCGAGCGCTACGGCGCCGACACGGCGCGCCTCTACGTGATGTTCGCGAGCCCGCCCACGGACACCATCCTCTGGTCCGACTCCTCGGTCGAGGGCTCGTTCCGGTTCCTGCGGCGCGTGTGGAAGCTGGTGCACGACCACCTGGCCGCCGGACCCGCCGCGGGGCCCGTGCCCGGGGAGCTTTCCGCGGAGCTGAAGGACCTGCGCTTCAAGCTGCACAGGACCATCGACAAGGTGGGCGACGACTACGGCCGGCGCCTGCAGTTCAACACCGCCATCGCCGCGGTGATGGAGCTGCTGAACGCGCTCACCGACGTGAAGGACACCTCGCGCGCGGCGCGCGCCGTGGCGCAGGAAGTGCTCGAGGCCGCGGTGCTGCTGCTCTCCCCGATCGTCCCGCACATCGCCACGGCGCTCTGGGCCGAGCTTCGCCCCGGCACGCGGCTCCTCGACCAGGCCTGGCCCGAGGTCGACCGGGCCGCGCTGGCCCGGGACACGGTGGAGCTCGTGCTGCAGGTGAACGGCAAGCTGCGCGGCCACCTCACCGTCGCCACCGACGCCTCGCGGGAGGAGATCGAGAAGATCGCGCTCGCGAGCGAGGCGGCGGCGAAGTTCATGGAAGGCCGGCCCGCGAAGAAGGTCGTGGTCGTGCCCGGTCGCCTGGTGAACATCGTTGCCTAGGCTCGCCGCAGCCGCCCTCTGCGCGACGCTCTCCGCCTGCGGCTTCCAGCTGCGCGGCGAGGCCCCGGCGGACCTGCGCTCGATCCACGTCACCACCGCCGCGAACTCGGCGGTGGCCGTCGCGATCCGCCGCCAGCTCTCGGGCGGGCCCATGCGGCTCGCGGCCGAGCCGGGGCAGGCGCGGGCGCGCATCCACATCCTCGCCGAGAACACGGAGAAGTCGATCCAGACCCTCACCAGCGCGGGGCGGGTGTTCGACTACGTGCTGCGGCTTCGCGTGGACTTCGAGGCAGCCGACGCCGCCGGCCATCCGCTGGTCGAGCGCTCCGGAATCGAGGTCCGGCGCATCATCACCTACTCCGAGACCGCGCCGCTCGCGAAGGAAGTCGAGGAGCGCCAGCTCTTCGATGACATGCGCGACGAAGCCGCCGCGCGGATCCTGCGCCGCGTCGCGGTCGCGAAGGAAGGCGCCCTGCCGCGATGAAGATCGCCACCCGCAGCCTCGCCCAGCACCTGAAGAAGGGCCTCGCCCGGCTCTATGCCGTGCATGGCCCGGAGACGCTGCTCGCGCTGGAGGCGGGCGACGCGATCCGCGCGGCCGCGCGCCGGGACGGCGCCACCGAACGCGAGGTCTTCACCGCCGAGCCCGGCGCGGACTGGTCGGCCCTGGGCGCCTCCGCGGCCAACCTGTCGCTCTTCGCCACCAAGCGGATCCTCGAGGTCCACATCCCCACGGGCAAGCCCGGCGCCGAGGGCGGCAAGGCCCTCGAGGCGCTCTGCGCGCGGCTTCCCGCGGACACGACCGTCCTCGTGATGCTGCCGGCGCTCGACTGGCAGGGCCTCAAGACCGCCTGGTTCGGCGCCCTGGAGGAAGCGGGCGTCGCGGTGGAGGCGCGCAGCGTCTCCCGCGAGGAGCTGCCGCAGTGGCTCGCCGAGCGCTTCGCCGCGCAGCAGCAGCGCGCCGGCGTGGAGACGCTCGAATGGATGGCCGACCGCGTCGAGGGCAATCTCCTCGCGGCGCGACAGGAGGTGGAGAAGCTCGCGCTCCTCCTGCCGGCGGGCGAGATCTCCCTGGACGCCATCCGCGAGGCGGTGACCGACGTGTCGCGCTTCGAGCGCGACGGGCTCCTCGATGCGATCCACGAGGCGGACGCGAGCCGCATCGCGCGCGCCGTCGATTGCCTCGAGGCCGAGGCCGAGCCGCTGCCGCTGCTGCTCTGGGCGCTCGCCGAGGAACTTCGCCTCATGATGCAGCTCTCGGGCGGCGAGCGCCCGCGCCGGTTCCTCGACCCGGAGCGCGTGCAGCGCGTGCAGCGCACCGCCCGCAAGCACGACGCGGCTTCCTTCGACCGCCAACTCTTGCGGGCGCACCGGATTGACCGCATGATCAAAGGCGTCGAAACGGGCGATGCGTGGGAGGAGATCCTCGAACTCTGCCTCGCCCTCGCCGGCCGGCCCGCCCTGCGGACCGCCGCCTGAGCCATGAACGACATGAACGACTCGACTGCCGCCAACGATGTCCGGGCCCTGATCGCCTCGCTGGGCCAGCTCGCCCGCGACGCGAGCCGTGAACTCGCGCGCGCGGGCACCGCCGCCAAGAACCACGCCCTCGAGGCCGCGGCCGATTCCCTCGTCGACCGCGAGAAGACGATCCTCGCGGCCAACGCCCGCGACGTGAAGGCCGCGCGGGCCGAGGGCGCCGACGACGCCTTTGTCGACCGCCTGAAGCTCACCGGCAAGGCCGTCGAGGAGATGGCCGAGGGGCTGCGCCAGGTCGCGAAGCTTCCCGACCCCGTGGGAGAGATCACCGAGCTTCGCTTCCGGCCCTCCGGCATCCAGGTCGGGCGCATGCGCGTGCCGCTGGGCGTGGTGGGGATCATCTACGAATCCCGGCCCGACGTGACGGCGGACGCGGGCGGGCTGTGCGTGA
>DAORTX010000068.1:0-11502 GCA_035432885.1 Usitatibacteraceae bacterium
AAATACCGGCTGAACTTTCCCCTGCTCGCCGACCGGGACGGACGCGTGGCTCGCGCCTACGGGACGATCGGCGGCGGCGGGATCCTGTCGAAGGCCCGGGCCCTGGTGGGCATCGCCGACCGCGTGACCTTCATCATCGACGAGGGCGGCCGGATCGCGCACGTCATCGAGCGGCCAGACGTCGCCCGTCACGCCGAGGAAGTCCTGGCCCTGCTCTAGCCGGCGGGTCGCGAATCCGCGCTCGCGAGCGCCGCGGCAACGGCCCGGTGCACGCGCGGGTCGCCCAGCATCGCCACGTGCGCGACCCCGTGTATCGGCACGTTGCGCGCCCAGGCAAGGCGGCTCGAGTCCTGGGGGGCGACGAGGTTGTCGTGAACGGAGTACACCGAGAGCGCCGCGCAGCCCGGACCCGACTCCCCTTCCGAGCGCGCGAGTTCCGCGAGGAAATCGCTCCCGATCCGCATCTGGCGGGCGTTGCGGCCGGCGCCCATCGCCGCGAGGACCGTTCCGTGGTGCGGGGTCCCGATCGTCACCAGGGCGGCCACTCGACTCGTGCCGCAGGCGCGAAGGTAGGCGCGCGCCACGAGCCCTCCCATGCTGTGGCACACGAGCGCCACCCGGGGCTCGCCGGTCGCCTCGGTCACCTCCCGCACGACGCGATCCAGGTGCTCCGCGAAGGACTCGATCGGCGCGAAGACGGCGGGCAGGCTTGGCACGAAGACGGGGCCCGTGTCGGCCGCGTCCAGGGCGCGCACCAGCGCGCACAGCGTGCCGCGATTGGAAAAATAGCCGTGAACGACGATCACGGGCCGGCGTCGCGCGGGCGCGAGCGGCGGGTCGGCCCGCAACACGAGGTTCTCCAGCGGAAGCCAGAGGAAATTGTTTGCCAGCATCGCCCGCCATTCGCCGGCAACCAGCGCGACCGAGGCCGGGAATCCCAACTGCTGCTGCGGCGAACGCGGCGAGCGCGCGATCCACGTGATGCCGAGCGAAAGGCCCACGAGGACCAGGCGGATGCCGGCCGCGCCGGCCACCGCGCCCGCCACGAGCGTTGACACGCCCCAGCCGTGACTCGTGGAGAGCCACAGGCCCAGCGCGGACCACGCGGCGCACTCCAGGACGAGCGCCACGCGAACGAGATTGGCGAACATTCGCGGCGAGTATACCTGCGGCACGCGGGCCGCCCTGTGGGCGTGATACCATCCCGCGCTCTCGACACCGTCCCGCCAGGAACCGAATCGCGCGATGCTGCTTCATGCCGCAACGATCTTCCTGAGCGCGTTCCTGCTCTTCCTCGTCCAGCCCGTTCTCGCCAAGCAGATCCTGCCCTGGTTCGGCGGCGGCGCCGTCGTCTGGACGACCTGCATGGTGTTCTTCCAGTTCGCGCTCCTCCTGGGCTACGCGTACTCGCACTGGATCACGACGAACGTCGCCCCGGCCCGGCAGCACCGGATCCACCTGGTCCTCCTCCTGGCGAGTCTCGCCTTCCTGCCCATCCTGCCGGGGGAGACATGGATGCCGTCGGGAGACGAAAACCCGGTGCTGCGGATCCTGATGCTCCTCTTCGCCACGATCGGGCTGCCCTACTTCCTCCTGTCGACCACGACCCCCCTCGTCCAGGCCTGGTATGCACGCGAGTTTCCGGGTGCCAGCCCCTATCGCCTCTTCGCGCTCTCCAACCTTGCCTCGATGATCGCGCTGCTCGGCTACCCGTTCCTCTTCGAGCCCAGGCTTTCGAGTCCGCGGCAGTCCTGGGCCTGGTCGTGCGGCTACGCGCTCTTCGTGGCGCTGTGCGCGGGGCTCGCCTGGCGCAGCCGCCGCCTTCCCCCGCTCGAGCGGGCCGTCCTCACGGTGGCGCAGACGGCGGAACCGCGCCCCCAGGCCGGAACGCTCCTCGTCTGGCTCGCGCTTGCCACGATGGGCTCGGTGTTGCTGCTCGCCGTCTCCAACCACCTCACGCAGAACATCTCGTCGATTCCGCTGCTGTGGGTGATCCCGCTCGCCGTCTATCTCCTTACCTTCATCCTCTGCTTCGAGGGCGAGCGCTGGTACCGGCGCGACGCCTACCTGGGGTTCCTCGTCTGGATCCTGTGCGTGATGGCCTGGTTCCTGGCCGACAAGCGCCTGCAGTTCGAGCTCGCCTGGCAGGTCGGGGTGTTCGTCGCGGGCCTCTACATCGCCTGCATGTTCTGCCACGGCGAACTGGCGCGCCTGAGGCCCGGTCCCCGGCACCTGACCCTCTTCTACCTCGTGGTCTCGCTGGGAGGCGTGCTGGGCGGAATCCTCGTGGGCATCGTGGCCCCGCTCACGCTGCCAGGTTTCCTCGAGCTCGAGATCGCGCTGGTCGTCCTGGCGGCGCTGGCGCTGGTCCTCAATCGGGACCGGCCGAAGCCCGTCATCGCGATGTTCGCGGCCGTGGTCGCGTTCGCCTCAGGCGCCCTCGCCTTTCGCGTCGTCACCTTCACCGAGGACACGCTGCTCGTCGAACGCAATTTCTACGGCGTCCTGCGCGTGAAGGAACAGCTGGCCCGCGCGGGCGAACCCGAGACGCGCTACCGCTCGCTGGTTCACGGCGCGATCCTTCACGGCGAGCAGTGGATGGCCGAGAAGTACCGCCGGTCGGCCACCACGTACTACAAGACGGGATCCGGCATCGGCAAGGCGATCCTCGTCCACGAGGGCCGCGCCATCAAGGTGGGCGTGATCGGTCTGGGCGCCGGAACGCTCGCGACCTATGGCGACGCGGACGACACCTACCGCTTCTACGACATCAATCCCGCGGTCCCGCGCATCGCGAAGGAGCAGTTCACTTTCCTGGCCGACAGTCCCGCGACGATCGAGATCGTCCTGGGCGACGCGCGGCTGAAGCTCGAGCGCGAGCCCGCGCAGGGATTCGATGTTCTCGCGGTGGACGCCTTCTCAGGCGACTCCATCCCCGTCCACCTCATCACGCTGGAGGCCGTGGGGGTGTACCTGCGTCACATGAAGCCGCACGGCGTGATCGCGTTCCACGTGTCCAACCGCTTCCTGGACCTGAAGCCGGTGCTGCTTGCGATCGCCGAGAAGCATGGCCTCGCATACGCATTCGTCCACGAGTCGAACGAAGACGGCGGCACGACCAGCGACTGGGTGCTTCTCACGCGCCACAAGCCGCTCATCCTGCGTCCGGAAATCGTGGCCTCCACCGAGCCCGTCGCGCCGGAGCCGGGCTGGCGGCTCTGGACGGACGCCTACAACAATCTCCTGCAAGTCTGGCGCCGCTAGCGTCCTAGGCAGGCCGCCACGCGCTGCGCGACGAGCCCGCTCACGCGCTCGTTGGATTCCTGCGTGACGCCGGCGATGTGCGGCGTGAGGATGAGATTCGGGGCGTCGGCGAGCACGCTGCCCGCGGCAAGCGGCTCGTCCTCGAAGACGTCGAGCGCCGCCCCGGCAAGCCGGCCGGCGTGGAGCGCCCGGGCGAGCGCGGCCTCGTCGACGATTCCGCCGCGGGCGGAATTGACGAGAATCGCCCCCGGCTTCATCCGCGCGATCCGTTCCTCGCTGATCAGTCTTCGCGTTTCCTTCACGAGCGGCAGGTGCAGCGACACCACGTCGGCCGTCGCGAGAAGCTCGTCGAGTCCGGCGGGGACGACGCCGAACTCCTTCCAGGCCGGCGAGTCGGCCGCCACGCCAGGATCGTGGCCGACCCGGCGCAGGCCGATTGCCCCGGCCATTCGCGCGGTCACGCGCCCGATGCTGCCGAAGCCCACGAGCCCGATCGTCTTGCCCGAGATCTCGCGGCCCTGCGAGAGCATCTGCCGGGGCCAGCGTCCGGCGGCCACGGCCGAAGTCGACCGATAGGCCGCGCCGCGCAGCAGGATCATCGCCATTGCCAGCACGTATTCCGCGACGGACTCCGCGTTGGCGCCGGTGGCGGGTATCACCTCGATTCCCCGGGCAGTGCAAGCTTCGAGGTCGATGTTGTCCAGCCCGACGCCCAGCCGGCCGACGACACGAAGCCGGACGGCGGCGGCCAGCGAAGCGCCGCGGACCTGCGTCCTGTTGCGCACGATCCAGGCATCGGCGCCGGCCAGTGCGGCGGCGAGGCCCGCCGGGTCGTCCACCAGCGCGGGACGGTAATCGACGTCGAAATCGCGCACAAGAACCGCAACCGCGGCAGCATCCATGTTCTCGGAAATGACGATTCGCGGCATGGCTCGATAGCTTCCAGGGCGGCTCACGGGGGTCGCGCCGAGTCTAGCACGCGCTCATCAGCGTTCCGCCGCGAGCCATCCCGTGATCTCCTCGCGATCGTGGTAGAGGTGCTTCATGCGCAGCCGATAGGCTGCGCCGCCGAAGGCCTCGGCGACGATGCCGCGCGCCCGCGTCACCTCCTCCCAGCGCTTCTTCATCGGAAGCTTGAGGTTGAAGACGGTCTCCCTGCACCACCCGCGCGCGACCCACTGCGCGGCAAGCGCGCAGACGCGCGACGGACTCTCCACCATGTCGCACACCATCCAGTCGACCGGAACCGGCGGGCGGAAGCCGAAACCGTCCTCGCGGCGGTGCCTCACCTGTCCCGAGTCGAGAAGCGCGGGGTCCATCGGGCCGTTGTCCACGGCGGTCACCATCAGTCCTCGACGCACGAGCTGCCACGTCCAGCCCCCGGGAGAGGCACCCAGGTCGACCGCCGTCATGCCGGGACGCATTCGCTTCGCGAGCGCGGCTTCCCCGACGAAGGTTTCGAGCGCCTCACCGAGTTTCAGCGTGGAGCGCGATGGCGCCCCTCGCGGCATGCGCAGCCGCGCGATGCCCATGGGCCACGATGAACTCGCTCCTACGCGCGAGACGCCGGCGTGGCACGCGGTGCCGCCCACGAAGAAGACGTGCAGGCGCTCGGCCGCGTCGGCGACATCGATCGCCACGCCCGCCTTCGACAGGGCTCGGCGCAGGTGCGGCTCGAGGGGACGGATCAGCGAGGCGAGCGCCTTGCCGTCGTTGGTGTCAGGCGTCTCGAGGAACAGCTCGCGAAACGCCTGGCCCAGCCCCGCCGCGGCCGCGGCGATCGGCGCGACGCGATCGCCAACCGGCAGGTCGGCGAGCAGGGGCCCGCAGCGCACGACCTGCCTCGGAAACACGATGCCGGCCGCATCCAGTCCAAGCGCGAACGGCAGACCCGCGGCCGGGTCGTCGGGCTGGAAGATCGCGAACGCGGAATCGGGACGGGCCTTCACGAATCCCGACAGGCCGGCCTCGAGCGCGAGTGCCGTGATCTCCTGCGCGCATTCCCTCTCGAACCCGGCCCGGCAGTAGGCGAGCAGGCTTGCGGCGCTCACGAACCGCGCCTTCGGCACTCAGGGCGCCGGTCTTGCATCGCGGAAGAGCGCGAAGAAATTCCTCGTCGTGGCTTGCGCCAGCTCGTCGAGGCCCACGCCCTTCAGGTTCGCGACCTCCTCGGCGACGTGGCGGACGAAGGCGGGCTCGTTGGTCTTGCCCCGGTGCGGCACCGGCGCGAGATACGGTGCGTCGGTCTCGACCAGCAGGCGATCAAGCGGCACCTCCCGGGCGACTTCCTTGATTGACTTCGCGTTCTTGAACGTGACGATGCCGGAAAAGGAAATGAAGAAGCCCATCCGCATCGCGGCGCGGGCGACCTCGAGCGACTCCGTGAAGCAATGCATCACGCCGCCCACGTCTCTTGCGCCTTCTTCCTCCAGGATCCGAAGCGTATCGGCGGCGGCCTCGCGGGTGTGGATGACCAGCGGTTTCGCGCACGCCCGCGCCGCCCGGATGTGCGCGCGGAAGCGCTCCCGTTGCCACTCGGTGTCGCCCTCGACGCGGAAATAGTCCAGGCCAGTCTCGCCGATCGCCACCACCTTGGGGTGGCTCGCGAGCCCCACCAACTCGTCGACGCCCGCCTCCCGCCCGTCGCGACGCTCGTCCGGATGAACGCCCACCGTGCACCACAGGTTGGGCTGCGACTGCGCGAGTTCGCGCACGCCCGCGAATCCGGCGAGCGTTGTCGAGATCGTGAGCGCGTGGCTCACGCCTGCGGCGGCCATGCGCGAAAGAAGTTCCGGAAGCTGCGAGCGCAGTTCCGGGAAGTCCAGGTGGCAGTGGGAATCGACCAGCATGGCGCGCATTCTACCGGGCACACGCTGCCCGGCGTCGTTGCGCTAGAGCGTATGCGTCGGCCGGGAGGATTGCAGCGCGCCGGCGAGCAGCCCCTCCACCCGCTTCCTCAGCTCGCGGCAGGGCTCCGTGTCCGGCAACTGCACGCCGACCCCCTGGGGCCGGTTGCTGGCTGCATGGGCGGGATTGACCCACGCGACATGGCCCTGGATGGGGATCTTCGCGCTGTCGTCGAGGAGCGACAGCAGGACCAGCACTTCCTCGCCGAGGTGATGATCGCGGGCACTGGGAACAAAAATGCCTCCCCCGCGAAGTAGCGGGATCCACGCGGCGTAGAGCGCGGCCTTCGACCGGATCACGAGCGAGAAAACGCCGGGTCGAGCGATCGCGGTGTTGTGTGCGATGTCGTTCATGGCTCAGGCAAGTGTGGCCCGATTGTAGGCCATCATCAAGTGCTCCGCCACGAGCCGCGCGTTCAGCGGGTGCGCGACGAGCCTTCGCGCCTCGAGCAATTCGCGGTCGAGGGCGAGCAGCCGTTCCAGGTGCGCGCGGCGCGCCTTCGCGCGGATCGCGGGGACCGAATCGACATGGTGCCGCGGTTCGCCGTCGGACTTGACGCGGACCAGGTCATGCACCCAGGTCTGCATCACGAAGATCGTTCGTTCGAGAAATGCCCGGTCGAAGCCGGTCGCGAATGCGAGCGTGCGCGCGCCTTCGGGGCGGGAGAGTTCGGCCACCACCCGGCGGCGCCACTCGCGCTCTTCCGTCCGGGCGAGCGTGGCGGCGAGCATCGGCGCGCCGCCCGCGAGCGCGAGGGCGATATCGGGCTCGCCGGCGCCGGCCGCATCGAGCCAGGCGCGGGCAATCTCCCGCGACGGCACCCGCAGCACGATCGACTCGCAGCGGCTGCGAATGGTCGCGGGCAGCCGCGCGGGTCGGTCGCTCACGAGCACGATCGCCGTTGCCGGCGGCGGTTCCTCGAGCGTCTTGAGCAGCGCATTGGCCGCCGCCGGCTGCATCGATTCCGCGGGATGGAGCACGATCGCGCGAAACCCGGCGCGATGCGTCGACAGGGCCACGAACTCGCGTATCGCGCGCACCTGCGCGATCTTGATCACCAGGCTCTTCTTGCCGGCATCCTTTCCGGCGGCCGCCTCGGCGCCGTCGCTCTCGTCATCCTCCGCGGACTCCGGGACGATTTCACGGTAGTCGGGATGGTTCGCCTGCCCGAACCAGTGGCACGACGGGCATTGCCCGCACGCGAGCCGGTCGACCGGCGATTCGCACAGCAGGCTTCGCGCGAACTCGCGCGCGAATTCCCGCTTGCCGATGCCGGGACGCCCCGAGACCAGCAACGCGTGCGGCAGCCGGTCGCGCCGCGCCATCAGGCGCTCCAGGGGTTCGCGAAGCCAGGGCGCGGCGCTCACGGGAACGCCTGCGCGAAGGCAAGCGCGAGGCGAGCGCGCACGTCCTCGAGGCTGCCCGAGGCGTCGATCACGCGAACGCGGGACGGCTCCTCGCAGGCGCGCTCGAGGTAGGCCTCGCGAACGCGGCGGAAGAACGCCGCGGCCTCGCGCTCGAACTTGTCCGGATCCCGGCCCTGGGCACGCTGGCGCTCGAGCGCCACGTCCGGGTCCAGGTCGAAGAGGAAGGTCGCATCCGGACTCCGGTTCGGATGCACGAGGGACTGCAAGGCCGCGAACACGCCGCGGTCCAGTCCCCGACCGCCGCACTGGTAGGCGAAGGTGGCATCGCTGAACCGGTCCGACAGCACCCAGGCGCCCCGGGCAAGCGCGGGCTCGATCACGCGCACGAGATGCTCCCGCCGGGCGGCGAACATGAGCAGCGCCTCGGTCGTGCCCTCCATGGGCTCTCGAAGGACCAGCGCCCGAAGCTTCTCGCCCAGGGGCGTACCGCCCGGTTCGCGGGTCACCACTACCTCGACGCCTCGCGCACGGATGGCCCCGGCGAGCGAGTCCAGGTGCGAACTCTTGCCCGCACCGTCGATTCCCTCCAGGGAGATGAAGCGGCCTGTCGTCATGAATTGCCCAGCTGGTATCTTGCCACCGCGCGATTGTGCTCCGCGAGCGATCGCGAGAACTGGTGCGAGCCGTCGCCTCGGCCGACGAAATAGTAGTAAGGCGTGCCCGCCGGATTCGTCGCTGCCGCGAGGGAGGCTTCGCCCGGCATCGCGATCGGCGTCGGCGGAAGCCCGTCTCGGGTATACGTGTTCCACGGCGTGTCGGCAACGAGGTCGCGCTTGCGGATGTTGCCGTCGAAACGCGTGCCCAGCCCGTAGATCACTGTCGGATCGGCCTGCAGGCGCATGCCCTTGCGAAGACGGTTCACGAACACGGAGGCGATCGTCGGGCGCTCCGCGGCCTGGCCGGCCTCCTTCTCGATGATCGAGGCGAGCGTGAGCGCCTCGTACGGGCTCGCCAGCGGCAACGCGGGATCGCGACCTTCCCAGGCGCGCGCCAGCCGGCGTCCCATTTCCGCGTAGGCGCGCCGCAGGATCTCGACGTCGCTTGCCCCGGCGAGGAACCGGTAGGTGTCGGGAAAGAAGAGTCCCTCGAGCGCCGCCTCCTTCACGCCTATCGCGGCGCGAATCTCGTCGCTGGAACGGCCCTCGAGCGTCATCCGGATATGCGGGTGGGAGCGCATCAGCGCCATCCATTGCCGCAGGGTCGTGCCCTCCACGAAGGAGATCTCGATCGGCAGGGCATCGCCGGCGGCAAGCTTGTCGAGCAGTTCCAGCGGAGTCACCGGGGCCGCGAGTCGGTAGGTTCCGGCCCGCAACGATCCCGCCTTGCCGAGCAGGCGCCCCAGCAACCAGAAGGACAGGGGTTCGCGAAGCAATCCCTCGTCCGCGAGGCCTCGGGACACCGACTTCAGGCTCGCGCCGCTCTTGACGGTGAAGTCGAATGGGGACCGTGGCAGCTCGAGCGGCCGAAGGCAGAACCAGGCCATCCACGCGAACGCGAGAAGCGCCGCGGCGAGGGCCGCGGCGAGGACGCGCCTAGGAGCCGTTCGCATCGTCATCCTCGATCAGGCGATGCAGCCGGCGCGCCATCGGACCGGGTTCCCAGCGGCGCTCGCCGCAGGCGGCCACGGGCCAGAGCCCGATGACGCTGTTGGTGAGAAAGACCTCGTCGGCCCGGTGCAGCTCCTCGAACGAGACGTCGCGGACCTCGCTCGGGATCGATGCGGCGCGCGCGAGGTCCAGCACGCGCTCGCGCTGAGCGCCTGCCACGCCGCAGCGCGACAGCACGGGCGTCACCAGCTTGCCGTCCAGGCCGAGAAACACGTTGCTCGCCGTGGCCTCGACGAGGCGTCCCTCGCCATCGGCGAGAAGGCCCTCGCGGATGACCGGATCGCACCATTCGGCGCGCGCCAGGATGTTCTCCAGGCGATTGAGGGACTTCACGCCCGCGAGCCGGGGCTGGACGGCGAGCGCCAGGGCGCATCGGCGGACCCGGACGCCGTCCCGCGCCACCTCGGGCAAATTCACCGGCGCGGGAAATGCCGCGACGATCCGCGTGGGCGCCGCCTCCTCGCCGAAGGCATAGCCCCGGCCGGACACGCCGCGGGTCACGATGACTTTCGCCACCGCGTCACCGGGCGCGACCCGCCCGATCTCCTCCAGCAGCAGGGCCGCCGGCGGGCACGCAAGACCGATCCGGCCGCAATCGCTCGCGAGGAGCCGGAACTGGCGCCCCCAGTTGAGCGCCCGGCCCTTGCGGACGACGATCGTGCGGAAGACGCCGTCGCCGTACATGAGGCCGCGGTCGCCCGCCTCGACCGACCGGGCGGGCAATCCATCGACGAGGAACGAGGCCATCGAGCGAGAAGGGACGCTCGCCGCCCGGGCTAGCGCAGTCGCCGGAACGCGAGCGTTCCGTTGGTTCCCCCGAAGCCGAAGGAATTGGAGAGTGCCACGTCGATCCTCATTTCACGCGCGGTACCGGGAACGTAGTCGAGGTCGCACGCGGGATCCGGATTGGCCAGGTTGATCGTGGGCGGCGAGACCTGATGGTGGATGGCGAGCGCCGTGATGAGCGCTTCCACGCCGCCCGCCGCTCCCAGCAGGTGGCCGTGCATCGACTTCGTGGAGTTCACGGCGAGCTTCATGGCGTGGGGGCCGAAGGCCGCCTTCACCGCCGCGGTCTCGTTCGCATCCCCCAGGGGCGTGGACGTTCCGTGGGCATTGAGATACTGGACCTCGTCCGGGTTGATCGCGCCATTGCGCAGCGCGGCCTGCATGGCGCGGCGGGGTCCGTCCATGTCCGGCGCCGTGATGTGGTTCGCGTCCGCGCTCATGCCCATGCCGGAGAGCTCGCAGTAAATCCGGGCGCCGCGCTTCCGGGCGTGTTCGAAGTCCTCGAGGATGAGGATGCCCGAGCCTTCCCCCAGGACGAAGCCGTCGCGGTCACGGTCGAAAGGCCGCGAAGCGGTGGCCGGATCGTCGTTTCGCTCCGAGAGCGCCTTGAGGGAGCAGAAGCCGCCCATGCCCGACATGCAGATGGTGGCTTCCGTCCCTCCCGCGATCATCACGTCGGCGTCGCCGTACTCGATGAGGCGCCCCGCCTCGCCCACGCAATGGGAACTCGTCGTGCAGGCGGACACCATCGACACGTTGGGACCCTTGGCCCCGAACTGGATCGAGATGAGCCCCGCGACCATGTTGATGATGGAGCCCGGCACGAAGAACGGGGAAATCCGCCTCGGCCCCTTGGTCCCCATCGCGATGATGTTCTCCTCGATCATCGGCAGCCCGCCGATTCCCGAGCCGACGATGACGCCCGTTCGCTCCGCGTTCGAGCCGTCGATCACGAGCCCCGCGTCATCGAGCGCCATCTTCGTGGCGGCGATGCCGAAGTGGATGAACGTGTCGGAGCGGCGAGCCTCCTTGGGCGTCATCCATTGCAGGGGATCGAAGCCCTTCACCTCCGCGGCGATCCGGGTCGACAGCGGTGCCGCGTCGAACCTCGTGATCGTGCCGACGCCGCTCACGCCGTTGACGAGGTTGTCCCAGGCCTGGGCGATGCCGATGCCGATGGGGGAAACGATCCCAAGGCCGGTGATCACGACACGGCGTTTGGTCATGGAGTCGTTCCGGGAAGTCGCGGGAGGCGCGGTCGGATGCGGATCGGGAGCCGTCGGCGCGGCCCCCGGGAGAACGGGGCCGGGCCCCGGGAGCCTATTGCTTGAGGTGGGCCTTCACGTAGTCGATCGCCTGCTGGACATTGGTGATCTTCTCGGCTTCCTCGTCGGGAATCTCGCACTCGAACTCCTCTTCCAGGGCCATCACCAGCTCGACGTTGTCGAGGGAATCGGCGCCAAGGTCCTCGACGAACGAGGATTCGTTCTTCACGTCGGCTTCTGCGACGC
>DAORTX010000069.1:0-11447 GCA_035432885.1 Usitatibacteraceae bacterium
CCGCGCGCCACATGAGGCCCTGCATCACGCCCGCGATCCACATCGAGGCGATGTAGAGGACGATGCCGATGGTGGTGATCCAGAAGTGCAGCGTGATCGCCTTGACCGAGTGCATCTCGGTGCGGCCGAAGAGGCGAGGCAGGAGGTAGTAGATGCTGCCGATGGAGATCATCGCCACCCAGCCCAGTGCGCCGGAGTGCACGTGCCCGACGGTCCAGTCGGTGTAGTGCGACAGGGCGTTCACCGTCTTGATCGACATCATCGGGCCCTCGAACGTGGACATGCCGTAGAAGGAGAGCGATACGATCAGGAACTTGAGGATCGGGTCGGTGCGCAGTTTGTGCCAAGCGCCCGAGAGCGTCATGATCCCGTTGATCATGCCACCCCAGGACGGGGCCAGCAGGATGAGGGAGAAGATCATGCCGATCGACTGCGCCCAGTCGGGAAGCGCCGTGTAGTGGAGGTGGTGGGGGCCGGCCCACATGTAGGTGAAGATGAGGGCCCAGAAGTGCACGATGGAGAGCCGGTAGGAGTAGACCGGGCGCCCCGCCTGCTTCGGGATGAAGTAGTACATCATGCCGAGGAAGCCTGCGGTGAGGAAGAATCCCACGGCATTGTGGCCGTACCACCACTGCACCATCGCGTCCTGCACCCCGGCGTAGGCGGAGTAGGACTTGAACAGCCCGGCGGGCACGGCCGCGCTGTTCACGATGTGCAGGATCGCGATCGTGAGGATGTAGGCGCCGAAGAACCAGTTGGCGACGTAGATGTGCTTCACCTTGCGCTGGGCGATCGTCCCGAAGAAGACGATGGCGTAGCTCACCCACACCACGGCGATCAGGATGTCGATCGGCCATTCCAGCTCCGCGTATTCCTTGGCGGAGGTGAATCCCATCGGCAGGGTGATGGCCGCGAGCAGGATGACCACCTGCCAGCCCCAGAACGTGAAGGCGACCAGCGGGCCGCCGAAGAGCCGGGCGTGGCAGGTGCGCTGCACGGCGTAGTACGAGGTCGCGAAAAGCGCCGAGCCGCCGAATGCGAAGATCACGGCGTTCGTGTGCAGGGGGCGCAGCCTGCCGTAGGAAAGCCACGGGATGTCGAAATTGAGCGCGGGCCAGGCGAGCTGGGCCGCGATCAGGACCCCGACCAGCATGCCCACGATGCCCCAGATCACGGTCATCACCGCGAACTGTCGCACCACCTTGTAGTTATATTGCGCGTCGCTCATGAATTGTCCCCCTGGCACTGGCGCGAAAGACCTCGCGGAGTCGCGTATCGCGCCTCCTGCGCCCGACTATAGCGGGTGGCCGAAGCCCGAAATTGACCGTCATCAATAAGGGGCAGCTAATATTATGGGCGTGATTCGTCGTCCTCGACAACTGCCCCGGCCTCGCGATCGAGCTCGTCGAACTGACCGCTCGACATCGCCCACCAGAACACGGCCCCGATCACCAGGGCGATCGCGACGCTTACCGGAATGAGGAGGTAGAGGATGTCCATTGCGGCGAAATCAGGTTCCCAGTTCGCGGGTTTGCGCGCGTGAAACGACACTCGTTCTCGATCGGCGGGGAACCCCGCCCCCCGTCCGGGTCCTCAGCAGGCGAAGGGCGTTCGCCACCACCAGGATCGAGGACAGGGACATGCCGAGGCTCGCGAGCCACGGGGTGAGGTAGCCGCCGAGCGCGAGCGGAAGCGCGAGCGCGTTGTAGGCGATCGCCCAGGCGATGTTCTGGCGAATGACGCGGCGAGTTCGCCGGGAGAGTTCGATGGCCTCCACGATGGCGAGGAGGGAAGGGTTCGCCACCACGAGGTCGGCCTGCGACTGTGCCAGCGCGGCCCCGCTTGCGAGCGCGATCGAGATCTGCGCCCTGGCGAGCACGGGCGCATCGTTGATGCCGTCGCCGATCATGGCGACCACTGCGCCGCCGGCAGCCAAATCCTCGACGCGCCTGGCCTTCTGCTCGGGATTCGCGCCCGAGATGCGGGCGTCGATCCCCAGCTCGCGCCCGACCCGATCGACCACGGGTGCCCGATCGCCGGAAAGCAGCAGCACCTCGCAACCTGCGGCGCGCACCCTTGCGACCAGCTCATGCGACTCGGGCCGCAGGGCGTCCTCGAAATGAAAGGCGGCAAGCCACGCCCCGCGCGCGGCCATGGCCGCGATGGGTTCGGAAGAATCCGTGGGGCACGGAAAGGGCGAGCCCGCGATTTCGGCGCAGTATCCGGCGGAGCCGACCCGGATCTCGCGGCCGCCGGCAAGCGCCTGGACGCCGGCGCCCGCCACGGTTCGCATGTCCGTCACCGCAGGAGAGGAACCCCCGGCGGGCCGCGCCTTGACGAGCGCGTGCGCGATCGGGTGCGACAGGGCGGATTCGAGGCCTGCGGCGAGCCGCAGGCAGGCGGCCCGATCGAGGTCGCCCAGCACCTCCACCGCGCGCAGGTGCATGCGCCCCGTCGTGAGCGTTCCGGTCTTGTCGAAGACGAGGTGCGTGACGCTCGCGAGGGCCTCGATGGCCCGGCCGCTGGTCACGAGAATGCCAAGTCGCGACAGGGCGTTGACACACGCGGTGAGCGCAACCGGTGTCGCGAGCGACAGGGCGCAGGGACAGGTGACCACCAGCGTGGAAACCGCGACCCAGAGCGCGCGCGAGGGATCGATCCACCACCAGGCCAGGGCACCCAGGCCGGCAAGCGCCACCACGACGATGACGAAACGGCTCGCGATGCGATCGGCCAGGAGCGACCAGCGCGGTTTCTGCGAGGCCGCGCGATCCATCTGGCGGCGAATCACGTCGAGCATGGATTCCCCGGGAGCCCGGTCCACCCGCGCCGTGACCGGCGAGGCGAGATTGACGCTGCCGGCGAGCACCTTGTCGCCCGGCGACTTCTGGACGGGATAGGTCTCGCCGGTGAGAAGCGACTCGTCGAACTCCGTTTCGCCGGAGACGACGGAAGCGTCGGCCGGGGCGGCGTCGCCGGCCGGAATGGAGACCAGGTCTCCGGGTGCGAGCACGGAAGGATCGGTTTCCACGCGCTCCTCGCCCGCGAGCTTCCACGCCCGGCGCGGCAGGAGTTGCGCCAGGGAGTCGGCGGCATCGACCGTCCCGGAGAGCGCCCTCGCCTCGAAGTAGCGCCCGCACAGGAGGAAGAACACGAACATCGCGATGGAATCGTAGTAGACCTCGCCGCCGCCCCAGGTACCGTGGAGGCTCGCGAGAAAACTCACGCCGATGCCGAGCGCCACCGGCACGTCCATGCCGGGCTGGCCTGCGGCGATGCCATGCCAGGCCGCCCGGAAGATGGGGCCCGAGGAGAACAGCAGCACGGGCACGGTGAGCACGAGGCTCGCGATGTTGAGCAGCCTTTCGATGTCCCAGGGCATCGCGCCTTCGCGGTCCACGTACACGGGGAAGGCGAACATCATGATCTGCATCATCGCGAAACCGGCCACGGACAGGCGAAAGAGGGCGCGCCTTTCCTCGGCCCGGCGCAGGCTCTTCGGATCCCTTCCCGGTGCCCGGGCGCGATAGCCGGCCCGCGCGATCACGGCGGCGAGCTGTTCGCGGGAGGTCGAGGTCGTGTGAGCGATGCGCACGCGCCTGCCGGCGAGGTTCACGCTCGATTCCGCCACGCCCGGCAGTCGCGACAACGCCGACTCGATGCGGGTCACGCATGCGGCGCAGCTCACGCCCTCCACGTCGAAGATCGTCTCCGTGGAAGCCGGCGCAGGTGCTTGCGCGGGATCAGCGGACATCGGGGCCTTCATGCCGCGACAGGAGAAGGAAGCGCATGGCGAATGGGTTCTTCCCGTCGGCGGGGTGCTCGCCCAGCACCGATTCGCGCCAGCATCCGGCATCGAGCGCCGGGAAGAAGGTGTCCCCGGCGACCTCGCCCGCGACGTCGGTGAGGTAGATGCGGTCGGCCTGCGGCAACGCCTGCGTGTAGAGTTGCGCGCCCCCGATGACGAACGCCTCGTCTTCCCCCGCCACCGCTCGCCATGCCTCGTCGAGGGAAGAATGCACCTCGGCGCCGTCCGGCCGGTATCCTGGCGTGCGGCTCACCACGATGTTGCGGCGGCCCGGAAGCGGGCGGCCGATGGACTCCCAGGTGCGCCGGCCCATGATCACGGGATGTCCCAGGGTCGTTCGCTTGAAATGCGCGAGATCCGCCGGCAGGTGCCACGGCATCCGGTTGCCGATGCCGATCGCGTTGTTGCGCGCTCGCGCGACGATGATGGAGCGGATCACGGCTACACCGCGATGGGCGCCCTGATCGGCGGGTGGGGATCGTAGCCCACGAGCTCGAAGTCCCCGTACCGGAACGAGAACAGGTCGGTCACCGCCGCATCGAGCCGCATCACGGGAAGGGCCCGCGCTTGCCTCGACAGTTGCTCCCGCGCCTGGTCGAGGTGGTTCAGGTACAGGTGGGCGTCGCCGAAGGTGTGGACGAACTCACCGGGTTTGAGCCCCGTCACCTGCGCGAGCATCAGGGTGAGCAGCGCGTAGGAGGCGATGTTGAACGGCACGCCGAGAAAGACGTCAGCGCTTCGCTGGTAGAGCTGGCACGACAGGCGCCCGTCGCAGACATAGAACTGGAAGAGCGCATGGCAGGGGGCGAGCGCCATGCGCGGGATGTCCGCCACATTCCAGGCCGAGACGATGAGGCGGCGGGAATCCGGATTGGACCGGATCTGGGCGACGAGATCGGCCATCTGGTCGATGCGGTGGCCGTCGGGCGCGGGCCAGGATCGCCACTGGTGGCCGTACACGGGCCCGAGTTCGCCCCGCTCGTCGGCCCATTCGTCCCAGATCCGCACGCCGTGCTCCTTCAGGTACCCCACATTCGTCGATCCCTGCAGGAACCACAGCAGCTCGTGGATCACGCTCTTCATGTGCACGCGCTTCGTCGTCACGAGCGGGAAGCGCTCCGCAAGGTCGAATCGCATCTGGTGGCCGAAGACCGACAACGTGCCTGTCCCGGTCCGGTCGGTCTTCTTCGCGCCGTGCTCCAGCACATGGCGCATCAGGTCCAGGTACGCCTTCATGGGGTCAATCGCCTTCCGAGAATCACGACGTCGCGCTCGAATCCGTCGAGCTCCGCGACCTTCGGAAGGGTACCCCAGTCGCGAAACCCGAACCGTCGAAAGAACGCGAGGCTCGGCTCATTGTGACCGAAGACGAAGGCGAGGAGGGTGGCGATGCCCAGGGCGGGAGCGGCATCGACTGCATGCGCGAGAAGCGATCGGGCGATGCCGCGGCGCCGAGCCTTGGGCGAGACATATAGGGCGAGTTCGACGGTGCGGTGGTAGGCGGGGCGGCCGTAGAAGGAGCGAAGTCCCAGCCAGGCCTGAACCTCGCCTTCGGAAGTCGCTACCCAGATCGGGCGGCTGGCCGGATCGAAGGCCGCGAACCACTCCCGGCGGCCGTCGACGGTGACCGGGGCGGTGTCCGCGGTTGCAAGCCTGCCGGGAATCGAGGCGTTGTAGATCGCGACGATCGCCGGGAGGTCCTCCCCGACGGCCTCGCGAATCGCAGGTACTACGCCCGCTGGCCGATCAGGATCCACAGGCGGGCGAGATCGGACGTGCCATCCTTGCCGTGAACATCCCTGAGGGTCTGGAGTCCCCTCGCGCGGGCTCCACTCTTCAGTTGCGCGATGCCGAGCAACAGCTTGGCGTCGTCCGGCCGCCGGAGTCCGCCCTTCTTGAGGCCGCGCTCCATGAGGGCGAGTCCCTTCTGCGGGGCGCCTTCGGTCACGAAGCTGTATCCGACGCCGAAGAGCGCGTCGCCGCTCTTGTCGGCGAGCGCTTCGTTCTCGATGCGGTCACGGTTGCTGGTCGCCTCGGCCAGCGTCTTTACGGTGAGATCGCGAAGACGCTGATGGCGCTCGGCTTCCTTGCCGACGCCCAGCACCTTTTCCGCGTAGCCCCTGTCGACGACCTTCTTGGCTTCGGCCGGAAATCCTGCCTGGATGGCGAGCTGAGCCATCTCGAGGTAGTCGTTGGCGGAGGTCAGGTTCCCGGTCTCGAGCTTGAGGCGGAAGACGTCGAGCGACAGGCGGCTGGAGAAGCCGCTCTTGCGCTGGACGCGATTGAGGAGATCCGTCCAGTATTCCTTCTTGGGGTAGTGGGTCACCAGCCTTTCGATGGCGGCGACATAACCCGAGTCGTCCTTCTGCCGGCTGTAGCAGTTGGCGAGGATCTGCAGTTCCTGCTCGCTCGTGCGTCGGCCGTTGTGGTCGTCGGCACCGCCCACGACTCGGGAGACGCCGTTGCAGTCGTTCATGAGGTAGTACGACTGGACGAGCACCGTGCGCATGGCGGGATCCGCGCCGCCTTCCTTCTGGTATCGCAGCGCCCATTGGGCGGCCTTGGCGTAGTCCTTGGCGTGGTAGTGAAGCCCGGCCACTGCCTGCACGAGCTTCAACTGCTCGGAGCCCGAAGCGCGGCCCGTGGCGATCACCGCCTCGAAGGCGCGCGCCGCCGTGTTGTGATCGCCAGCGGCCGCGGCGATGCTGCCGCGCGTGCGCTCGATGATGTAGTTCTCGTAGGCGGTCCTGCCCGCAGCGGCGTCCGCTTCGGCGATTTTCGCCAGGGCCTCGCGGTACTTCTTCGCCTTGTATAGCGCCTCGGCTGCCTGCAGGGGCTTTCCGACCTCCGGGCGAACGGTATTGGCGTCTGCGCCCTGGGCGAAGGCGGTGCCGGCCGAAGCGAGGAGGAGGGCGGCGGCGAGAGCGCCGGCGCGAAGGATGTTGAAGCCGATCATCGGGCGTTCTCCTGGTTCCGACAAGGAAAGGGGCCGCGCTATCCGGCGCGGCCCCCGGGATTCGATGTTCAGTCGATGAACTGCTCGGCCCCGATGAGGCCGATCTTCGTGATCCCGTGGCTCTGGGCGGACGCCATCACCGCCGCGACGTGCTTGTAGCTCACGATCTTGTTGGGTCGAAGGTGGAACTCCGGCTGCACGGATTGTGCGGCCGCGTTGACGAATTTCGCATCCAGCGTCGGACGGTCGGCGATGGTATCGCCGTTCCAGAGGATCGTGCCGTCGAAATCGACCTCGACCAGGATCACCTCCGGGGGCACCGTCGGCGGCGGGGGATTGCCCACCGGCATGTTCAACTTGACCGCGTGGGTCTGGATCGGGATGGTGATGATCAGCATGATGATGAGCACCAGCATCACGTCGATGAGCGGCGTGGTGTTGATGTCGATCATCACTTCCGGATCGCCGCTTCCGCCTGAGCCGACTTGCATGCCCATGGGTCGTTCCTTTCGATGAATTCGTTCAGAGGCTGCGCGCGGGAGGCTCGGTGATGAAGCCGATCTTCAAGATCGAGGCGCGCTGGCAGGTCGCGACGACGCGGCCGACGAACTCGTAGCGCGTCTCCTCGTCGGCGCGAACGTGTATTTCCGGCTGCGGTACCGCCACGGCGACCTTCTTGAGCTTCTCGAAGAGCTCCTTCGAGCTCGGCACGAGTTCCATCCCCCAGAAGACGTCGCCATCCCGGTTGATCGAGATGACGATGTTCTCCGGCTTCGTCTGCGTGGGGACGTTTCGCTCCTTCGGCAGTTCCATCGGGATCTGCTGAATGACGACGGGAATCGTGATCAGGAAGATGATGAGCAGCACCAGCATCACGTCGACGAGCGGCGTGGTGTTGATGGCGGACATCACGTCCTGCTCTTCCTCGATGCCCTGGCCGACGGTCATCGCCATGGCGTCAGGCCTTGGCTTTCCTGGCGCCGCCGCTCACGATCACGAGGTGCAGGTCGGCGCTGAAGCCGCGCAGATGCTCCATCGCCACCTTGTTGCGGCGCACGAGCCAGTTGTAGCCCAGCACGGCCGGCACCGCGACCGCGAGGCCGAAGGCGGTCATGATGAGCGCTTCGCCCACGGGGCCCGCGACCTTGTCGATCGAGGCCTGGCCGGCGATGCCGATGGCGGTGAGTGCGTGATAGATGCCCCACACCGTGCCGAAGAGGCCGACGAAGGGTGCCGTGGAGCCGACCGTGGCGAGAAACGCGAGGCCATCCTGGAGGCGGCTGCCGACGTTCTCGACCCCGCGCTGGATCGCCATCGTCACCCACTCGTTCAGGTCGATCTGCTCGAGAAGCTTGCCCTCGTGGTGCTTGGTTGCCTCCATGCCGGACTCGGCGATGAACCGGAAGGGGCTGCCTTGCTTCATCGACGAAACTCCCTCCGCGACGGAGCCCGAGGACCAGAAGGTCGCCTTGACGTGGGCGGCCTCGCGGAACAGCTGAATTGCTCGTAGACCTTCACGAACATGATGTACCACGAGCCCATCGACATGATGGCGAGGATGATCAGCGTTCCCTTGGACACCCAGTCGCCCTGCTTCCACAGAGCCTCCAGGCCATACGGGTTTTCAATCGTCTCCTTTTCCGTCGTGGCTTGCGGCGGCGGGGCGGGTTTCGGTGCCTCCGCGGGAGTCGCCGCTTCGGCCGGCTTGGCCGCGTCGGCGGCCGGGGCCTGGGCATGGACCGACGCGGAGAAAACGAGCGGTGCTGCCGGCGCGCAGGCGAAAAGGATTGCCACGAGCATCGCGGGCAGTCGACGGATCAGGTGCATGTGTATTCCTCCAAATTTCCTGGTGATGTGCTGCGGGTGAGTAGGGGCTGGCGGAGCGTCAGTCCGTCAGTTTGAAATCGATGTCCACCTCGCCGATGAAGCCGACGGCCTCGGGCGCGAATCGCCACTGCGAAAGCGCGCGGATGACTTCGCGGTCGAAGATGCGGGGAGGTTTCGCCGAGATGATCTTGACCTCGGCCACGGAGCCGTCGGGGCGGATCACCAGGTGGGCGACGATTTTTCCACTCTGGATCCCGTCGCGAATCGCCTGGCGCGGGAATACCGGCCGGACGATTTCGCCAACAGGACGCACGTTCTTCCGGACGACGGGTGCGGGAGGTGCGGGCGGCGCCGCAGGCGCTGCCTTGGGCGGTGGCCCGGGCGGCGGCTTCGTCGTGGTGACGGTCGTGATCGTCGGCGCCTGCTGAGCCTGGACGGGAACCTGGATGTTCACCTCCGGCGGCGGGATGAACGGCGGCGGCGGCGGGGCGAGCTTGGGCGGTGGCGGCGGCTCGGCATCGGGCAGCGGTTTCTTGATTTCCTCGATGATCTTCGTCTCGAGGGGCGCCTTGATGACTTCCACTACCTTCCTGGCGAGGCCGCTGACGAGCGCATACCCCACGAGAAGATGCAGGAGTCCGACCATGATCACGCTCGGCAAGTGCTTCGCCGGGTTCCTCTGGGTCTCCCTGTAGCTCTTCATGAAACCACCCTCCACCCCCTCGGCGCCGAGTAGGCGCCAATTGGCCACAGCGGCCCTGCGGCCGCCCGTTTTGCAGGCCGCGTGCCGACTCCGGACACACGGGATTCGACACCCCCTCGAGACAAACGAGGCTCAGAGGAGGGACCGTTTCGGAAACCCGGCATTTTATTCGACAATGCGGCCAATTGCCAGCGCAATGCATAATGGTCGATACATGAACTTTTCACCCAAGGATCCGAGTTCGCTGGCGCGCGACGGCATGCAGGCGCTGCGCTCGGGCGATGTGCGACTGGCCCGGGAATCATTCGACGCCATCGTTTCGCTCGGGGTCGATGACGCGTCCTCCTGCACGGGTCTTGCCATCGCCTGCCGGCGCCTGGAGGACGGCCCCGCATCCCTGGCCGCCATCGACCGGGCGCTGGCCCACGAACCGCGGAACCTCCGGGCGTTGATCGTGAAGGGCGACCTGCTCGACTGGCTGGGCGATCCTCGAGGCGCGTCGTCCCACTACATGGCCGCGGTCACTCTCGCCCGATCCGCGGGCCAGGTGCCCGCCGACCTTCACCCGGACCTGGCCAGGGCGCAGGCCCAGTGCGAGCGGATCGCAGGGCAGATCGAGGAGCGCGTTCGCTCGCGGCTTGCCGCGCAAGGCATGGTCGAGGGGCGCTCCGGCGGCCGATTCCTGCAATCCCTCGATATCCTGTTCGGCAGGAAGCGGGCCTATTTCCAGCAACCCCGGTACTACTACTTTCCCGGGCTCGCCAACATCCCGTTCTTCGACCGGGCCGACTTTCCGTGGTTGGACCAGGTTGAAGCCGCGACCGGGGAGATTCGAGCCGAACTCCTGGAAATCATGCGGCAGGAATCGGCCTTCAAGCCCTATGTGCAGGGCGATCCGCGCCGCCCGCGCAAGGAGCAGGACGGCATGCTCGACAACCCGGACTGGAGTGCCTTCTACCTCTGGAAGAACGGGACGGCGGTTGGCGAGCACACGGTCCGTGCCCCGGCGACCATGGCGGCGCTCTCCGGCGCGCCCCTCACGCAGATGGCGAACCGCTCCCCGTCGATCCTCTTTTCGCAGCTTCGCGCGGGCGCGCATATTCCGCCCCACTGCGGGCTCGTCAATTCCCGTCTCATCTGCCATCTGCCGCTCATCGTTCCGGGGAAGTGCGCCTTCCGGGTGGGCAATGAAATCCGGGAATGGGAGGAAGGCAAGGCCTGGGTCTTCGACGATTCCATCGAGCACGAGGCGTGGAACCGAAGCGAGGCGACACGGGTGATCCTGCTCTTCGAGATCTGGCGGCCCGAACTCTCGGCCGAGGAGCGGGCATTCGTGGCCGCCATGTTCGAGGCCATCGACGCCTGTGGCGGCGAGCGCCCGGACTGGGAAATCTAGCCCGGACGGATCGACGCCATGGCGAATGTAGAGGGCAACGGGACTGCCGGCGCAGGCGCCTGGAACGACTACTGGCGCCTCACGCCGGAAGCCGCGGCCCATCGCGCGGGGGGGCCGCAGGAGGAGGCGCTGGAGCGTTTCTGGATGGGCGTCTTCTCGAGCAACCCTGCGGGAGGGGGCACGCGGCTGTGGCTTGATTTCGCCTGCGGCAATGGTGCCGTCACCCGATATGCCATCGAGGCCGCCCGCGCATCAGGCGTGGACCGGCGCCTCTTCGGTTTCGATAGCGCCCCTGGTGCCGTCGGGGCCTACAAGTCCCGCCATCCGGATGCCGTGGCGGTCGTGGCCGACGCGAGACATGCCCCGTTCGCGGACGAGGCATTCGATGTGGTTGCCAGCCAGTTCGGCCTCGAATACGCGGGCATCGGGGCGATCGGCGAGGCTGCGCGTCTCGTCGCCCCGGCAGGCGTGCTCGCGGCCGTGTTGCACCGGAAGGGTGGTGCCCTGTTCCGGGAGTGCGAGGCCAATCTCCGGGCAATGGAGCGGGTGCGATCCTCCCGGGTTCTCGCGACCGCGAAGGAGGTTTTCCGCCGGGGGGCGGCGGCCGTGCGCGGCCATGGAAGCCGCTCGGCGTTCCTGCGCTCGGAAGAGCAGTTCGCGACGGCCGTGACGGTCGTCGACGGCGTTCTCGCCGAATTCGGTGATCAAGTGGCAGGTGGTACCGTGAAACGGCTCTATGGCGATCTTGCGCACATGT
>DAORTX010000070.1:0-3609 GCA_035432885.1 Usitatibacteraceae bacterium
GCGGCCCGGTACCTCAACCAGGAAATGGCAATGAAAACGTACGAATCGGTCCAGGTCTACATCAACCGCGCGCAACTCGAGCGCAGCATCTACATCGCCGAACTTCTCGCGAGCGCCTACGTCGCGACCCGCGACGCCCTCAAGCACGTCGTCGCCGGCCTCGTCGCCACCGTTCGCGCCAGGACGCGCAACGGCGTGTTCACGTTCGACGCGTAGCCCGATCCCGTCCGGGGCCCGGCCCCGGACCGTCGCGACGCGGCGGACGGAGTCGCCGCCCTCGCGAGGTAACATGCGGGTTTGGCCGGGCCGATCCGCATGAGCGCCGCACCCCTACCCACGCTGTCCCTGCTCGAGACCCGTGTCCTCGGCGTCCTCGCCGAGAAGCAGCATACGGTCCCCGATACCTATCCGCTCACGCTGAATGCGCTGGTTTCCGGCTGCAACCAGAAGACGAGCCGCCAGCCGATACTCGAGGCCACCGAGCCCGAGGTGCAGGCGGCGCTCGACCACCTGAAGTCGCTGTCCCTCGTCGTCGAATCGAGCGGCGGGCGCGTGATGCGTTACGCGCACAACACCGGCCGCGTGCTGGGCGTGCCGCCGCAGTCGGTGGCGCTCCTTGCCTCGCTCTTCCTGCGCGGGCCGCAGACGGTGGGCGAGCTGCGGATCAATACCGAGCGGCTGCACCGCTTCGGCGACCTCTCCGCGGTCCAGGGATTCCTGGACGAGCTCTCGGAGCTGCCCGCCGGCGCGCTCGTGCGCGAGCTGGCACGGGCGCCGGGCGCGAGAGAGACGCGATGGGCGCACCTGCTCTCGGGCGAACCCGCCCCCGATGCCTTCCCCGCCGCCGCCGCGCCGGTTCCAGGCGAAGCGGTCACCGTCGGCGAGATCGCCGCGCTGAAGGCCAATGTCGACCGGCTCGAAGGCGAGGTCGCGGCACTGCGCGAGACCGTGGCAAGGCTCTGCCGGGAACTCGGCGAGTGATCGGCGCCGCGCCGGCGATGGCACAGGCGTAGGATGGGCCTTCGATTCCGACAGGTTCCCCGCCATGCCCGCCGCCCCGAAATTCAATTCCCGGCTCACCGACCTCGCCTCGAGGATCTATTCGGACCTGGTTCGCGATGCCATGACCCGGCACGAGGGCGGCGCGAAAGCGGCCGCCGAGGCCGAAAGACTCGCCCGGATGAGCTTCGAGTTCTCGAAGGACTTCCACCGCGTCCTCGACCAGCTGAACGCGGAGAACGAACCGAAGAACGTCGGCTTCACCGTGCAGCTGGACGACATCGCCGCGTGGAGCAAGCCGGACACGAAACCCTGAGCCCACGCCCGCGCGACGGACCGCTCGCGGGCGGCGCGGCCGCGGGCACGGCGAAGGTTCGCGCATGCTAGTCAATTGCGTCGCCTACCAGGACGGCCGCAAGCTCGCCGACATCCCCGTCGAGGCGATCAGCGAGTACGTGAGCCGGCCGGAATGCTTCGTGTGGGTCGCCCTGAAGGACGCCACCCCCGGGGAACTCGCGCAGTTGCAGGCCGAATTCGACCTGCACGAGCTCGCCGTCGAGGACGCGCGCAAGGGCCACCAGCGGCCCAAGCTCGAGGAATACGGCGACTCGCTCTTCGCCGTCCTTCACCACATCGACATCCAGGACGGCGAGCTCACGGTGGCCGAGATCGACCTCTTCGTGGGCCCGAACTTCGTGCTTTCCGTGCGCCAGGGCACGGAGCACGGCTTTGCCGCCGTGCGCGCGCGCACCGAGCGCGAGCCCGAGTTGCTTCGCCAGGGGTCGGGATTCGTCTTCTACGCGCTCATCGACGCGGTCGTCGACCGCTACTTTCCGGTGGTCGACGCGCTCGAGATGGCGCTGGAGACGCTCGAGGGGCGCATCTTCGAGGGCGCCACGCCGCGCGCGAACCTCGAGGCGCTCTACGGGCTCAAGCAGAAGCTCATGACGGTGAAGCACGCCGTCGACCCGTTGCTCGAGGCGGTGGGCAAGCTCCACGGCGGGCGCGTGCCGCAGGTGTGCCACGGCACGCAGGAATATTTCCGCGACGTCTACGACCACCTCATGCGGCTGAGCCAGGTGATCGACGGGCTGCGCGACACCGTCACCACCGCCATGTCGGTGAACGTCGCGATGATCTCGCTCGCGGAGAGCGAGGTGACCAAGCGGCTCGCCGCGTACGCCGCGCTCGTGGCCGTTCCGACGATGATCGCCGGGATCTACGGCATGAACTTCAAGAACATTCCCGAACTCGACTGGAGATTCGGGTATCCCCTCGCCGTCTCGGCGATGGTGGCGATCGATGCCTGGCTCTTCGCCCGGTTCCGCAAGGCCCGCTGGCTCTGAGGACTTCATGAGCAAACCCAACCTGATGCTGGTTCCCGGACTGCTTTGCGACCATCGCCTCTGGCAGGCGCAGGTGGAGGGCCTGCGCCACACGGCCGAATGCAAGGTGGCCGACGTGGCGGGCGCCGACTCCATCGCCGCGCTGGCGACGGCGGCGATCGCGAGGATGCCGCCGGGACCTTTCGCGGTCGCGGGCCTCTCGATGGGCGGATACGTGGCGCTGGAGGTCCAGCGCCAAGCCGCGGCCCGCGTGGTCGGACTCGCGCTCCTCGACACGAATGCCCGGCCCGACCCGGAGCAGGCCACGGAAGACCGCCGGCGCATGATGAAGATGGCCGAGACGGATTTCGAGCGCGTGGTGAACGCGCTCCTGCCGAAGCTGCTGCTGCCGGCGCACATGCGAAACGCCGCGCTCGTGGCCGGCGTGAAGGCGATGGCCGCCTCCGTCGGCAAGGATGCCTACCGGCGACAGCAGGAGGCGATCATCGGGCGCATCGACAGCCGGCCCCACCTCGCGAAGATCCGCTGCCCGACGCTCGTGCTGTGCGGCCGGGAGGACATCCTCACACCGGTCGCGCAGCACCAGGAAATGGCCAATGCGATCGCCGGCTCCCGCCTCGTGGTCGCGGACCAGTGCGGCCATCTCTCCCCGCTCGAGCAGCCGCAGCTGGTGACGATGAACCTCGTGCACTGGCTCTCGGGAATCCGCGGCTGATCAGGCCTCGACTTCGCGCCAGCCGGAAACGAGCGGGAAGTAGAGCCCCAGCCGCACCGGGCCGCCCAGCGCGGCCGCGTAGACCCGCAACTGCTCCGCGTAGCGCTCGCGCTCGCGGTCGAGGAACGCCTCGACGTCCGCGCCTTCGTGGCCGCCGATCTTGTAGTCGACGATCCAGCGCGTGCCGCCCGCCTCGGTGAACACGCGATCCATCACGAGCCGGCGGCGTTCGCCCGCCACGGTCGCCGTCACGCGATACTCGCTCGCGGCCCGCGGATGGGGCCCGAGAATCCACTGCCCGCGCGGATCGGCGATCGCCCGCTCGAGCGCAGACAGCGCGCGCGCCGCCGCCTCGTCGAGGTCGGCGGAAAGCACGCCCCGCCATTGCAGCTCGCCCCGGATGCGCGGCGCCAGCGCGCGAACGCGCTTCGCGTCCCAGCCGCCCATCGCCTCCTGCGCGATGGCCTGCAGCCAGCGATGCACGACGGTTCCGACGTGGCGCGACGTCTCTCCCGCCCACGAGAACTCGATCGATTCGCCGGGCCGTGC
>DAORTX010000070.1:3709-11431 GCA_035432885.1 Usitatibacteraceae bacterium
GCGCGGATGTACTCGTGGATCCTGTCCTTGTCGCCGCCGGTGGCATGCACCGGACCGAGGAGCAGTCCCGAGTCTCCTCCCGCCGGTCCCGACCGCGGGCGCTCCATCCACAGGAAGAGCTTCCGTTCCTCGGGCGGAGCGCCGCCGCCCAGCCCCGGGACGATGACCGTGTCGAACTCCAGGCCTTTCGCCTTGTGGATGGTCATCACCTGCAGCCGCGGGTCGGCCTGCTCGTCGGGCGGCGCGTAGAGTTTCGCGAGACCCTCCTCGAACGCGGCGCAATCGGCCAGCGCCCCCGCGGACTCCGCCTGCTCGAGGTGATCGAGGTAGGCGTCCGCTTCCTCGAGGGCCGCGGCGTCCGCGGCGCAGGCCGGGCCGCCGAGCGCGAGCCACGCGCCTTCGACCGCGTCGCGAAGCGTCGTTCGCCACCGGTTCGCAAGCGCGGCGTCGAGCACTTCTCGAACGCGCAGCAGCCGGTCGCGTCCTTCCACGGAGACTCGCGCCGCGCGCGCGTCGTCGCGCATCGCCTCGAAGACCGTCGGCACCTCCCCGGAGGCGTCCGAGTCGTCGACGCCCGCGAGCGCGTGGAGGTCGGCGAGCGTGAGTCCGCACCAGGGCGCTCGGAGCACCGCGAGCCACGCCGTCCGGTCCGCGAGGTGCGAGAGGGCCCGCGTGAGCGCGAGGAGGTCGCCGACCACCGGTCGCCCGGCCAGCGGATCGATCTCGATCGCGCGCAGCCGCAAGCCTGCGGCCTTCAGCGCCGGCACGATCTCGGTGAGCGCGGAGCGGGCGCGGACCAGGATCGCGACCGTCGCGGGTTTCGCGGGATCGGCCGGCGGCTCGGCGAGCGCCTCCTGCACGAGTTCGGCGATGCGCGCGGCTTCGCCCGCGCGGTCACCGTCGAAGAAGGGATGGACCGTGACCGGGCTCCCTTCGGCGGCGCGCACGGCGTGGGATTGCGTGTAGGTCACGGCGCCCGCGGCAATGTCCTCGCGGCCGGGCATGATGCCCGCGAAGGCCTCGTTCACCCAGCTCACGATGCCTGCCTGCGAACGGAAATTCGCCGACAGGGTGAGCGGCGTGAGCGGCACCGAGCCGATTCCCGCGTGCCGCGCGCGCAGGAAGAGTCCCACCTCCGCCTCGCGAAAGCGGTAGATGGACTGCATCGGGTCGCCCACGACGAAGAGCGTGCGGCCGTCGCCGCGCTCCCAGCCGGCCGTGAGCTTCGCGAGCAGTTCGTTCTGCGAGACCGAGGTGTCCTGGAACTCGTCGACGAGGATGTGGCGGATCCGGTAGTCGAGCGCGAGCAGGAGGTCCGTCGGGCCGTCCTCGGTCTCCAGGGCGCGAAGCGCGCCCTGCGCGATCTCGACGAAGTCTGCCTGGCCATGGGCGGCGAAGGCGACTTTCAGCAGGCCCACCGCCACCTCGGCCACGCGCACGAGCGCGCCGAGCGCTTCCCACGGCCCATCCTCGTAGCGCGGCGGCGGCAACCCGAGCAGGGCGCGCAGCGCCGCGAGCATCTCGTCGTTTCCCGCGAGTTCCTTCGCGAGCGCCGGCCCCTTGCGCCACTCGCCCCTTGCCGTGAGCAATTCCCGGGCGAATGCCATCCAGTCGTCGGGCCCCACGTCGCCGGCGCCACCCGGCCCGGACTTTCCCGCCGCGGCGAGAAGCGACGCGGCGTGATCCACCGCTTCGCGCCGCAGGTCCCCGAGCGTCGACTCGAGGGCGCCGCGCTGGTCCGCCGCGCGAAGGTAGCGCAGCCAGTGGTCGCGGCGACGCAGGAGACCGCCGAGCAGGCTCTCCACGGCCGCGGCATCGTTGTCGAGGTGCGCGAGGACCGCGCCCACGTCCGCGGCGACCGGATGGTCCCCGTCCAGGAGCGCCAGCGTCGCGCGGGCGGCCTCGCGATAGAGTTCCCCCGCGTCCTCCAGGCTCTCGGGCTGCGAGCCGAACTTCGCGAGGACGGGCATCTGGCGCGTAAGCGACGCGCAAAGGGAATCGATCGTCTGCACGCGCAGGCGCGCGGCCGACTCCTCGAGCCGCCAGCCGAGACGGTCGTTGCGCGCGAGGACCGCCTTCGCGAGGTCCCAGGTCTTCGCCCGGTGCGCCTCCTGCGGGCGCTCGCTGCCGCGGGCGTCGGCAAGTGCGGCGAAAATGCGCGCGCGCATCTCGGCGGCGGCCTTGCGCGTGAAGGTGATCGCGGCGATCTCCTCGGGCCGCTCGACGATGGCGAGGAGCACGAGGCATCGCTGGATCAGGAGCTCGGTCTTGCCGGAGCCGGCCGGCGCCTGGACGATGAACGAGGTCGCCGGGTCGAGCGCGCGACGGCGTTCGTCGGCATCGGGCACGGGGGCGACCTCACTCATCGGTCTCGTCTCCCGCGGCGTCCCATTCCGGCGGGGGATTCTCCGCCACCCGGCACACGATCGCCTGGCTGCATCCTTCGCAGGTTCTCGCGCCCCGCTTGGGATCGAGTCGCGCGTCTCCGGCCGCGATGGCGCGCCCGAGTCCCTCGAGCTCGCGCCGCCATCCCCGGAGGAGGCCGGCCCAGTCCGCGTAAGCTTCGGCGTCGCCGCTGCGGCTGTTCGTGATGGTCGTGGTGCCGGGCACCAGGCCTTCGATCCGCGCCAGGCCCTTGAAGGCGTGCTTTCCCGCGCGAACCTGGGCGAACACCACGGCGGCGATGTCCTCGCCGCTCGCGAGCGCGTACATCGGCAGTTGCGGCTCGTCGGGGCGCCGGCCCAGCCACGCGGCGACCCTCGCTTCACCGGTCTTGTAGTCGATCACCGCGCAGCCCCCGGCCGCGAGACGGTCCAGGCGATCGAGCTTCGCATTCACCGTGACGCCGCCGAAAGTGACGGGGATCTTGCGTTCCGTGGCGATCACCGCGAAATCGCCGCGGCCGCGCTCGAGGTCGAGCCACGCGCCCGCGATCGCCGCGAGACGCTCGCGCTCGAGCTGCGCGAACCGGCCCTCGATCGCCTGGGGATGCCTTCGGCCGAACCTGTCCAGCGCTTCGCCAGCCAGGCGCGCCACGAGTTCGTCCCGCGCCTCGCCGGCGATCGAATCGAGCGCACCCTTGTCACCCAGCGCGGTCCACACCGCCGCGAGAACCGCATGCACGAGCGTTCCCCGGTCGGCGGCGGTGAGGCCGGGCCGCGGGACCGCGGGCGCCCTCGAACCGAGCCGGTGGGTTGCGAACGCCCGGAACGCGCAAGCGGCCTGGTCGCGAAAGAGCGCCGTGCCGCCGCGGCCGGCCCCGGTCGCAAGGGCGGGACCGTGCTCGTCCACGACGCGTTCGCGGCGGGCGGAATCATGGATGACATCGCGCCAGCTCGGCGCGGCGCCCGGCGCGGGGTCGCCGGGAGCGATCGCCCGGATCGCCGCGATGAGCGGGCTCGGCGACGCTTGCGCATCGCCCTTGGCGAGGGCATGGCTCATGACCACTTCCGGCGCGGCGCCAAGCCAGCCTTCGGTGATTCGCCGGTCGAGTTCGAGCGAGGAGACCGCGTCCGCCTCGGGCATTCCGGCCGCGCGCTGGGCGCGGATCGGCAGGAAGGGATTGGGCCTCGCGGCAAGCGGCCACGCGTCGTCCGTGAGGCCCATCACCCAGAGATGGTCGAATTCGAGCCCGGCGCTCTCCAGAATGCCCAGGACCTGCACCGGTTCTTCGGCGGACTCGGGCTGGAACAGCGTCTCCGAGGCAAGGCGCGCGAGCCGGTCCAGCGCCTCCCGGAATCCCATTCGGCCGGCCACGCGCTCGAGTCGCGCGAATCCCGCCAGGACCTCGTGCCACTTGCCGATCGCCTGGAACTCCACGGAATCGAGCGGCCTGCCGTCCGGGAATCCCGCCACGCGCAGCGCCTCGGCGAACGCCTTCGCCCAGTCGGGCGGCGTGCGGGGGCGGAAGAGGTCGCTGCGGCGCAATTGCGAAAGCCTCTCCAGCCGGTCCTCGAGCTGCGGGGCGCGCGGCAGCGAGCCCGACGACAGGTGACCCAGCAGGCGATCCACGGAAAGCGCCACGCCCGAGCGCTCGCGAAGCGCGTCATCGAGCCGCGCGCGCGTCGCGCCCTCGGCGCCGGCACCGGCGAGAAACGGCGATCTCAGGAGACGGCTCGCGTCATCGAAGGCGATCTCGCGCCCGGCCAGGCCGAGAACGACGAGCGCGTCCTTCACGATCGCCACGCCCGCGAGCGACCGGCCGAGCGAAACGCCGAAGGCCCGCGGTCGCCTCGCGCCCGCCGGCGAGACGCTGCCCGGATCGAGCGCCGCGGCGAGCACGCGCTCGACGACGAGGCGCGACTGCTGGATATCGGGCACGACGATGCCGATTCGCGGCGGGCGGTCCGGGCCGGCGGCTTCGAGCCGCTCGCGCGCCCAGCGGGCGGCCAGCGCGACTTCGTCGCGCGGCGACGCGGCGGGCACGCGCAGCGCTTTCGCCGCGTGCCGCGGCGGGCCGCAGGAGAGCACCTCGACGCCCGCGCCCGCGAGGGTGCCGGCGAACTCACGCATCTGGGGCGTGAGGAGATCGAAAGCGTAGAGGACGAGCGTGGCGGGCAACCCCGAAGCGCCTCGGCGAATTCGCGGCGAAAGGATATCGGGAAGCCGCGCGGACTCGATGAACCGCCGCTCGCGCGTGAGGCGTTCGTAGCGGGCCGACCAGTCGCCAAATGCCTTCGCGTCCTCGTTCGCGTCCGCGCCCTGCGCGATCTCGGCGAGACGCCAGCCATGCACGAGGCGCCAGGCTTCGCGGCAGGTGGCGGCCGGCGAGGCGGGCGAAAGAAGGTCCTTCGCCTGGCGCGAATCGCCGACGATCGATTCCCAGAGCGCCTGTTCCTCCGCCGGCGCGAGCAGCAGGGCCTGCTCCGGCCCCTCGGGCGCGTGCAGCGCCTCGTCCCACAGTCGCTCGACGAAGGCGTCCCAGGAGAGGACGTCGGCGCTTTCCCACGAGTGGAGCGCCGCAAGCGCCCGGTCCCGGTCGACATCGCGGGCGAGCGCCTGGGCGAGCCGCCGGTTCGGCGTGACGACGGTGATGCGCCCGGCGTGGCCCGTCGCGAGGCGGCGAAAAAGCGCCTCCCGGCCTATGGGTGCGAACGGAAGATCCATGGGCCGCATGATAGCGGCCCGGTGGCTCAGGTCATGAGCCCGGCGGGAAGCCTCAGCCGAACTTGGCGAGGAGCTCGGCGGCGTGCTCGAGGCGCTTGTCGACGACCGACTTGCCGGGCGCGCCCGCGGCGAGATCGCCGCCCGACTGGATGGCGCAGGAGAGCACGTGGTAGAAGGCCTTGTCGAGCGCGCGGCGACTCGCGGAGAGCTGCTGCGTGATGGACTCGCAATCGGAGCCCTTCTCGATCATCGCCTGGATTCCGCGAAGCTGCCCCTCGACGCGGCGCAGCCGGTGGATGAGTTCCTTCTTGTGGGTTTCGTCGCGGATCGTGGGCATCGGGCGTCTCCTGTCGTTGCTTCCTTATACACTACCGGGTATGCATTGGCAAGCCGCAGGAGGCGACGGGCCGTTGACATACTATACTCCCTACTGTATATTACGGTCATCCCATCCCCCTGCATGGAGACCCCCATGACCACCGAACGACTCGTGCGCCTCTTCGCCGGCGCCTTCGTGCTCCTGTCCCTCGCCCTGGGCGTGCCCGGCAGCCCGATCTTCGTGAACCAGGATTTCCTGTGGTTCACCGCCTTCGTGGGCGCCAACCTGCTGCAGAGCAGCCTCACCCGCTTCTGCCCGCTGGAGATCGTCCTGAAGAAGCTGGGCGCGAAGAGCGCCGGGCAGGCCGTCTAGGAGACGACCGTGGGAACCCCCGCCGATGCCGCCTTCGTGCATGTGGCCTGCCCCCGTTGCCTCGCCCGGAACCGCGTGGACGCCGCGCGCGTGGACGAGAGCCCGAAGTGCGGACATTGCGAGACGCCGCTGCTCGACGCGACGGTGGTGGACCTGGACGAGGCAAGTTTCGACGCCTTCATCTCGCGCACCAGCGTTCCCGTGCTCGTGGATTTCTGGGCCCCGTGGTGCGGTCCGTGCCGGCAGATGGCGCCGGAGTTTCGCCTGGCCGCCGGCCGCCTGGCCGGACGCGCGCGGCTGGCGAAGGTCAACACTGACCTGGCGCAGAACCTGGCCGGGCGTTTCGCGGTACGCTCGATCCCGACCCTGCTCCTCATGAAGGACGGCCGGGAGGCGGGGCGCACCACCGGTGCGCGGCCCGCCGCGGAACTCGAGCGCTGGGTCAAATCCGCCTGAAACCGAGGACACCGTGAAACTCGCCTCCCTCGCCCTGCTCGGCGCCGCAAGCTTCGCCCTCGTCGCCTGCGGTCCGCCGCAGCCGCCTGCCGTTTCCGCCCCCGCGGCCAGGCCGCTCGCCACGGCGGCCGTGGAACTGCGGGAGATCGAACTCACCACCACGGCGGAAGCGGTCGTGGAGGCCGTTCGCCAGTCCACGGTTTCGGCCCAGGTCTCGGGGCGCATCGTCGACATCCGCTTCGACGTGGGGGATCTCGTCCGCAAGGGCGACGTGATCCTGCGGATCGACCAACGCGCGGCCACCCAGGCCGAGGCGGCGACGCAGGCCCAGGTGCGCGAGGCCGAAGCCTCCCTGATCAACGCGCGCTCGCAGTACGAGCGCACGAAGCAGCTCGTCGCGCAGAAGTTCATGAGCCAGGCGGCGCTCGACAAGGCCGAGGCCGACTTCAGGTCCGCGGAGTCGCGCATGAAGGGCGCGCTCGCCGGCGCCGGCGCCGCGAGCACGGAAAGAAGCTTCACCACCATCGTCGCCCCGTACAGCGGCGTGGTTTCCGCGCGCCTGGTCCAGCTGGGCGAGATGGCGACCCCCGGCAAGCCCCTGCTCACGGGCTTCGACCCTTCGTCGCTTCGGGTCGTGGCCACCGTTGCTTCCGCGCAGGTGCCCTCCATCCAGGCGGGTGCCCGCGCGCGCATCGAGATTCCCTCCCTCGAGCGCTGGGTCGACGTGAAGTCCGTTACCGTCGTGCCTTCCGCCGACATGCGCACGCACACCACCCAGGTCCGACTCGACCTGCCGGCGAACGCGAAGGGGCTCCTGCCGGGCGTCTTCGCCCGCGCGCACTTCGTCACCGGCAAGGCGCCGCGCCTCATGGCGCCTCGGGCCGCGGTCCTGTACCGAAGCGAAGTCACCGCGGTCTACGTCGTGGACGAAAAGGGCGCGCCGGGCCTGCGCCAGGTTCGCCTCGGAACGGCCACCGACGAGAAATCCGTGGAGGTCCTGGCCGGCCTGAAGGCGGGCGAGCGGGTCGCCGTCGAACCGGTCAAGGCCGGGATGACCACCGGCGCGGCGGGCTAGAGCGCCCGCATGGGAATCTCCGGGCGCATCGCGCGCTACTTCCAGGATTCGCAGCTCACGCCGCTCGTCGCGCTGCTCGCGTTCCTGCTGGGCCTCTTCGCGGTGGCCGTGACGCCGCGGGAGGAAGAGCCGCAGATCAACGTCACGATGGCGAACGTGTTCATCCCGTTCCCCGGCGCCTCGGTGAAGGACGTGGAGTCCCTCGTCTCGACGCCGGCCGAGCAGGTGCTCTCACAGATGGAGGGCATCGAGCACGTCTATTCCGTCTCGCGTCCCGGCATGTCGATCCTCACGGTCCAGTTCAAGGTGGGCGTCCCGCGCATCGACGCCATCGTGCGCCTTCGCGACACCATGAGCGCCAACCGCGACTGGGCGCCGCCGGAGCTGGGCATCC
>DAORTX010000071.1:0-11367 GCA_035432885.1 Usitatibacteraceae bacterium
CCACGAATCGCCCCGCCAGCGCGGCGGCGGCGGCCATCGTGGGGCTCACCAGGTGCGTGCGCCCGCCGGCACCCTGGCGGCCTTCGAAGTTCCGGTTCGAGGTGGACGCGCAGCGTTCGCCTGGCGAGAGGCTGTCGTCGTTCATGCCCAGGCACATCGAGCAGCCCGGATCGCGCCACTCGAACCCCGAATCGAGGAATATCCGGTCGAGGCCTTCGTGTTCGGCCTGGCGCTTCACCAGTCCCGAGCCGGGAACGACCATCGCGAGCTTCACGCTGCCCGCGACCCGCCGGCCGCGCACCACGGCGGCGGCCGCGCGCAGGTCCTCGATGCGCGAATTCGTGCAGGAGCCGATGAACACCTTGTCGATCGCGATGTCGGTCATCGGCGTCCTCGGATCGAGTCCCATGTATTCCAGCGCGCGCTCCATCGCCTCGCGGCGAACGGGGTCCTTCTCCTGCGCGGGATCGGGCACGCGGTCCTCGATCGAGACCACCATCTCCGGCGACGTGCCCCAGGTCACCTGGGGCAGAAGCTGCGCCGCGTCGATCGCGACCTCGCGGTCGAATTTCGCGCCCCGGTCGGAGACGAGCGTCCTCCAGTAGGCCGCCGCCCGGTCGAACATCTCGCCGGCCGGCGCGAACGGGCGCCCCTTGAGGTACGAGATCGTGGCCTCGTCCACCGCGACCATGCCCGCGCGCGCGCCCGCCTCGATCGCCATGTTGCAGACCGTCATGCGGCCTTCCATCGAGAGCGAGCCGATCGTGGAGCCGGCGAACTCGATCGCATGCCCCGTGCCGCCCGCGGTGCCGATCTTCCCGATCGCCGCGAGCACGACGTCCTTCGCCGATACGCCCGCCGGCAACGCGCCCTCGACCGCGATGCGCAGCGTCTTCGCCTTGCGGGCAAGCAGGCACTGCGTGGCGAGCACGTGCTCGACCTCGCTCGTGCCGATGCCGAACGCGAGCGCGGCGAAGGCGCCATGGGTGCTGGTGTGGGAGTCGCCGCACACCACCGTCATGCCCGGCAGCGTCGCGCCCTGCTCCGGCCCGATCACGTGGACGATGCCCTGCCGGGCATCCGTCATGCCGAAGTAGACCGGCACGGCGAACTTCTCGACGTTGCGGTCGAGCGTGGTCACCTGAAGCCGCGCGATCGGGTCCGCGATGCCGTCCTTCCGGTTGCGCGTGGGCACGTTGTGGTCCGCCGTGGCCACGACCGAGCCGATCCGCCACGGCTTGCGCCCGGCGATGGCGAGTCCCTCGAACGCCTGCGGGCTCGTCACCTCGTGAACGAGATGCCGGTCGACATAGATGAGCGAAGTCCCGTCCGCCTCCTCGTGCACGAGGTGGGACTTCCAGAGCTTGTCGTAGAGCGTGAGCGCGTTCATGGTCTTGTCGGGCAAGGCGAAATTATAACCCGCGCCCGTCGCCGCCCTTGCGCCTCAGGCCTCCTGCGGATCGGGGTCCTCCAAGGGCGAGGCGAGCTTGCCCGGGACCGTCGCAGCCGCCGCCGGGATGCGCGGCGTGGCGCAGTCGACGTCCGCGTTCTGCGCGCGATGGCGCAATGCGTGATCGGCGAGGACGAGGGCCATGAAGGCCTCGGCGATCGGCGTGGCGCGAATGCCGACGCAGGGATCGTGGCGGCCATGGGTCTCGATGGCGGCCGGATGTCCTTCCACGTCCACGGTTCGCCGTGCGAGGCGGATGCTGGAGGTCGGCTTGATCGCGATGGCGGCGACGATGTCCTGGCCCGTGGAGATTCCGCCCAGGATGCCGCCGGCGTGGTTCGACAGGAAGCCTTCCGGCGACATCTCGTCGGAATGCTCCGTTCCCAGTTGCGAGACGGCCGCGAAGCCCGCGCCGATCTCGACGCCCTTCACGGCGTTGATGCCCATCAGGGCCTGCGCGAGATCGGCGTCCAGCCGACCATAGAGGGGCTCTCCCCAGCCCGGCGGCGCGCCGCTCGCGACCACCGCGAGGCGCGCCCCGCAGGAGTCGCCCGACTTGCGCAAGCGGTCCATGAACGCCTCGAGCGCCGGGACCATCGTCCGGTTGGCCGCGAAGAACGGGTTGGTGTCCACGTATTCCCACGACTCGAAGGCGATCACGTTCGGGCCGAGTTGGGTGAGGTGGCCGCGAATGGTGACGCCGAACCGTTCCCGGAGCCATTTCTTCGCGATCGCCCCCGCCGCCACGGCCGGCGCCGTGAGCCGGGCCGAGGAACGACCGCCACCGCGCGGATCGCGCAGGCCGTATTTCTGCAGATACGTGTAGTCGGCATGGCCGGGGCGGAAGCTCCGGGCGATCTTCGCGTAGTCCTTGCTGCGCTGGTCCTCGTTCGCGATGAGGAGCGCGATCGGCGTCCCCGTCGTGAGCCCTTCGTGGACCCCGCTCAGGATCTGGACGCGGTCTTCCTCGCGCCGCTGCGTCACGTGCCGGGAGGTGCCCGGCTTGCGCCGGTCGAGTTCGGGCTGGATGTCGGACTCGGCAAGCGCCATTCCCGGGGGGCAGCCGTCCACCACGCAGCCGATCGCGGGCCCGTGGGACTCGCCGAAGGTGGTGACCGTGAAAAGGGTGCCGAGGGTGTTGCCGGACATCGTTCAGCAGACCTGCGAAATGGCCTCGAAGTCTATCACGCGCCGCCTCCCGGTCCGGGCGTTCCGTCACGTCCGGCGGGCGCTCCGGCGCCTCCCGAGGCGGCCTTCACCTGGCGCGCGAGTCTCCAGGCCATCGCCGCGAGCAATGCCACCCCGGCGAACAGGAGCGCCCAGAGCATCGCGCGTCTTCCGTCGGCATCCTCCAGCCACTGCGCGAAGCCCGCGCCCTCGGCGCCAGCCCGCACCGACATCGCCCCGAGGCTCGCCGCCGGCAGGGTGAATTCGTCGTGGAGCCGGTAGTCGGGCATGAGGGTCGTGATCGGATAGGCGGCCGGCGCCGACCTCGCGTTGCCGACTGCCAGCTCGAACGGCCCCTCGCCCCGCAGGGCGAAGACGACTTGTCGCGGGTGCCAGCCGAGTTCCAGCACGACCTTGCCTTCGCCGAAGCCGCCGCCGCGCTGGTCGGCGGTGACGCGCCAGTACCGGTGCGCGCGCGGTGCGATCGCGATCGGCGGCGAGGCGATCTGCGTGCCGTCGCGACGAATGCGGTAGACCGTCGCGCTCGCGGCCGGTCGCCAATCCGACTTCGGATCGTCGCGCGAATCGATCCGCACGGGAACGACGCTGTTCGCCTGCGGCAGGTGGATGCGAAGGCGCTCGACCGGCACTCGCGCCTCCACGGCGAAGAAGAGCTCGCCGCCGCTCTCGCCCGGGCCGGCCTCGACGGAGATGTCCCGCAAGGGCCGCGGCGCGGCGCCGCCGAGCGTTTCCGCGACGACGGACTCGAGCGCGAGCGCGGGCCCGAGCCAGGTGAATCGAAGGTATTTCGCGCGCACGCCCGGCACCTCGACCGTGTCCTGCCTCACCCGCTCGCCGCCGTGGGAGAGGTCGACCATCGGCGCCTGCGCCGCCACCGTCCGCCAGGAGACGAGGTCGTCGCCCGCCTCCACTCGCAAGCGGCCCACGACGCCTTCGGACGGCGCGGCCCAGGAAAATCGCAGGCTTCGAAGGGGGTCATCGAGTCGAGTCGCGTCTGCGATCCAGGCAACGACCGGGCCCTTGTCCGTCGGGGCCGAGGGCTTGGTCCGCAACGCGATGAGGGTGCCGTCCGGGCGCTGACGGATCCGCAGGTCGACGCCCGCCGCCGCCGCCGAAGCCGGCCCGCGGATCGGAAAAAGCGGCAGGACCGTCGTCGAGGTCGGCGGCGGCGATGGCGCCGGCTCCCCCGCGAAAGCGAAGGGCAGGCGCTCCCCCCCGCCGTTGAAGAGGCGCAGGTCCCCCAGATCGGCGCGCGCCGCGCCCCGGTGAACGTCGATCGTCAGTTCCACCCGCTGCAGGCCCTCCGCTCCCGACGGCAGGAGCGGCATCGCGCGGCGGAAATCCCGCGGCGACTCGGCCGCGGCGGCAAGCGCGACCAGCGCTATCGCGCAGGCGGCAAGCCTCATGGCCGGGTCTCCTGCCGGGGAGGAACCGGCGCGAGGTAGCCCACCAGCAGCATCAGCAGACCCACCCCGATGAACGACACGATGCGCTCCAGGCCCGCGATGTGCGACAGGTCGACCAGGAAGAGCTTCACCACGACGACCGCCATCAGGGCGGCGCCGGCGACCCACACCATGCGCCAGCCCTTGCGCGTCGCGGTGAACATGAGCACCAGCGCGAGGAGCGTCCAGAAGAGCGACAACGCGGCCTGGACCAGCACGGAGCGCAGCATCACGTCGAGATCGTAGGCGATGCCGGCCCAATGGTGGATCGTGCGCAGCAGGATCGCGTTCAGCCAGGCGAACACCGCGACGGCCGCCGCCGCGAGCATCGCGTTGCGACCGAACGGCATCGCGATCCGGGCGCGGCGCAGGGCGAGCAGCCAGGCGGCCACGGCCGCGAGCGCCAGCAGGTGGCCGAGATCGATCGCATTCAGCACCGGCAGATACGGCAGGGGCTCGCTGCGGCCGTCGTGCGTGGCGTTCGCGTAGAAGGTCCACAGCCAGAGGGCCACGACGACCGTCGTCGCCGCGTGGACCAGGTAGGCCACCGGGAATCGTTTCACCGGCCAGCGATCGCCGATCCTCGCGGTGCAGAGCCCGACCAGCGCGAGCGCAGGCACCGTCATCGCCGCGGCGACCGACCATGCGCTTCGCCCGAGCCCCTGCACGCCCGCCAGCCGGTGCAGTTCCCAGGCGCCGATGGCGGCCGCGAGCAGGAACCCGATCGCATGCAGGGCGCCCAGCCAGGCCGCCGCGATTGCGTCCTCGTGACGGCGCAGGACCCGCCCGTGGACGAAGAACGCGAAAGGCCAGGCGAGCCACCCGAAGTTCGCCGCGAGGCTCGCATCGTCGACCACGGCGAGCGCGGCCAGCCAAGAAAGCGCCGGCGCAAGCCCCCACGAAGGCCAGGCGGCATGGGGCCACGCGAGGCGTTCGCTCAGTGCGCTGAACGCGAGTACCGTCGCGCCGAGGAAGGCGGCCCCGGCGCTCCACCTCGAACCCGGGAGGAAGCGGTCGATCTCGTTCGCGCCGGCCGCGAGCCACCACCCCAGTCCCCATGCGAAGAGCAGCGGCAGCGCGGCGCGCTCGAGCGCCGTCGCCTCCTCGCCCAGGCGCGTCAGCAGGCGGTTCGACCAGACGCCCGCCAGCGCGATCAGGAACGCGCCGATGAACGCGCCGTTCATCACCGGGAAGTCGCCGAGTCCGCCGTCGGAGAGCGCCTTCAGGAAGGCGATTCCCGCGAGCACCTGCAGGGCGACGCCGAATGCCCTCGCAAGCCGGCGCCCCTGGCGCGCCCCGGCCCAGACGATCCCCAGCCCTTCGAGCGCCCAGGCCGCCGAGGTCCAGCGCGCGTCGAGGGCGAGCGGGATCGCCAGCGTGGCGAAGACGACGCCCAGCGAGAGGAGGATTTCCACCATCAGGTGCAATGGCTCCCGCCGCCGGCGGTGGAGCCACCGGGCCAGCAGGAGATAGAAGGCCGACACCGCCACGGCGCTGCCGGCGAGGGCGAAGCGCGAGTCCTCGAGCATCGCCGACTGGAAGCCGAAGGCGACGAGCGGCGTTCCGAAGAGGAGCGTGCCGTCGGCATAGCGCGCGATCCGCGAAGCCTGTCGCGATCCCTGGATCACCCCTATGGCGACGTAGATCAGGAAGAAGAGGACGAGGAAGCCTTGCGTCGACGCGTAGTGCTCGACGCGATAGTGATCGAGCCCCCAGAGCAACCCGATGCCGGCGGTGAACGCGAACCCGAGCAGGTTCAGCGCCCGCCACGACCTTTGCCAAGCGATCGCGAGGATGCCGGCGTTCAGCACCGCGTAGTAGCCGAAGAGCGCCACGTGGCTGCCGCCGCCCGTCGAGGTGAGCACCGGCGCCAGGAATCCGCCGGCGGTGCCGATCATCGCGAGCGCCATCGCATCCTGCTTCACCGCGAGCACCGCGGAAAGGCCCGCCGTGGCCACCAGCAGCCCGAATGCCGCCTCCGCCGGCAGGAGCTGGTAGAGGCGGAAGGCGCCGAACATCGTGAGATAGAAGAGCCCGACGCCCGTGCCCTGCAGCGTGAGCGCGTAGCCGCGGCGCGCGTCCCGCATCCGCCATCCCGCGGCGAGCAGCGCCAAGGCGCCTCCCGCAACCGCGGAGAGCCGCAGCTCGATCGGCAGCAGGCGGTGGTCGGCGGCGTACTTCACGAGGAAGGCGACGCCGAAGAAGAGAATGATCGCGCCCACCCGCGCGATGGTGTTGCCCCCGGTCAGCCACGCGACGATCGGATTCGGCGCCGCGGGCGCTCTCGCCGCCGGCGGCGGCGCTTCCCCGGCGGTCGCCGACCCGACCGCGGACTTCACCTCCGCGGTCGGCGGGGCGGAGGTGTCCGTCGCCTGAACCACGGGGTCGATGGGCGCGAGCACTTCGGCACCCGCATCCGCGCCCGCTGGCCGCGAAGTCGCGAAGGGCTTCGCGACGGCGTCTTCCGCGGTCGCGGCCTGCCCATCGTGAGGGTCGAGTTTCGCGAGCCGGCGTTCGACCTGCTCCAGTCGCTTCTCGAGCCGCGCGATGCGTTCGGCACCCGCCGCGGGAGACGCCCCTTGCGCAGGTGCCGCGCGCCGCTGCGAGGCGATCACGAAACCGACCAGCCAGCCGAGAAATGCGCCCGCGATCGCCCCCGGCGCCTCACCCAGCACGCCGCCGATCACCAGTCCGACCACCAGGCCGACGAACCACATTGCCGCTCTCCCCTGGCGCCTAGCGCCGTTCTCCCCGCAGTTCCAGGACCCGCGCCTGCAAGGCTTCGGGCGTGGCGTGGGCCGGTTCCACCGGCGCCCCCACCGACAGACCGATCCGCGAGAATATCCCGCGCCGGAAGGGCCGCGTCATCGCTCGCCCGCCCAGGCGGCTGAAGAAGCTCCCCCAAAGCCCCGAGAGCGCCATGGGCACGACGGGCACGGGCGTGCGTTCCACGATCCGCCGGATGCCGCCCTTGAAGGCGTTCAACTCGCCCGATTCGGTGATTCGCCCCTCGGGGAAGATCCCCACCAGCTCGCCCTCCTCGAGCGCCTGCGCGATCCTCTCGTAGGCCTCGTTCAGCAGCCGCTCGTCTTCCCGGGCCGAGGCGATCGGGATCGCCTTGCCGGTCCGGAAGACGAACGAGAGCACCGGGATGCGAAAGATCTGGTGGTCCATCACGAAGCGGATCGGCCGCGGGCTCGAGGCGAGCACCACCAGGGCATCGACGAAGCTCACGTGGTTGCAGACGATCACGGCCGGCCCCTCCTCCGGAATGTGCTCGAGGCCCTGCTTGTCGACGCGATAGACGCCGTGGACCAGCAGCCAGCACAGGAACCGCATGAGGAACTCGGGAACGAGCGTGTAGATGTAGGCGGCCACGATCACGTTGAGGAGGCCCACGACGAGGAAGAGCTGCGGCAGCGTGAGCCCCGCCCGCAGCAGTCCCGCCGACAGCAGCGCCGCCACGATCATGAAGAGCGCATTCATGATGTTGTTCGCGGCGATGATCCGCGCCCGGTGGCTCGCCTCGCAGCGGCTCTGGATCACCGAGTAGAGGGGCACGCTGTAGAAGCCGCTGAACAGGGCGAGCAGGAACAGGTCGGCGACCAGACGCCAGTAGGCGGGCTGCGCGAGGAAGGCGCCCACGCCGATGCCGCCCGCCGGCACGAGTCCCCGGCTCGCGAACCACAGGTCCACGGAAAAGACCGTCATGCCGAAGGAGCCGAACGGCACCAGGCCGATTTCCACCTTCCGCCCCGAGAGCTTCTCGCAGGCGAGCGAGCCCAGGCCGATGCCGACGGAGAAGACCGCGAGCAGGACCGTCACGACTTCCTCGGAGCCGCCGATCACCTCGCGGGTGAACGGGGTGAACGAGGTGAGGAAGATCGAGCCGCAGAACCAGAGCCAGGAGATGCCGAGCATGGACAGGAAGACCGCGCGGTTGCCGCGCGCCACCTGCAGGTTCCGCCAGGTTTCGCTGAACGGGTTCCAGTTGATGCGCAGGTCCGGCGCCGGCGCCGGCGACAGCGGGATGTAGCTCGCGACGAACCGGCCGGCGATCGCGGCGGTCACGGTCGCCGCGGCCACGAGGAGCGGCCCGTCGACCCGGTGGCCGATCAGCGCGCCCCCGGCCATGGTGCCCGCGAGGATCGCCACGAACGTGCCCATCTCGACCATGCCGTTGCCGCCGGTGAGTTCGGCCGCCGTCAGTTGCTGCGGCAAGTACGAGTACTTCACCGGCCCGAAGAGCGTCGAGTGCAGGCCCATCAGGAACACGCAGGCGTAGAGCAGCATCGCGTTCTGCGTGAGGAACCCGGCGGCCGCGACGGCCATCACCACGATCTCGAAGTCCTTCACGAAGCGGATCAGGCGGCCCTTCTCGACCTTGTCGGCGATCTGCCCGGACGTGGCCGAGAAGAGGACGAAGGGGGCGATGAAGATGGCGCCGATCAGGAAGCCGGCGGTGGCCGGGTCCATCCCGCCCCACTGCGCGGCGTGGAACGTGGCGAGCAGGGTGAACGCGAACTTGAACAGGTTGTCGTTCGCGGCGCCGAGGAACTGCGTCCAGAAGTACGGCGCGAAGCGCCGCTCCCGGAGCAGGGAGAACTGGTTGCCCGAGGTTGCCGTCATGGCTTCGCGATCGCCGGATCGAAGAAGCGCCGCGTCTCGAAGACGGCCGCGGGCAGGCGCGCGCCATGCCAGGAGATCGAGCGCTTCAGGACGAAATCGAAGACGAGGGGATTCACCTGGCGCAACTCCTGCAGGACCGGGACCGCCGCCTCCTCGATCATCCCGACGCGCGCGAAGCCGCGAATCGAGTAGAGCGGCATGATGCCCGGCAGCGGGTAGTCGCTGCCGTTCAGGAGGCGATCGTGCCACGAGGCCGCGCCGATGATCGCGGGGAGCGACCCCGCGCGGTTCGACTGCGTCACGGCCGACAGGTCGCCGTGCAGGAGATGGCGGTAGCGCGCCTCGCCCATCAACCTCGCGAAGAGGTCGAAGTTGCGAACCCGCGGGGACTTCGCCGGGTCGGGCTCGGCATCCAGGTCCGGGCTCTCGCCCAGGGTGGCACAATGCGCGGCGATCACCCGGACCCCGGCACCGAGCGGATGGCGCAGGGCGAGCGGACTGCCGAGATCGTGCCTTCCCGCGCCCTCCACCGCCCGCTCCTCCCCGACGTGGACGAGCAGCGGAAGCCCGAGCCGGCGCAGCGCGCCGTAGAACGCGAGCGAGCGCTCGTGCGCGAGATCGATCCCCATCGTCTGGGGAAGCCACTTCACGGCGCGGGCGCCCGCGGCGTGCGCCGCCTCCACGGCCGCGATGGCATCGCGACGGTAGGGATGCACCGAGGCGATCCACTCGAAGCGCTCGGGATGGTCCCGGGCCACGCGAGCGGCGTAGGCGTCGGCGATGGCGAAGCTCGTGAGGTCGTCCCGGCGCGTGCCGTCGGGATCGTGGGTGAAATCGAAGGCAAGCAGCATCACCTTCGCGCCGGCGGGGAGTTCCTCGGCCAGGTGCGACAGGCGGTCGACGACGGCCCGGTCCAGGCGCTCCTCGTCCTCGCCGCCGCAGGCCGCGTTGAAGAACATCGCGCGGCGCACGCGGCCGGCGATCGTGGTCGGGCGGTCGAAGCCGGGGTTGAGATAGACGCCCGTGCCGGCGCGGCCGTTGCCGAAAAGGTGCGCGTGGCAATCCCACACGCGGGTCGCGTCGATGCCCTCGAAGGCCGCGCGAACGAGGCGCTCGCGCAGCACGCGGTGCCCGCCCGGAGGCCGGCATTCGTTGTAGAGCCCCTGCTCCAGGCTCAGTTCGCATCCCGAGAGCGCCGACGCCACGGCCGCGGCAGCGCTCGCGCCGAGGAATCGGCGCCGGTTCACGCCTTCTCCCGCAGGTAGTCGCACACGGCGCCCAGGGAAGACAGGAGGAATTCCTTGTCGAGCCAGAACCAGACCTCCTTGCCGATCTTCTCCGATCCCAGCACGCCGGACTCGCGCAGCACGCGCAGGTGGTGCGAGACGGTGGTTCGCGACAGGGTCGACACCTCGACGATCTGCCCGACGTTCAGGCGTTCGCCGGGCTCGAAGGTGAGCACGATCCGCTGGCGGTGCTCGTCCCCCAGGGCGGAGAAGACCCGCGACAGGTTTCGCCATTCACGCGGGATCGCCCGAAGGTAGTTTCGATTCATGGTGGCCCCCTATATGTCGATATGTTTAGTCATATCGACCTGTCTCGTCAAGCCCCTCCCGGGCGGCGCTCGCCCTGCGTGCTAGACTTCCGACAAACTTCAAGCCGCTCAAGGGTTTAGCGCCATGCTCGACGATCTCAAGACCAGCGCCCTCGACTACCACCGCGAGCCCCGGCCGGGCAAGATCGAGATCGCGGCCACCAAGCCCCTGGCCACCCAGCGCGACCTGGCGCTCGCCTACTCGCCGGGCGTCGCCTTCGCCTGCGAGGCGATCCGGGAGTCGCCGGCGGAGGCGAGAAACCTCACCGCGCGGGGAAACCTGGTCGGCGTCGTCACCAACGGCACGGCTGTCCTCGGCCTGGGCAACATCGGCCCGCTCGCCGCCAAGCCGGTCATGGAAGGCAAGGGCGTCCTCTTCAAGAAGTTCGCCGGGATCGACGTGTTCGACATCGAGGTGAACGAGCTCGATCCGGACCGCCTGATCGAGATCATCGCCGCGCTCGAGCCCACGTTCGGCGGCATCAACCTGGAGGACATCAAGGCCCCGGAGTGCTTCTACATCGAGAAGAAGCTGCGCGAGCGCCTGGCCATCCCCGTCTTCCACGACGACCAGCACGGCACCGCGATCATCGTCGGCGCCGCGATCGTGAACGGCCTACGCGTGGTGGGCAAGAAGATCGGCGAGGTGAAGCTCGTCGTGTCGGGCGCGGGGGCGGCCGCCCTGTCCTGCCTCGACATGCTGGTGGCGCTCGGCGTTCGCCTGGAGAACATCTGGGTCTCCGACGTCGCGGGCGTGGTCTACGAGGGCCGCCAGGAACTCATGGACGAGAACAAGGCGCGCTACGCGAAGAAGACCGACGCGCGAACGCTGGGCGACATCATCGGCGGCGCCGACATGTTCCTGGGCCTTTCCGCCGGCGGCGTCCTGAAGCCCGACATGGTCGCGCGCATGGCCGCGAACCCGCTCGTCTTCGCCCTGGCCAATCCGATCCCCGAGATCCAGCCGGCCGAGGTGAAGGCCGTGCGCGACGACGCGATCATCGCCACCGGCCGCTCGGACTACCCCAACCAGGTGAACAACGTCCTGTGCTTCCCGTTCA
>DAORTX010000072.1:0-11343 GCA_035432885.1 Usitatibacteraceae bacterium
CGAATTCGTCTGGGACGAGTACTGCGACTGGTACGTCGAACTCGCCAAGGTGCAGTTGCAGTCCGGCACCGAGTCCTCGCAGCGCGGCACGCGCCGGACGCTCATCCGCGTGCTCGAGGCCACGCTTCGCCTCGCCCACCCGGTGATCCCCTTCATCACCGAGGAACTCTGGCAGAAGGTCGCGCCGCTCGCCGGCGCCACGGGAGAGACGGTGATGCTCGCGCGCTGGCCGCAACCCCAGGCGGAGAAGATCGACGAATCCGCGGAGCGCGAGATCGCGGTGCTGAAGGAGCTCACCAACGCCGCGCGCAACCTGCGCGCGGAGATGGGCCTCGCGCCGGGGCAACGGGTGCCGGCCTTCCTCCAGGTCGCCCCCGAAGTCGTCGCCTGCCTGCCCTACCTCCAGGCACTCGCGCGCCTCACGCAGGCCACGGTGGTCGACCAGCTTCCGGCCGCGCAGGCGCCCGTGGCGGTGACCGCGAGCGGCAAGCTCATGCTGCACGTGGAAATCGACCTGGCTGCCGAGCGCGAGCGGCTCGCGAAGGAGGCGGCGCGCCTCGACGCGGAGATCGCCAAGGCGGAGACGAAGCTCGGCAATCCCTCGTTCGTCGAGCGGGCGAAGCCGGCCGTGGTGGAGCAGGAAAGAAAGCGCCTGGCGGACTTCCGCGCGAAGCTCGAGGACCTGCGCGCCCAGCTCTCGCGCCTGGCCTGAGCATGGCCGGGGAACGAGCCGGTTCCTGAGCCGCCGTGGCGCTTCCGCACAGCCTTCGCGCGCTCGCCTCGCCCAACTTCCGTCGCTACTACGTCGGCCAGGCCGTGTCGGTGGTCGGCTCCTGGGTGCAGTCGCTCGCCCTCGTGTGGCTGGCCTACGGGATGTCGGGCTCCACGTGGTTCACCGGGCTCGTGGGATTCCTCAACTCGATCCCCTACCTCGTGCTCTCCCCGTTCGCCGGCGTGCTGGGCGATCGCCTCGACCGGCGGCGCATCCTGCTCACCGTGCTGACGCTGCTCTTCCTCCAGTCGATCGTGCTCGCCATCCTGTCGGGCTTCCGGACGATCACCATGGGCCAGCTCGCGGCGCTCGCGCTCTTCGCCGGCGTGGCCAATTCCTTCGAGACGCCCACGCGCCAGGCGTTCTTCGTGCAGCTGCTCGACGACCGCAAGAACCTGCCCAATGCGATCGCGCTCAATTCGATCCTCATGAACGGCGCGCGCCTCGTGGGCCCCTCGATCGGCGGGCTGGTGGTCGGCGCCTGGGGCGTCACCGCGTGTTTCGCGATCAACGCCGCGAGCTACCTCTTCGTGATCGGCGCGCTCAAGCGCACCCATGTCGTGCGGGCCGCTCCCGCCAGGGCGCCCAGCCGGCCGCTCGCCGATCTCGCCGACGGCTGGCGCTACGTCATGGGGTTCGTGCCGGTCCGGCGCATGCTGTTCCTGCTCGCCACGGTGAGCATCACGATCGGGCCGTACTCGTCCCTCATGCCGGCCATCGCGGTGAAGACCTTCGGCGAGGGCGCGTGGCTCGTGGGGCTCTTCATCGGCGCGGTGGGATTCGGGGCCGTCATCGCCGCGGTGAGCCTCGCCCGTCGAGCGACGACGCGCGGCCTGGCGAAGTGGATCGGCGCCTCCGCGATCGCCGCGGGCGTGGGATCGGCGGGCTTCTGCTTCTCGCGTTCCGTTCCCCTGTCCGCGCTCATGATGGCGCTCGCGGGCTTCGGGATGTTCATGGCGGCGGCCTCCTGCAACACCATCGTGCAGAGCGTCGTGGACGACGACAAGCGCGGTCGCGTGATGAGCTACTACACGATGTTCTTCATCGGCTCGCTGCCGCTCGGGCACCTCGCGGCCGGGGCGCTCGCCGAGGTCGTGGGGGCGCCGCTCACCTTCCTGGCCGGAGGCGTCCTGTGCGCGCTCGTGGGCTCGGTGTTCGCCTGGCGGCTGCCGTCCTTCCGCGCGCAACTGCGAACCGCCTACGAGACGCGAGGTATCATCACCGCAACCGGAGAGCCGCCGAAATGACCGAGACCGTCCTCCTCGAACGCCGCGGCGCGGCGGCCATCGTCACCCTGAACCGCCCCGACAAGCTGAACGCGCTCGACGGTGCGCTCATGCTCGATCTCGACCGGGTCACGAACGAGGTGGCACGGGACGAGGCGATTCGCGCCGTGATGGTCCGCGGGGCGGGGCGCGCTTTCATGGCCGGCGGCGACGTCGCCTACTTCAACGCGAACCTGGACACGCTGGGCGCCCGCTTCCAGGAGATGGGCCAGGGCTTCCACGCGTCGATCAGGCGACTGCGCACGATGGGCAAGCCCGTGCTCGCCTGCGTCCACGGCGCCGTGGCGGGCGGCGGGCTCTCGGTCATGCTTGCCTGCGACCTCGCGATCGCCTCCCGCGATGCGCAACTGTCGCTCGCCTACGCCAACATCGGCACCTCCCCGGACGGCGGAAGCTCCTTCACCCTGCCGCGGATCGTCGGCCTGCGAAAGGCGCTGGAACTTGCGTTCCTGGGCGAGCGCCTCGATGCCGGCGCGGCACTCGCGCTCGGCCTCGTCAACTGGGTCGTCGAGCCGGCGGAGCTGGAAGCGAGCGCGCTCGCGATCCTCGATCGCCTGGCCTCGGGACCGACGCTCGCCTTCGCGCAGACGAAGGCGCTCTTCAACGAGACCTGGGAGCGCCCGATGGACGAGCAGCTGGAGGCGGAACTCGCGGCCTTCGCGCGCTGCATTCCGACCCGGGATTTCGCCGAGGGCACGGGCGCCTTCGTGGCCAAGCGCAAGCCCGGGTTCACGGGGAAGTAGGCGATGGCCACCCTCGGGGGCAAGACCCTCTTCATCACCGGAGCCTCCCGGGGCATCGGGCGGGAAATCGCCCTGCGCGCCGCGCGCGACGGCGCCAACGTGGTGATCGCGGCGAAGACCGCGACGCCTCACCCCAAGTTGCAGGGCACGGTCCACACGGTGGCCGCCGAGGTCGAGGCGGCCGGCGGGCGGGCGCTGCCGGTCGTCCTCGACGTGCGCGACGAATCCGCCATCGCCGCGGCGGTCGAGTCGGCGGCGATGGCCTTCGGCGGCATCGACATCCTCGTGAACAACGCGAGCGCGATCGGCCTCACGCCGACGCTGCAGACACCGGCGCGGCGCTTCGACCTGATGATGGGCGTGAACGTGCGCGCGACCTTCCTGTGCTCGCAGGCCTGCGTGGCGCGGCTTCGCCAGGCGGCCAACCCGCACATCCTGAATCTCGCTCCGCCCCTGTCGATGAAGGCGAAGTGGTTCGAGTCCCATGTCGCCTACACGATCTCCAAGTACGGCATGAGCCTGTGCACGCTCGGCATGGCCGAGGAGTTCAGGAAGGACGGGATCGCGGTCAACTCGCTCTGGCCGGCGACGACCATCGCCACGGCCGCCGTCGAGTTCAACTTTCCGCCCGAGATCCTGGCCGCGAGCCGCCACCCCGCCATCATGGCCGACGCCGCGCACGCCATCCTCACCCGTCCCAGCCGCGAGACCTCCGGGAACTTCTTCCTCGACGAGGACGTGCTGCGCTCGGCCGGCACGACCGACTTCGACCGCTACGCGCTCACGCCGGGCGTGCCGCTCTTCAAGGATCTCTTCGTCGACTAGCGAGCCGCTGCTTGCGATGGCCGCGGACTCCGCGTTACCATCCGCGCCACGGGAAGTCGCAGGCTCCCGACGCCCTCCCCGGGCGAAGACGGTGTCCCGTCCAAGTTCTGCGTTCCGGCTCACCGTCGAGGACGACCATGGACACCCTGGCCCTTCCCGTTTCCCCCGCCACGCTGCTTGCCTCGATCGGCTCGCCCTCGGCCCCGCTCGTCGTCGACGTTCGCCGTCGCGCCGTGTTCGAGGAGGACAAGGCGATGATCGCCGGCGCCACCTGGCGCGATCCCTTCGCCGTGGGCGAATGGGAGAAGTTCCTTCCTCGCCACCGCGCCGTGGTCGTCTACTGCGCCCACGGCCACGAGATCAGCGGCAACGCCAGCGCCGCGCTCCGGCAGGCCGGGGTGGAAGCGCGCTACCTCGAAGGGGGCATCGAGGCGTGGCGATCTCTCGGCGCGCCGACGGTGCTTCGCCGACGCAATCCCGCCGTGCCCTCCGAGCCGGGGAAACCGTCGGTGTGGGTCACTCGCGAGCGTCCGAAGATCGACCGCATCGCCTGCCCCTGGCTCATCCGGCGCTTCATCGATCCCTTCGCGCGATTCGTCTTCGTGCCGGCGCCGGCGGTGCGCGCGAGGGCCGCCGAACTCGGCGGCGCCGCTTTCGACGTCGACGGCGCCGACTTCACCCATCGCGGCGAGCGTTGCTCCTTCGATGCGCTCATGGAGGACTTCGGCCTCTCCAGCCCCGCCCTTGCGCGGCTCGCGCCCATCGTGCGCGGCGCCGACACGGGACGCCACGACCTGGCGCCGGAGTGCGCCGGATTGCTCGCCGTCTCCCGGGGACTCGGCCGGATCCACCAGGACGACCTCGTGCTGCTCGAGCACGGATTCGCCGTCTATGACGCGCTCCATGCCGCCTGCCGCGCGCAGGCCGAAGACAGCGAAGAGCCCCTTGCCTCGGGCCATCCGACGTGAGCTCGCCCGGGCAAGGCGTATCGTTCGGCGAGGCCTTGCGTTTCTGGGTGAAGCTCGGCTTCGTGAGCTTCGGCGGGCCCGCCGGGCAGATCGCGATCATGCACCGCGAGCTGGTCGAGACGCGGCGATGGATCTCGGAGCGGCGCTTTCTCCACGCGCTCAACTACTGCATGGTGCTGCCGGGCCCGGAAGCGCAGCAGCTCGCGACCTACATCGGCTGGCTGATGCACGGCACCTGGGGCGGAATCGCGGCCGGGGCGCTCTTCGTGCTGCCCTCGCTCGTGCTGCTGATCGGGCTGTCCTGGGCCTACCTCGCTTTCAGCAGCGCGCCGCTGGTCGCCGCGCTCCTGGCCGGCGTGAAGCCGGCGGTGGTTGCCATCGTGATCGCCGCCACGGCGCGGATCGGCTCACGCGCGCTCCGCCATCCCTTCCACGTGGCGATCGCGCTGGCCGCCTTCGTGGCGCTGGCGGTCTTCTCGGTCCCGTTTCCCTTCGTGATCGCGGGCGCCGCGGCGCTGGGCGTGGCCGGCCGCCGGTTCGCGCCGAAGCCGCGCGATGACGTCGGTGCCCATGTCGCTGCCGGCGAGCGGGCGATCATCGACGACGACACGCCCGCCCCGGCCCACGCTGCCGCATCCACGCGCAGGCTCGCCATCACGCTCGCCGCGGGCGTCGCCCTGTGGCTGGTTCCGTTCGTCGCGCTTCTCGCCCTCTTCGGACCGGGCGGGGACTATTCCGGCATGGCGCGCTTCTTCACGCAGGCGGCGCTCGTGACCTTCGGCGGCGCCTATGCCGTGCTTCCCTACGTGGTCGAGAATGCCGTCGGACACTTCGGGTGGGCAACGATGGCGCAGATGATCGACGGCCTCGCGCTCGGCGAGACCACGCCGGGACCGCTGATCATGATCGTGGCGTTCGTGGGCTATGTGGGCGCCTGGTCCAAGGAACTCCTGGGCCCGGAGTCCCGGTTCGTCGCCGGCATGCTCGGCGCGACGGTGGCCACGTGGTTCACGTTCCTGCCGTCCTTCGTCTTCATCCTGGCCGGCGGCCCGTTCGTGGAGCGTTCGCGCGACGACGTCCATCTCGAGGGACCGCTGTCGGCCATCACCGCGGCCGTAGTGGGCGTGATCGCGAGTCTCGCGGTGTTCTTCGCCTGGCACGTGTTCTGGCCCGGCGCGCGCGCGGCATTTCCGGGCCCCATCGACCTGGCTTCGGTGGCGATCGCCGCCGTCGCCCTCGTGCTTCTGGTGAAATTCCGCGCCGACGTCATCGCCGTGATCGCCGGCTCCGCGCTTGCCGGCGTCGCGCTCGGATTCCTCGGCGGGTGACGCCCCGCGCCTACGGTGCGACGAACCTTCCGGACTTGCCCCCCTCCTTCTCGAGGAGGCGGATGTCGCCCAGCACCATGCCGCGGTCGACGGCCTTGCACATGTCGTAGATCGTGAGAAGCCCGGCGCTCACGGCCGCGAGCGCCTCCATTTCCACCCCGGTCCGTCCCCGGCACTCCGCGGTGGCGCGGCACGAGATGAGCGAGCCGCCTTCGTCGATGTCGAAATGGACCTCGAGGGCGGTGAGCGCGACGGGATGGCACAGGGGAATCAGCTCCCAGGTCCGCTTGGCCGCCTGGATCGCGGCGATTCGCGCCACGCCGAGCACGTCTCCCTTCTTCGCCGTTCCGGCGCGCACGATCGCGAGCGTCTGCGCGCGCATGCGGATCGTCCCGGCCGCCACCGCCCGGCGAGCCGTCTCGTCCTTGGATCCGACATCGACCATCCAGGCCTCGCCGGCCTGGTCGAAATGGGTGAGCTTTTCGTTCATAATCAGGAACTCCGGATGCGGCGAACCAATGCCGGCGTCGCGTGTCCCAAGTATCCACGATTTCACTTCCGCCTGCTTCGGCGCCCACGCCATGATTCGCCGCCTCGTCGCCCTCGCCGTCTGTGCCGCCCTCCTGCCGGCGCAGGCGCAGGGCCTGCCCGATCTGGGGGATTCGTCCGACGCCGTCCTCACCGACAAGCAGGAACGCACCATCGGCAATCGCGTCATGCGCGAGGTGCGCATCGATCCCGCCTTCATCGACGATCCGGAGATCTCCGACTACGTGAAGGCCCTCGGCAATCGCCTGCTGAGCGCCGCCGAGCCGCCGCGTCGCCCGATCGAGTTCTTCGTCGTGCAGGACGACGCGGTGAACGCCTTCGCGCTGATCGGCGGGCACGTCGGCCTGCACACGGGGCTCTTTCTCCTCACGCGCAACGAATCCGAACTGGCGGGCGTGGTCGGCCACGAGATCTCGCACATCCTCCAGCGCCACCAGTCGCGCCTGTACCAGGGCCAGGGGAAGTACCAGCTCGCCTCGCTCGCCGCGCTGGCGATCGCCATGCTGGCGTCGCGGGGAAGCAGCTCCCAGAGCAGCCAGGTCACCGAGGCGGCGATCGTCGGCGCGAGCGCGATCATGATGCAGGGGCAGCTCGATTACACACGGGAACACGAACGCGAGGCCGACCGCGTCGGCGTCACGATCCTCGAGCGCGCCGGCTACGATCCGCGCGGCATGGTGAGTTTCTTCGAGCGCATGCAGCGTGCCAACCGGCTGAGCGAATTCAAGAGCGCGCCTTCATACCTGCGCACGCACCCGCTCACGGTCGAGCGCATCGCCGACATGCAGAGCCGCGTCGAGGCCATGGCCCCGCGCCTCGTTCCCGACAGCTTCGACTACCGGATCGCGCGGGCCAAGATCCGCGCCGCCTCGGGGTCCGCCACCGAGGCCGTCGCCTATTTTCGCGACCAGCTCGCGGACCGCTCCGTGCTGCGCCCTCGCGAACACGTGTACGGGCTGGCGCTCGCCTTGCGGCGTGCGCGCGACTTCCCGGCCGCCGAGAAGGAGCTTGCGACGATCCGCGCGGGCGAAAGCACGAGCCCCGCTTTCGAGTGGCTCGCCGCGCAGCTGCAGGCCGACCAGGGAAGGACGGATGCCGCCCTCGCGACCTACCGGGCTGCGCTGAAGGCGCATCCGCGTTATCGCGGTCTCGTCTACGGCCTGGCCCAGCTCCTGCTCGATTCGGGGCGAACGGCGGAGGCGATCGCGTGGCTGGAGGAGCGAGTCCGCGCGGACCCCGAAGACGCGAAGCTCCACGAGTTCCGGTCGCGCGCGTACACCGCCGCGGGCAACCGCATGGCCCAGCATCGCGCGCAGGCAGAGGCCTACTATCGACGCGGAAACCTCGCCGCGGCCGTGGACCAGCTCGAGCTCGCGACCAAGGTTCGCGGGACGGACTTCTACACGCTCTCGATCGCGGAGGCGCGCCTTCGCGAGCTTCGCTCCCAGCTCGAGATCGAACGCGAGGCCGAGAAGGCCCTGAAGCTCAACTGATGCGAAGTGCCGGCCGCCTGCTCGCCGTCCTGGCGGCGCTTGCCGCCGCGCAGGCCCGCGGCCAGGAAGTGCAGGGCCGCGAGCTCTTCCTGCGGGCCGACAAGGGCGACTGCATCGCCTGCCACCAGCTTGCGCCGGGAGCAGGCCCCGCCGTGCGCGCGAACGTCGGGCCGCGGCTGGACGCGGCCGGCCTGAAAGGCTGGAACCGCGACCGCCTTCGCGCGCTTCTCGAGGATCCCACGGTGGCGAACCCGGACACCGTGATGCCGCCTTACGGGCGGCACCGGATCCTCGAGGCGAAAGAGATCGATCGCCTGGTCGACTTTCTCCATGCGCTTCCCTGAACCGAGGATCCTCGCTGCGCTGGCGCTTGCGGCCGGCCTTCCGCTGCAGGCCCTAGCGGGAGCCGAGAGCGTGCGAATCGAGATCGTGGCGAGGATCCGCGAGCAGTTTCCCTCGCTCACGCCCGCGGAACTCGCGTCCGGCTCGGCGGCGTTCGATGCCGACCGGCAGGCGCTGGCCGCGGGAAACACACCCGCGCCCGGCGCCGCGGAGGCGATCCAGGCGGGAAAGCGGATCTGGAACCGCAAGTTCGCCAACGGCCGATCGCTCGCGGGCTGCTTCCCCAACGGCGGAAAGAGAATCGCCGCGGTCTATCCGCAATACGACCGGCGGGTAAAGCGCGTGTTGAGCCTGGAGACCGCGGTGAACCAGTGCCTGAAGACACACGGCGAGCCGCTGCTCGACGCGGGCGACCCCGACGGCATGGGCGTGGTACTCGCCTACCTTCGATCGCTCTCGGAAGGCCGGAAGATCTCGGTCCGCGTGTCCTCGCCCCAGGCCGAGGAACGATTCGAGGAGGGCCGGCGGCTCTACTTCACGCGCATGGGCCAGCGCAATTTCGCGTGCGCGTCGTGCCACGTGAACCACGCGGGACGCTTCCTGGGCGACACGGCCATTCCCGCGCCCGTGGGCGCCGCCGCACAGTGGCCGCAGCTTCGCGACGGGCGCGCCCTCACGCTTCAGATGCGGGTGCGCGAGTGCCTCGAGCGGATGGGCGCAGCGCCCTTTCCGGCCGGATCCGACGAACTCGCCCACCTCGAGTATTTCCTCTCCTACCTGTCCAACGGGATCCCGATCCGGGCGAACGTCTGGCGTCCGGCGCTCCCGCCCGGTCACTTGTAACAATTGGTAAGGGGCCGGCACCGGCCCGGCGCACGGCGCTCTAGAATGGCAACGACAACAAGAGCCATCGCCCCATGACCGGCAAACTCCTTCGCGCCCGCATCGTCCTGCCCGTTCTCGTCCTCGTCGCCGCCGTTGCCGGCTACGCCTGGTGGCGAAGCGGCAACACGGCAGACCCCGGCGCCCGCTGGCGACTGGAGGCGGCCGACCGCGGCGACGTCGTGCAGGTGATCTCCGCCAACGGAAACGTGAATCCGGTGACGTCGGTGAACGTGGGAACGCAGGTATCGGGCGCCATCATCAAGCTCCACGCGGACTACAACAGCGAGGTGAAGGAAGGCCAGCTGCTCGCCGAACTGGACCCCGCCCTCTTCAACGCGGCGCTCGCGCAAAGCGAGGCGAACCTGAACAGCGCCAGGGCGGGCCTGCGGCTCGCCGAAACGAAGGAGGCGCGCACCCGTTCCCTCGTGGGCAAGGGTTTCATCTCCCAGGCGGAGCTGGACACGGCGGTGAAGGAACTCGAGGCCGCCCAGGCCCAGGTGGAGCTCGTGCAGGCCCAGGTGGCGCGCGACAAGACCAACGTCCGCTACACGGTGATCCGCTCGCCCATTTCCGGCGTCGTCGTCGCGCGCAACGTCGAGCTCGGGCAGACGGTTGCCGCCAGCTTCAACACCCCCACGCTCTTCCAGATCGCCCGCGATCTCGCGCAGATGCAGATCGAGACGAGCATCGCCGAGGCCGACATCGGCGGCATCAAGGCGGGGCTCACGGCCCGCTTCCGAGTGGACGCCTATCCCGGGCAGTTCTTCCAGGGCGTGGTGAAGCAGGTTCGCCTGAATCCCACCATCCAGTCGAACGTCGTGAGCTACACGGTCATCGTGAGCGCCGACAACGCCGAGGGCAAGCTGAAGCCCGGCATGACCGCGTTCGTGCAAATCACGGCGAACCGCCGCGAGCGCGTCCTTCGCGTGCCCAACGCGGCGCTTCGCTTCCGGCCACCGAGCGACCCTTCCCAGGCCGCGGCCAAGTCCGTTTCGGGCCAGGCCGCCAAGCCCGGCGGCGGCGGCGGACCCGGCGGCGGAGCGACCGGGCGACGGGAGGCCACGCCTCGCGTCTTCAAGGTGTCCGACGGCAAGCTCGTCGCCGTGAGTGTCCAGGTGGGCGTATCCGACACCGCCTACACGGAGATCGTCGGCGGCGCCGTCGCCGAGGGCGACCTGCTCGTCACGCGCGACCTGTCGGGCCAGGGCGGATCGCAGTCACAGATGCGACTTCGCATGTTCTAGGCGCCATGGCCGGACGCTTCATCGAAGTCGACGATCTCGGCAAGCAGTACGAGGCCGCGGCGCCCGGCACCCCGCCGGCGCTGCAGTCGGTGACGCTCGCCATCGACCAGGGCGAATTCGTCGCGGTGATGGGGCCTTCGGGCTCCGGCAAGTCCACCTTCATGAACCTGATCGGGCTCCTCGACGCGCCCACGAGCGGCGCCTACAGACTCAACGGCGAGAACGTCGCGGGGCTCGGCTCGGACCAGCTCGCGCACCTGAGAAACCGGGTCTTCGGCTTCGTCTTCCAGGGCTTCAACCTCCTCAAGCGGATCTCGGCCTCGGAGAACGTGGCGCTTCCGATGGTCTACTCAGGCACCCCCGGCGCCGAGCGTCGCAGGCGGGCGGGCGACCTGCTGGCGAAGGTGGGCCTCGCCCCCTACGCCGATGCGATGCCCAACCGGCTCTCCGGCGGCCAGCAGCAGCGGGTGGCCATCGCCCGGGCGCTCGCGAACCAGCCCCAGCTCATCCTCGCCGACGAGCCCACGGGAAACCTCGACACGCAGACGAGCGCCGAGATCATGGGCATCTTCACGGAACTCAATCGCGAGACCGGCGTGACGATCCTGCTCGTCACCCACGAGAACGACATCGCGCAGCACGCGAACCGGCTGATCCGCTTCAAGGACGGCCGCGTCGTCCACGACGGCGCCGTCATCCACGAAGGCGCCGCCTGATGCGCCCGGCACGATGAACCTCCTGTCGATCATCCGCGAGGCGGGCCGCTCGCTCGGCGCCAACAAGCTGCGCACCGGCCTCACGATGCTCGGCATGGTGATCGGCGTGGCGGCGGTCGTGCTGATGCTCGCCGTGGGCACGGGCGCCCAGAACCAGGTGAACCGCGCCGTCTCCTCGATGGGCAGCAACCT
>DAORTX010000073.1:0-11197 GCA_035432885.1 Usitatibacteraceae bacterium
CACGACATCTACTCGATCGAGGATCTCGCGCAGCTGATCCACGACCTGAAGAACGTGAACCCGGCGGCGCGCGTGTCGGTGAAGCTGGTCTCGGAGATCGGCGTGGGCACCATCGCCGCGGGCGTGGCCAAGGCGAAGGCCGACCACGTGACGATTTCCGGGCACGACGGCGGCACCGGCGCCTCGCCGCTTTCCAGCGTGAAGCACGCCGGCAGCCCCTGGGAGATCGGGCTCGCCGAGACGCAGCAGACGCTGGTGCTGAACAACCTGCGCTCGCGCATCGCCGTGCAGGCCGACGGGCAGATGAAGACCGGCCGCGACGTGGTGATCGGCGCGCTCCTGGGCGCCGACGAGTTCGGCTTCGCCACCGCGCCGCTGGTGGTCGAGGGCTGCATCATGATGCGGAAGTGCCACCTGAACACCTGCCCGGTGGGCGTGGCCACGCAGGACCCGGAGCTCATCAAGAAATTCACCGGCAAGCCCGAGCACGTCATCAACTACTTCTTCTTCGTCGCCGAGGAAGTGCGCGAGTGGATGGCGAGGATGGGCTTTCGCCGCTTCGCGGACATGGTCGGCCGCACCGAGATGCTCGACACCCGCCGCGGCGTGGAGCACTGGAAGGCGCGCGGGCTCGATTTCTCGCGCCTCTTCTACCGCCCGCCCATCGACACCTCGGTCGCGATCAGCTGGACCGAGCGCCAGGACCACGCGCTCGAGCGCGCGCTCGACCACCAGCTGATCGAGCGGCTGCGCCCGGCGATCGACCACAAGCGCCCGGTGCAGATCGAGAGCCCGATCTTCAACCGGAACCGCACCGTGGGCGCGATGCTCTCGGGCGAGATCGCGCGCCGCCACGGCCACGCGGGGCTTCCCGAGGACACGATCCACGTGAAGTTCACCGGCACCGCGGGGCAGAGCTTCGGCGGCTGGCTCGCGCACGGCGTCACCTTCGAGCTCGAGGGCGACGCGAACGACTACGTGGGCAAGGGCCTTTGCGGCGGGCGGATCGTCGCCTACCCGGCGAAGGACTGCCCCATCGTGCCCGAGGAGAACATCATCGTCGGCAACACCGTGATGTACGGCGCGATCTCCGGCGAGGCCTATTTCCGCGGCGTCGCGGGCGAGCGCTTCGCGGTCAGGAATTCCGGCGCCACGGCGGTCGTCGAAGGCGTGGGCGACCACGGCTGCGAGTACATGACCGGCGGCACCGTGGTGGTCCTCGGCAAGGCCGGCCGCAATTTCGCCGCCGGCATGTCCGGCGGCATCGCCTACGTGCTGGACGAGGAGGGCGACTTCACGCAGCGCTGCAACCTCGCGATGGTGGAGCTCGAACCCATTCCCGAGGAGGACCGCGCGGCGGCCGACGCCGGGGCCAACCTCGAGCTGGAGACCCACGGCAAGGTGAGCATCGACCACCTGGCGGGCAACGACGAGGCCACGATCAAGGGCCTGATCCAGCGCCACCTGCTCTTCACCGGCAGCGAGCGCGCCCGGCGCATCCTCGAGAACTGGGCGAACTACCTGCCGCGTTTCGTGAAGGTGATGCCCATCGAGTACAAGCGCGCCCTGGGCGAGATGGCGCAGGAGCAGGGGCCGCGCGCCAGCGTGGCGAAGCCCGTCGAAGTCCGGGCGAACGACTGAGAACAGGCTCATGGGAAAGATCACCGGCTTCATGGAAATCCAGCGCAAGGACCGCGGCTACGAGCCCGTGGCCGAGCGGATCAAGGTCTATGGCGAGTTCGTCCGCGCGCTCCCGGACGCCGACGTGAGCCTGCAGGGCGCGCGTTGCATGGACTGCGGCATTCCCTTCTGCCAGACGGGCTGCCCGGTGAACAACGTGATCCCGGACTGGAACGACCTCGTCTACCGCAATCACTGGCAGGCGGCGCTGGAGGTCCTGCACTCGACCAACAACTTCCCGGAGTTCACCGGCCGCGTCTGCCCGGCGCCCTGCGAGGCGGCGTGCACGCTGAACATCAACGACGACCCGGTCGCCATCAAGTCGATCGAGCAGGCGCTGGTCGACAAGGGCTGGGCCGAGGGCTGGATCGTGCCCGAGGTCGCCGCGGCGAAGACCGGGCGCAAGGTCGCGGTCGTGGGCTCCGGCCCCGCCGGGCTCGCCTGCTCGCAGCAGCTCGCGCGCGCGGGCCACGCGGTCACGCTCTTCGAGAAGAACGACCGGATCGGGGGCCTGCTTCGCTACGGCATCCCCGATTTCAAGATGGAGAAGATCCACATCGACCGGCGGATCGAGCAGATGCGCGCCGAGGGCGTCGACTTTCGTCCGGGCGTGAACGTGGGCGTGGACATGACGGCAGCCGATCTCCTCGCGGGCTTCGATGCGGTCGTGCTCTCCGGCGGCTCGGAGAAGCCGCGCGACCTGCCGGTTCCCGGCCGGGAGCTCGCCGGCATCCACTTCGCCATGGAGTTCCTGCCGCAGCAGAACCGGGTGGTCGCCGGCGACAAGGTGCACGGCCAGTTGCTCGCCACGGGCAAGCACGTCGTGGTGATCGGCGGCGGCGACACCGGCAGCGATTGCATCGGCACCTCCATCCGCCAGGGGGCCAGGTCGGTCATGAATTTCGAGCTGCTGCCGCGCCCGCCCGAGGAGGAGGACAAGCCGCTCACCTGGCCCTACTGGCCGCTCAAGCTGCGCACCTCGAGCTCCCACGAGGAAGGCGCCCAGCGCGACTTCGCCGTGGCCACCAAGCGCTTCGAGGGAAAGGACGGCAAGGTCGAGAGCCTCACCGCCTGCCATGTCGAGTGGGTGAAGGACGACAAGGGCGCGATGGCGATGAAGGAAGTGCCGGGCACGGAGTTCACGATGCCCGCCGGCCTGGTCCTGCTCGCCATGGGCTACCTGCATCCCGTGCACGAGGGCATCGTCGCGGCCCTCGGCGTGGAAAGGGACCCTCGCGGCAACGTGCGCGCGACGACCGACGGCAAGGGCTGCTACGCCACGTCGGCGCCGAAGGTGTTCGCGGCCGGCGACATGCGCCGCGGCCAGTCGCTCGTCGTCTGGGCCATCCGCGAGGGGCGCCAGTGCGCCCGCGAGGTCGACGCCTTCCTCATGGGATCGTCGGACCTGCCCCGCTAGCGCGCGCGCGCGCCCCGCCCCGGCCGAACGAACGCGAAAGCCACCGCGCTGAAATCCCTCGTCATCGCCTTCCTGTTCGCCTACGCGGCAATCCTGGCGATGCTCTGGCTTGCGCAGGAAAGCCTCCTCTTCTTCCCGCAGCCGGTCCGCGGCACGCCCTCGGCGCCCGCGGGCTGGTCGCTCGCGAAAGTCTCGCTCACGGCGGCCGACGGAACGCCGCTCGCGGGCGTGCTCCTGCTTCCGCCGGGAGCGCCCGGGACGCGGCACGCCACCGTGCTCTATTTCGGCGGCAACGCCGAAGAGGCGACCTCGCAGGCGCGCGAGGCCGAGCGGACCTACGGCCGGCGCGCGGTGCTCCTCGTGAACTACCGCGGCTACGGCGAAAGCGGCGGCCGGCCGGGCGAGAAGGCGCTCGTGGCCGACGCGCTGGCACTTTACGACTGGGCCGCCGGGCGACCCGACCTCGATCCGTCGCGCTTCTGCGCCCATGGGCGAAGCCTGGGCAGCGGCGTGGCCGTGCAGCTCGCCGCCGCGCGGTCGCTTCGCTGCGTGATCCTCACCTCGCCCTTCGAAAGCCTCGCGGCGGTGGGCAAGTCGCACTACCCGTGGGTGCCGGTGTCGTGGCTGCTTCGCCACCGCTTCGCCTCGGCCGAGCACGCGGGCGCGATGACGATCCCCGCGCTGGTCGCCTTTGGGGCGGCCGACACGATCATCCCCGCGGCGCAATCGGAGCGACTGGCGAGCCTGTGGGGCGGCCCGGTGGAGCGTCTTCGCCTCGAGGGATTCGGGCACAACGACCTCGACCTCGATCCGCGCTACGCCGGGGCCATCGCCGCCTTCCTGGACCGCCACCTTTGACCGTCGTCGTGGGCCGCGCGGGGGCGCCATGAGAGAATCGGCCCCCATGAAAAACGACAGCTTCCTGCGCGCCCTCCTGCGCCAGCCCACGGACCACACGCCGGTGTGGATCATGCGGCAGGCGGGGCGCTACCTGCCGGAGTACAACGCCACGCGCAAGAAGGCCGGCAGCTTCCTCGCGCTCGCCAAGAACCCGGAACTCGCCTGCGAGGTGACGCTGCAGCCGCTCGAGCGATTCGCCCTGGACGCCGCGATCCTCTTCTCCGACATCCTCACCATTCCCGATGCGATGGGGCTGGGGCTCTACTTCGCCGAGGGCGAGGGCCCGAAATTCGAGAAGACGGTGCGCACCGAGGAGGACGTGGGCCGGCTGGGCGCGGCCGACCTCGATTCGCTGCGCTACGTCTTCGACGCGGTCTCCCTCATCCGCAAGTCCCTCGACGGCCGCGTGCCCCTGATCGGCTTTTCCGGGAGCCCGTTCACGCTCGCCTGCTACATGGTCGAAGGCGGCGGCAGCGACGATTTCCGGCTCGTGAAGTCGATGCTCTACGCGCGCCCCGACCTCCTGCACCGGATCCTCGAGCTCAACGCGCAATCGGTCACCGCCTACCTCAATGCGCAGATCGCCGCCGGCGCGCAGGCCGTCATGGTGTTCGACACGTGGGGCGGCGCGCTTTCCGACGCGGCCTACCGCGAGTTCTCGCTCGCGTACGCGAAGAAGGTCTTCGCGGGCGTCACGCGCAGCGCGGAAGGCCGGACGGTGCCGCGCATCTTCTTCACCAAGGGCGGCGGGCTCTGGCTCGAGTCCATGGCCGACGCCGGCGTCGACGCCCTCGGGCTCGACTGGACCATCGACATCGGCGCCGCGCGCGCGCGGGTGGGCGACCGGGTCGCCCTGCAGGGCAACATGGATCCGGCGGCGCTTTTCTCGCCGCCGGCGGCCATCGAGCGCGAGGCGAAGCGGATTCTCGAGCGCTTCGGGAAGGGCCCGGGACACGTCTTCAACCTGGGCCACGGCGTCTCGCAATTCACCCCTCCGGACCACGTTCACGCGCTGGTCGAGGCCGTTCGCCGGCACAGCCCCGGGACGGCCGGGGCGTAGCCCGTGTCAAGGGGAAAATTTTCGCCGAAGTGATTGCATATTCACATCTTGCGTGTGCTAGCGGCCGTTTCTCCCTTTTCGCAACCCCCGTGTCCAGCGGGCCAGAAAAAGCTTTGTTTTCATGAAATTGCGATAGCTATTTCGCGTCCCGGGTAAGGTATGGCCTGCAAGTACCTGCCTGCGGGGCAGCGGGGCAGCAAGCAATGCACAGAGTTATCCACAGGTCTTGGCGCCCCCTGATCCGGGGGCTTTCCGCCCCATGAGAATCGCCCGCGTCGCCCTCGACGTGCCCCTCGCCCAGCCCTTCGACTTCCTCGTGCCCGAGGGGCTCGATCCGGTCCGCGGAAGCCTGGTGGTCGTGCCCTTCGGGCGGACCGCGAAGGTGGGCGTGGTGGTGGCCCGGTCGGCGCGCTCCGAGGTTCCCGCCGGTCGACTGCGCGAGCTGGCCAGGGTGGTCGACGACGTGGCGCCGCTCGCCGCGGGCGATCTCGAGCTGCTGGAATTCTGCGCGGCCTACTACCAGCGGCCGCTGGGAGAAGTGCTGCAGGCGAGCCTGCCGCCGCGGCTTCGGCAGGCGCGGCGCCGGGCGATCCGCCCTTCCCCGGCGCCGGAGCCCGCGCGAGGTCCCTTCGCCACGCCCGTCGCCGCGACGCCGGCGCAGTCGGCCGCGATCGCCGCGGTCCGGGCCGGCTTCGGGCGCTTCCACCCGGTGCTCGTCGCCGGCGTCACCGGCAGCGGCAAGACCGAGGTGTACCTGCGCCTCATCGCCCACGCGCTCGAACTCGGGCGCCAGGCGCTCTACCTCGTGCCCGAGATCGGCCTCACGCCGCAGCTCGAGTCGCGCGTGCGCGAGCGCTTTCCGGAAGTCTCCATCGTCGCGGCCCACAGCCACCTGGGCGAGGGCGCGCGCGCGGCCGCCTGGCTCGCCGCCCAGTCGGGCCGCGCGCGCATCGTGCTCGGCACGCGCCTCGCCGCGCTCTCCCCCATGCCGGAGCTGGGCCTCATCGTGGTCGACGAGGAGCACGATCCGTCCTACAAGCAGCACGAGGGGCTTCGCTACTCGGCGCGCGACGTCGCCGTGCGCCGCGCGCAACTGGCCGCGATCCCCGTGGTCCTCGGGTCGGCCACGCCTTCGCTCGAGACCTGGGCGAACGCGGCGCAGGGCCGCTACGCGCTCGTCGAGCTGCGCGAGCGCGCCCTCGCGGGGGCGCGGCTTCCGGCGGTGCGCATGGTGGACACGAGAGCCGACCGGCCCGTGGAGGGCTTGACCGATGCGCTCCTGCGGGCGCTTCGCGTCCGCCTCGCCAGGGGCGAGCAGAGCCTCGTGTTCCTGAACCGCCGCGGCTTCTCGCCGGTGCTCTTCTGCCGTTCCTGCGCCTGGCATTCGGCCTGCGCCCGCTGCAGCGCGAACCTCGTGCTGCACCTGAAGGCGGGCGAGCTGCGCTGCCACCACTGCGGCCACCGCGAGCGCGTGCCGGCGAGGTGCCCGGGCTGCGGCAGCGCCGATCTCGCGCCCGTCGGCCAGGGCACGCAGCGGATCGAGGAGACGCTCGCGGCCGCGCTGCCCGGGGCGAGGATCGCGCGGGTCGACCGCGATTCGACGTCCCGGCAGGGCGCCTTCGCCGAGGTGCTCGAGCAGGTGCGCGCCGGGAAGATCGACATCCTCGTGGGCACGCAGATGCTCGCCAAGGGTCACGACCACCCGAACCTCACGCTGGTGGGCGTGGTCGACAGCGACTGCGCGCTCTACAGCGCCGACTTCCGGGCCGCGGAGCGGCTCTTCTCGCTGCTCACGCAGGTGGCCGGGCGAGCCGGGCGCGCCGGCGAACCGGGCGAGGTGCTGGTCCAGACCGACTTTCCCGCGCACCCGCTCTACGCCGCCGTCGCCGCGCACGACTACGCCGCGTTCGCGGAGGCGGCGCTGGCCGAGCGCCGGCTCGCGCAGTTCCCCCCTTTCGCGCACCTCGCGATGCTGCGGGCGGAATCGAAGCACGCGGGCGAGGCGACGGCGTTTCTTCGCGCCGCCGCGAAGCTCGCGAAAGAGCTCGGGGGCAAGGTGGAGGTGTTCGATCCGGTGCCCGCGCCGCTCGAGCGCAAGGCCGGATTCGAGCGCGCGCAACTGCTCGTTCGCGCCGCCTCGAGGGCGAGCCTGCAGCCCTTCCTTCGCCGCTGGAAGGCGGCCCTCGACGACCGGCCCGGGCGGCGCGTGCGCTGGTCGCTCGACGTCGATCCCCAGGAGGCCTGAGCGCCGTCCCTCGCCGAACCCCGCCGGTCGCGGCGGGTCACCCCCGTATAATGGCGGGCTTTCCCCACACGCCCGCCGCCGTGACCGAAGCCGATTCCAAGACCCGCCTCGCCGCCCTCGTCCGCCACGCCGTGCTCGCGGCGTTTCCCGATGCCGGCGAGTTCGCGGTCGACCTGGACCGCCCGAAGAGCGCGGAACACGGCGACTTTTCCTCCAACGTGGCGATGCAGCTCGCCAGGCGCGTGGGGATGAAGCCCCGGGACGCCGCGCAGGCCATCGTCGCCGCCCTGGCCAACGCGCCGGAGATCGCGAAGACCGAGATCGCCGGCCCCGGCTTCATCAACTTCACGCTGTCCAAGGCGTCGCGGTTCGCGATCGTGGACGCCATCCGGGCCGCCGGCGCCGCCTTCGGCCGCGGCCGCCCGGGCGAGGACCGCACGATCATGGTCGAGTTCGTCTCCGCCAACCCGACCGGCCCGCTGCACGTGGGCCACGGCCGCCAGGCGGCGCTGGGGGACGCGGTCTCCACGCTCCTCGAGTGGCAGGGCTGGAAGGTGCTGCGCGAGTTCTACTACAACGACGCGGGCAACCAGATCGCGAACCTCGCGCTGTCGGTGCAGTTCCGGATGCGCGAGGCGAAGGGTCTCGTGGCCGGCGAGGCGATGCACGACGACTGGTACCGCGGCGACTACATCCGCGACATCGCCCGCGACTACGCGGCCGAGCATCCCGGGGACGCCGGCGGCGACGACCTGGACGCCATTCGCCTCTTCGCGGTCGCCTACCTGCGCGGCGAGCAGGACGCGGACCTTCGCGCCTTCGGCGTGAAGTTCGACTCCTACTACCTCGAGAGCTCGCTCTACGCCGACGGCAAGGTCGAGGAAACGGTCGGGATGCTCGTCGCCGCGGGCCGGACCTACGAGTCCGAAGGCGCGCTGTGGCTGAAGACCACCGACTTCGGCGACGACAAGGACCGCGTGATGAGGAAGTCCGACGGCAGCTTCACCTACTTCGTGCCGGACGTGGCCTATCACCTCGGGAAGTTCCGCCGCGGCTATCGGTCGGCGGTGAACGTGCAGGGCGCCGACCACCACTCGACGGTCACGCGCGTGCGCGCGGGCCTGCAGGCGCTCGATGCCGGCATCCCGCCGGGCTACCCCGATTACGTGCTGCACCAGATGGTCACGGTGATGAAGGGCGGCGAGGAGGTGAAGATCTCCAAGCGCGCCGGCGCCTATGTCACGGTGAGGGACCTGGTGGAGGAGGCGGGGCGCGACGCCGTGCGCTGGTTCTTCCTCATGCGCAAGTCCGATTCGCACCTCGTCTTCGACATCGACCTCGCCAAGAGCCGCAGCGACGAGAATCCCGTCTACTACGTCCAGTACGCGCACGCGCGGCTGTGCGCCGTCCTGCGCGAGTGGGGCGGCGACGAAGGCTCGCTCGGGGGCGCGCGCCTGTCCGCGCTCGGCACGCCGCACGAGGTGGCGCTCGTGCAGGCGCTCGCGCAGTTTCCCGAGGTGCTCCTGCGCGCCGCGCGCGAATTCTCGCCGCATCTCGTCTCGTTCTACCTGCACGACGAATTGGCGGCGCGCCTGCATACCTACTACAATGCCGAGCGCTTCCTCGTCGACGACGAGGAAGTGAAGCTCGCGCGGCTCGCCCTTGTCGCCGCGACGCGACAGGTTCTCGCCAACGGCCTCGCCGTGCTGGGCGTGAGCGCGCCGGAGAGGATGTAGATGCCGAAGGATTTCAAGAACAGCCCGCCGTCACGCGACGCCCGCCGCACGGCCCACCCCTTGCTGCTCGGCATGATCATCGGCCTGCTGATGGGCATCGTGATCGCGCTGGGCGTCGCGCTGTGGCTGAACCGCCTCTCCAACCCGTTCGTCGACCAGGCGAAGCCCATCGAGCCGCTCGCGAGGATCGGCCCGACGCAACCGGCCGGTCCCGACGAGAAGGGCGCCGCGGACAAGCCGGCGGCCAAGCCCGGCGGCGACAAGCCGAGGACCGACCGGCCGCGCTTCGAGTTCTACACGATGCTGCCCGGCGAGAAGGAAGTCTCGGAGAAGGAGGCGAAGTCCGCCGCCGCCCGGCCGAAGGAGCCCGTCAAGGCCGGCCCCGGCTCCTCGCCCAGCCAGCCCAAGCCCTTCGCGGGCGACACCTACTGGCTGCAGGCCGGCGCCTTCGCCGAGGAAAAGGACGCCGACATCCTCAAGGCGAAGATCGCGTTCACGGGCCTGGAGGCGAGCGTGAAGCCCGTCGACATCCCGGGCAAGGGCATCCTGCACCGCGTTCGACTGGGCCCCTACCAGAGCCTGGACGACGTGAACCGAATCAAGGCGACGCTGTCCCAGAACGGGGTCGGCGCCACCATCATCCGCACCGACGAAGCCAAGAATCGATAACGGAGCCACGACATGTCCCTGCGCCGCCTCTTCACCTTCGCCCTCGCCACCCTGGGTCTCGCGGCGGGAAGCGCACAGGCCCAGCTTCGCCTGGGCCAGGAATACACGCTCCTCAACCCGCCCCAGGCCACCGAGGGCGGCGGCAAGGTCGAGGTGATCGAGTTCTTCTCCTACGCCTGCGGGCACTGCTACAAGCTCGAGCCCTTCCTCGAAGGCTGGGAAAAGAAGCTGCCGCCCGACGTGGTCTTCAAGCGCGTTCCCGGCGTGGGCAGCGCCGCGTGGTCGCAACTGGGGCTGCTCTATTACTCGCTCGAGGCCATGGGCAAGCTGGGCTCGGTCCACGTCGCGGCCTTCGACGCGATCCACAAGGAAAACCTGAACCTCGCCACCCCGAAGGTGCGCGAGACCTGGCTCGCCAAGCAGGGCATCGACGTCGCGCAGTACAACGCGATGGAGAAATCCTTCACGGTCCAGTCGAAGATCGCGCGCGCCAACCAGTTGATGGGCGCCTACAAGGTCGACGGCGTGCCGATGCTCATCGTGAACGGCAAGTACGTGACCTCCACGGGCCATGCGGGATCCCCGGAGCGCGTCGTCCCCGTGCTCGAGCAGCTCATCGCCATGGCGCGCCGGGACGCCGCACCGAGCGCGGCCGCGGCGCCCAGGCCCGCGACGGCGAAGAAGTAGCGAACGCCCGCCGGGCCGGGATACTTTTCGCGAAGTATCCCGGCCCGCTTCATTTCATGGTCGTCTTCCTCACCGGCGCGAGCAGCGGCATCGGCGAGGCGCTCGCGCGCCACTACGCCGCGCGCGGCGCCCGGCTCGGCCTCGTGGCGAGGCGGGCGGACCGCCTCGAGGCGCTGCGCGAGTCGCTGCCCGGCGGCGCCGACACCTACGTCGCGGACGTTCGCGACCTGGGCGCGCTGCAGGCTGCCGCCGCGGACTTCCTCGCGAAGCACGGCCCCCCGGATCTCGTGATCGCCAACGCCGGGATCTCCCACGGCACGTCGACCGAGCACGCGGACGACAGCGACGTCTTCCGCCAGGTCCTCGACATCAACGTGGTGGGCATGGTGAACACCTTCCACCCCTTCGTCGCCGCCATGAGGAAGGCAGGGCGCGGAACGCTCGCCGGCGTGGCGAGCGTGGCCGGCTACCGGGGGATGCCGGGCGCGGGCGCCTACAGCGCCTCCAAGGCCGCGGCGATCCGCTACCTCGAAAGCCTTCGCGTGGAACTGCGCGGAACGGGCGTGCGCGTGGCCACGATCTGCCCGGGCTACATCGACACGCCGATGACCGTGAAGAACCCCTATCCGATGCCCTTCATCATCCCGGCGGAGGATTTCGCGAGGCGTTTCGCGCGCGCCCTCGATTCCGGCAAGACCTACGCCGTGATCCCGTGGCAGATGGCGATCGTCGCGAAACTGCTGGCCGTCCTGCCGAACGCGCTCTTCGACGCGGCCTTCTCCAGGGCCGGCCGCAAGCCGCGC
>DAORTX010000074.1:0-11153 GCA_035432885.1 Usitatibacteraceae bacterium
GATCAAGTGGCAGGTGGTACCGTGAAACGGCTCTATGGCGATCTTGCGCACATGTATCGCCGCCTGGGCGCCTACGATCCCGTCGAGGTGGGCCACTGGACGGACCGCATGGAAAGGGAAGCCGAAGCCTATGGGGGCCGCATGGCAGCCATGCTGGAAGCCGCCATCGACGAGGCGGGACTCGACCAGGCCGTCACCCTCGTCCAGGCAAGGGGCCTGGCGGTGCGCGCCAGGGAGACGCTGGTCGCTGGATCGGGTGCCGGAGAGCCGACCGCGTGGGTCCTGGTTTGCGAACGCCGTTGATCCCGACTTCGTCGCTGCGATGGCCAGGACGAACGCGCCCTTCCAACGGCTTGCTCCAGGCGAACCGCCAAAAAAAACGGCGAGCCTAAGCTCGCCGTCGTGGTGCGGGATCTGACCTCGTCGGTCAGAACTTTGCCGTGAGGGTCACGAACACCTTGCGGCCCAGCGCATCGTAGACCTGCGGGAACGTGTTGCCGTTGCCGAAGCCGGCACCCACCTGCGAGCTGAGGGGCGGATCCCGGTCGAGCAGGTTGTTGATGCCACCGCGCAGCGTGATGTTCTTCGTGGCCATCCAGGCTGCGGCCACGTCGATGTAGTTCTGCGCCGCGAGCGTTTCGTCGACGCTGTTGAAGGCACCCGCCAGGAGCGGGTTGCTGCTCGTGCGTTCGAACTTGACCTCGGAAATGTAGCGCCAGGTAAGCGCCACATCGACGTTCCACGGGGTCTGCCACGTCGCGCGGGCCTTGTGACGCCATTCGGGGAGCGGCGTGCCGCAGGTGCCTGAACCGTAGAGCCCCGCGCAGTCGTACTCGCCCAGCCCCGGGATCGGCTCCTGCTTGAACTCCTTGAGGTAGGTGCCGATGACGTTCAGGTTCAGGGTGCCGAGACCCGGCAGCTTGTGCGTGTAGTCGCCCGAGACGTCGAGTCCGGAAGTCTTCCACTTGGACAGGTTCTGGTTGGTACCAATGATCTGGGCGGCCGGAGTGGCCCACAGCGTCCCGAGCGCGTCGCGCGTGATCAGGTTGCAGAACGCTCCGTTGTCCAGGCACTGCTGCAGGACGATCGTCGGCGGCAACAGGCTGATGACGTCCTCGACCTTCATGTTGAAGTAGTCCAACGTGAGGTTGAGGTCGCGCATCGGCGTGATGACCACACCCAGCGTGGACGTCTTGCCGGTTTCCGGCTTGAGGTTGGGGTTCCCGCCAGCGAGGTAGTTGTACTGCCCCGCGGTGCTGTCCAGGATGCGGCCGTACTGCGCGGCCGTGACGCCCGTCCTCGCGCACTGCTCGAACGTCGCGACCGGGGTGGCCCCGGCGCAAGGATCGAAGTCGTTGTCGTAGAGCGCAAGACCCTGCGCCTGGAACAGCTCGATCACGTTCGCAGCGCGCACGGCCTCCTGGTAGCTGCCGCGGAAGCGGATGTTCTTCACCGGCGCCCAGTCGATGCCGAGCCCGTAGGAGTCCGACGACTGGCCCGTGGAGTAGTCCGAATACCGGTAGCTGCCGTTCACGCTGAGAAGGTGCATGAACTGGCCGCCCTCGATAAGGGGAGCGCGAGCCTCGACGAAGAGATCCCTCACCGTGTACTGGCCGTTCAGGCCGATCGTCGGGCCGCCCTGGCCGAACAGGTCGCCGGTCGAGAACGCGGAATCGGTGATCAGTTCGAGCTTCTCGACGCGGCGCTCCGCACCGAACGCGACGCCAACCCCGCTCTTGGCCGACGGAAACTGGATGCCGTAGGCACCCAGGTCGGCGGAGAGGGACGCGCCCTGGACGCTCTGCGAGGTGTAGCCCTTCTGGAGGCCGGGGGTCGCCAGGTAGGCGATGGCCGCCGGCGTCACGCCGCCCGTGGCCCAGATGTTGTACGGCACGCATCCGGGATCGGAACCGTCGAGCACCGAGGCGCAAACGGGCGCGCCCGTGGTCGGGTCGGTCACCACATCCATCGCGCGACCAGCGCGGATCTTCGAGAAGTCGTTCAGGTAGGCTTCCGAGTAATTCACGCGGCCGTGCTGCATGAAGACGTCGTAGTTCCAGTTCTTGAAGATCTCGCCCTTCATGCCCACGACACCGCGGTAGGACGTGTGCCCGATCGTGTCCTGGCGCCCGCCGCCTTCGACGTTACGGCGAAGGATGAACATGTCGGCCGTGTCGCCGGGGTTGTTGAGCAGGAGGAGGTTGCGCCAGCCATCGGAGAGAAGCGGGTTCTCGAACCGGATGGCCCGGGTATTGGGCGCGAGCAGCGGATTGTCGGACGCCACGAGGCCGAAAAGGCCGCTGGGCGCGATCTGCGCCGTCGTCTGGTCGTCGTGCAACATGAGTTCCGTGTACACACGGGCGCTCGGATTGACGTCGAAGTGGGCGAAGGCGCTGGCCGTGTAACGCTCGGAAGGACGCTGGAAGTAGTTGAGCGGCCCGTAGTTGTAGAGGTTGAGCGCTGCATTGAAGGGGACCGGGTTGCTGCCCGAACCAACGGTGTGGTCGACGTTGTCGAGGCTGCCGTCCAGGGCATTGCCGAAGAAGCGTCCCGGGAAGCTGGTGGACGAGCCGCCGCAGGCGAACTGCGTCGCGCCCGTCGCGAGCGCGCACGAGCTGAAATCGCGCTCCGACTGCAGCAGGGCACGCGTCTTCTTGTAACCGAGGTACACGGTCGCGTTGCCGCGCCCGTCGGCGAAGTTGCTGCCGAGGGTGATGTTGTATTCGGATTCCTCGCCATCGCGGCTCTTGTCGCCGGGAACCACGAAGGCAGGGTTCGTGAGGCCGCGACCGGCGATGATGTCGGCGACGCCGTTCGGATTGTCCTGCTGGTGATTGTAGAAGCTGTGGTTCAGTTCGCCCTGCACGCCCTGGAACTTGTCGTCCATGATGAAGTTCACGACGCCGGCGACGGCATCGGAGCCGTAGATGGCCGACGCACCGCCCGTCAGCACCTCGACGCGCTTGATCATGCCGGCGGGAATCGCGTTCAGGTCGGTCGCATACAGGCGCGGCGAGCCGGCGGGCAGGCGGCGTCCGTTCACGAGCACGAGAGTGCGGTCGGCACCGAGGTTGCGCAGGTTCACCGTCGCCGTGCCGGAAGCGCCGTTGGAGATGTTGCCACCCTGGTCGGCGAAGACCTGGGGGAGGTTGTTCAGGAGGTTCTCGACGTTGCGGACACCTTCGAACTTGATGTCGCTCGCGCTGATCAGGTTGACGGGGCTGCTGCCCTCGAGATTGGGGGGCGGAATGCGCGTTCCCGTGATCTCGAGTTTCTCCACCTGGGCGGGCGTGGTGGCTTGTGCGAATGCCAGGGGCGCGGCCATCAGCGAGATCGCGATCTCCGTGGCGACGACGCACGTCTTCCTCCTGAAGGACTTGGCCGGCTGCTTGTTCTTGATCATCAAGGGCTCCTCAATTGACTTGGTTAAGCGAAACGTCCGATCCAACTCGGTCGATCCCGGAACGGCACCGCTACATGGGCAGTAACGAGCAACGGCAAAGAAACGGGAATCATCGCGCGGCCCCAGCGGCAAAAACTATTTTGATAATCAGGGACTTATGTGCCAAGGGGCAGGCCGTAGGGCCGTCCGGTCGCGACTGATCGCCGGATAATAGCCACAGTCTTGCCAAACATCCAACAATTTTCCACTTTTTTGTCTCATTTCTGCAACGCAGCCGATCGACCCAAGGCACGCAGGACCCGGACTCCGGAAATGGCACGAAAAAACCCGCGGGCGGGGCCCGCGGGTTCTCGTTTTCTTGGGTCTTTCATGACCTGGCCATCAACGGCCGGCCCGGTCAACCGCGCCTTGCTGCATCCTTTACGCAAGCTCCCGCCGACTCGCGTGGTCGCAAATGCGGCATGACGTGACCGGAAAACGCACGGTCACCATATCGAGGCCTACAGCCCCTTGGCGCCGCAATCGCGAAGCAGGTAATCCTCGATGATGCGAAGCTGGTCTCCCATGATCTTCCGGGTCCATGCCGGTCCGTGGGCGTAATCGGCGATCTCGTGGTAGACCACCGGCTTCTTGGCGCCCTTGGCCTTGGAGACGAACCAGTCCGACTGCTCCAGGGGCACGGTCTGGTCGCGATCGCCGTGGTAGACCATGATCGGGATCTGCAGGTTGTCGGCGCGGTCCACCGGATTGAGTCCGTCGACGGTCGGCGCCTGCCTCTCGCGGAAGAAGGGGTTGGTGTAGAACTGCGCCCAGATCCGCTTGTGGTCGGACACGCCGGCGCCGGAGATGGCGCACTTGTAGGGCCCGTTGGGGCGCACGGAAGCGGCCATCGCGGAGTAGCCCCCGTAGGAGAAACCGAAGATCGCGATACGCCCCTGCTTCGCGATGCCCTGGTCGATCAGCCACTTCGCGCCATCGTCCTTGTCGTCCTGCATCTTCTGTCCCCACTCCGCGTCGCCCGCCTTCCAGAGCTTGCGGCCCCATCCCTGCGAGCCGCGAAACTGCGGCTGGAGCACGGCATAGCAGCGCGAGGTCATGATCGGCACCCACATCGATCCGTCGAATCCCATCGTGTCGCGGGACCATGGGCCGCCGTGCGGGTGCACGACGGCCGGCCAGGGCGCCGACCCGCAAAGGTCGGTGCTCGGTGTCGTGACGAACGCCGGGATGTCCAGGCCATCTCGCGCCTTGTAGTAGACGAGGCGGGTCTTGCCGAGCGCCGCGGGATCGATGTCGGGAAATGCCTTCGCGAGCATGGTGAGCTTGCCGTTGCGCAGCAGGTAGAACTCCGGCGGGCGAGAGGCGCCGCTTACCTGGAAGACCACGGCGCCGAGATCCGGCGTCCGGGAGGTGATGGTGTAGGCCGCCTCCAGGTCGTACTCCAGGTCGGCGCTTTCCCCGGTGGCGGGATCCGTCACCCGAAGCGGCTGGCGCCGCAGCCCAAGGGCGTCGCGGATGCCCTTGTCGAGTGCTTGCGCCTTCGGCGAGGTCCACTGCACGTCGGTGCCGGAGCCGCGCGGGCCGTCGTAGGTGATCCCGAGGATGTCGCCGAAGGCCACGTCGCCCGAGCCTCTGTTGCGGCTGATGAGGACCCCGTCCGCATCGAAGAAGCGGTGCTTGAACAGGATCTCCTTCTGCTTGCGCGCGGCGATGTCGTATTCGTAGATGACGGTCTTGTCGAGCCCGACGTTGCTCAGCACGAAGGCGACGTGGGGATCCTTGGCGAAGCCGACGATCTGGACGGCATCGCGCTCCTTCACGTACGAACGGAAGTGCTCGACCCAGTTCCCGCCGCCGGGCTCGCGGATCTCCGCGGCGACAAAGGCGCCCTTGCTGTCGACGTCCGCCCGGGTCCTCGCGCGCAGGTTGCCTTCCAGGTCGGTGACGTAGCCCGCGATCTTCTCGTCGGCGCGATGGATGCGCTCGGCGCGGTTGGTGCGGACATTCACCTTGAAGACGTCGCCGGAGGTGCCGAGCTCGTCGCTGATCACCAGGATGTGGTCGGGGTCGTTCGGCAGCACGTCGAGAATCGCCGGGTTGGCCAGCGCGCTCAGCTTGTCCCCGACGCGGCTCATCGCCCGCTCCTGGGGCAACGGCTCGTGCCAGTTCTTGCCCGCGAGGTCGGTGATGAACAGCTTCGTGACGAACGTCTTCGTGATCTTGTCGAGGCGGGAGTCGTAGGGCTGCCACATGGTGACGCCGAGCAGGTCGCTCTTGATGAACTGCACGCGCTGCAGCTTCATCCGCGAGGTGCCGATCGCGGCCGGCGGCTTGTCCAGCTCATCGGTCTTCCACACCAGGATGACGCGGTCCTCGCCGCGCGCCTCGATCGCCGCAAGGTGCTTGCCGTCGGGCGCGATCGTGAAGCTCGCCATCCGGGGATAGGCGGCCAGCTGCGCGATGGAGGGCACCGCGGGCTTGGCGTGGGCCACGCCCGCCGCCAGCGCGAGGATGACGAGGGCCGCCCTCCAGAGGCGGGACATTGTCTGCATGATCGACCTCCTGAAAGAAAAAGCGCCACGTCACCGGGTGGTGACGTGGCGCGTCCTGCGGATACTAGAACCTGTACGTGCCGCTCGCGAACCACGTGCGGCCGACGTAGTCGAAGCCGCTGTAGAGCGCGGAGTTGCCAATGCGGTTGTAGACGCCCTGCGAGATGGGCGGCGGCTCCTTGTCGGCGAGGTTGCGCACTCCCACGATCACAGACCACTTGTCCGTCTTGTATTCCGCCGACAGGTTGTGCCGGGTGTAGCTCGGCGTGTCCAACTTGTAGGTGCTGGTGTCGGGGTCCTCCTCGTAGTAGAAGTAGCTCGACATCCTGTTGATCCACTCCAGCCCGTAGCGGAACTGCCATTCCTTCCACTTGTAGCTGAAGTCGAAGACGCCCGTCAGCTTCGGCGCGCCGATGTTGCCGTTGAAGCTGTCAAACGGATCGTCCGGGAACAGCTTGTTGGCCTGCTCGGTGTAATGGGTGATGACGCCGTTCGCGCGGAACGTACCCGGCCCGATGTTGCGGACGTAGCGCACCGTGTAGTCGTAACCCTTCACGGAGTCGGAAGACACGTTCACATAGCTGTTGTTGACGCTAAGCGAGCGGTTGGTGCCCGCCGGCGCCCGCGTAACCAGCCGGCAGTACTGGGAGCCGAAGTTCGGCTGGCCGTAGCAAAGAGTCAGGATGTTGGACGTACCGATGCGGTCGACCCCGTTGTCGACCAGGATGTCGTAGTAGTCGACGGCGAACGAGAAGTCGCCCCAGCCCGTCGGCATCTCGGGCTGGAAGATGACACCCAACGTCTTGTTCTTCGAGGTCTCGGCCTTGAGGCCCGCATCCTTCCCGCCAATGGTGATGCTCGCGATGCTGCTGGTCGAGGCAAAGTCGGGCGGCAGGCCTTCGCTCTCGCAGTTTGCCCTTCGGGCCGCGTTCGTGCTCACGCCCCAGTTGTTGCAGGGGTCGCCCTGGCTGCTGAGGAACCCGCTGGTCGCGCCGACGTACTGCTCGAAGAGCGCCGGGGCGCGATAGGAGGTTCCCTGCGCCGCGCGGAACGTCAACGCCCGCACCGGCGAATAGAGCGCACCGATCTTGTAGGTCGTGTCGCCGCCGTAGGACTTGTAGTCCGTGTAGCGGCCGGAGAGGTTCACCGTTAGCTCCTCCGCGCCCGGCAGGCCCCGGAGCAGCGGCAGCTCGACTTCGCCGTAGATCTCCCGCACCGAGTCCGAGCCCCGCGTGATGGCGGCGGACGTGAGGTTGTACAGATTTCCGTTTTGCGAGTCGATCGACGGCGTGTCGTCGATCTCCGACCGGCGGTACTCCGCGCCGAAGGCGCCGCGGACAGCGCCGTGCTTCATCTCGAATAGCGTTCCGCTCGTGTTGAGCGTGGTGGTGGTCTCCTTGTACTTCGTCGAGCCGGTGTCGTTCACGAAGGTCCAGTTCACCCAGTCCTGCGGGAGCACGCCGCCGATGACGGCGCTGCTCAGGGCTGGCCCCGCGACGCAGCCGTTCGAGGCGTCCCGGCAGGAGAAGGTCCCGTTCGCGTTCGCGACCACGTCCATGCTTTGCGCGAGGCGGCTGGTCAGCCACGTCTGGCGCGAGTAGGTGGCATCGGAGTTTGCGTAGGTGACAACCCCGTCGTACTTCCAGTCGGCCCAGGGCAGGTCGCCCTTCAGGCCGCCCAGCACTTTGGTGTAGTCGATGTCCTGCTCGCTCTTGTCGTTGCCGAAGCCGATGAACCCCCGGATCTGCAGTGGCTGCCCGTAGGTGAGGACGGTTGGCGCACCCTGCAGGTTCGGAACGCCGCCCAGGCTGGCCGGGATCAGCGGGCTGCCGCGCGCGTAGTCGAGCGAGAGCTGGCGGTATCCCGTCTGGGAAGACTCGCGGCGGCTCAGGAGCGCCTCGCCGTAGAGTTCCGCGTTGCCCAGCACGCCCGTGTCGTACCCGCCCTGGAAGAACCCCGTGGCCACCCGGGCCGGCGAGATCAACGACCGGTTCAACATCTGTGGATCGAACGTGTCGCGCACGTTCAGGCTGTTGGCGCCGCCGCCCACGCCCTCGAAGCCCGCCAGGCCCGTGGTGATGGCCGCGTTCGGGCGCCAGCGGTTGAACGTCGTGCCGACCGAACCCTGCGCCCCGACGCCCGCCAGCGTGCCCGTGCCCATGGTGTTGATGGTGACCCCATCATTGCCCGTGCCGCTGATCGTGTAGCACTTGGGCTGGCCCGTTCTCGGGTCGATGAAGTCCGCGCTGCCCCACTCGCCGGGAACGCCGTCGGTGACCCTCCGGCGATAGTCGGTCTGGCAGCCCATCCAGTCGCGATCGCCCCACTTGAGTTCCTTGCGGTCGTACAGTTCGAGCGAGCCGCTGAAGTAGCCCTTGTCGCCGACGAAGCCGAAGGTGGCCGACGCCCGCGTCTCCTCGCCGCCGCCGTCTTCCGGCGCGTTGTACTGGGCCTCGAGCGTGACGCCCGTGATGTTCTTCTTCGTGATGACGTTGACCACGCCCGCGACCGCGTCCGAGCCGTAGATCGACGAGGCGCCGTCCTTCAGCACCTCGATCCGGTCGATCACCGAGGTCGGAAACACGTTGAGGTCCGCCGTGCCGACAGAGCCCCGGGTACCGGCCGGGGCAACGCGCCGGCCGTTGAGCAGCACGAGCGTCCGGGTCGCGCCCAGGCCGCGAAGCGAGATGGTGTTGGCGCCCGGGCCTCCGTCGGTCACGAAGCCGCCGAAGGCGTTGTTGATCTGCGCGCCCCCCGCCGTGACCCCAGTCCCCTGCAGGGCAGCGGTCGTCGAGTTGAAGCCCGACATCATGGTCTCGTCGCGCGTGATCACGAGGACGGGAGAGGTCGAGTTGAAGGTGTCGCGCTGGATCCGGGAGCCCGTGACGGTGAGCTTCTCCACGGCGGTCGTGTCGAGCGAAACCCTGGAATCGACTCCCGCGGCCACGACGACGTCGCGCGTGGCGCCGTCGCTCGTCACCTTGTAGGTGCCGGGGGCCAGCTTGGAGAAAGAGAAGGAGCCGTCCGGCTGCGCCTTGGCCTGGGTAGACACCCCCGAAGGCCCGGTCAACATGACACTGGCCCCCGCCTTTGCCTTCCCGACGATGTTTCCATCGGCGCCTTGGGCATGCACGACGCCCGCGATACACATTCCAACGGCTACTGAAATCGCGGTACGGCGGAATGCCGCAGCGGCGTCTTTCTTCTTCATGGCGATCGCCCTCTCATGGTTTTGGAACCGATTGCCGAACATCGGCTTGCCATCGGACCTGGTCGGGTGAACCACCCCGCCGGCCGAGTGCCGCCTCCCATGCCCGGCTGCCGGCCGATTCTAGCGAACAAATGCAGAAGATGTGAAATATCGTTGAACTCCGCCGGGACCTGACGCACTTCGCGCAAAGCTGAGGAACTTCGCCGGAAGTTCAGGCCGCGAGCCGCGACCCTGCGATTGCACTTGCCCGGGCTTCCCAAGGATTTCCCGGCTGGACGGAGGCGTGTCGTGGGCCGGATGCGGCCCTCTGGAAGGGATCGGCGCGCGATCGACCCCGGCTCGGCGCGAAAGCGCCAGGCGCCAGCCGCCAACCGCTAGAATCCAAAGGAAAAATCCGAATCCAAGCGCAGCGCGACAAGTCGCCGGTTTCACGGGCCGCGCCAAGGCGTACGGCCGGCCTCAGGATATCCGGCGAGCGACAGTTCTGCTATAATTTCGCGGTTTCGTAAAGCAGATGGGCGGCAGCGCCCATTTTTTGTTTGTGAAACCGATTTCGAGCGATGAAAGCAGGTTGGAGGCCACCCTCGGGTCCCTGGGGTACGAGCTCGTCGATCTCGAGATGTCGCGAAGCAGGCTGGTGCGCGTCTTCATCGACAAGCCCGGCGGGATCTCGGTGGAGGATTGCGCAGCGGTGAGCCATCACCTCATGCGCGTCTTCGAGGTCGAGGGTTTCGACTACGAGCGCCTGGAAGTGTCGTCGCCGGGGCTGGACCGCCCGGTCAAGCGTCTCGCGGATTTCGCGCGCTTCGCGGGCAGGGACGCCACCGTGCGGCTTAAGTTGCCGCGAGACGGCAGGCGGCGCCTGGAAGGGCGTATCGCGGGAGTCGAGGACGGATTGGTCCTCATCGATGTGGAAGGAAAGCGCTGGTCGGTCGCGATGACGGACATCGACCGGGCCCGGCTGGTGCCGGACGTCTGAAGCTGGAGGTGGTGGAGATGACGAAGGAAATCCTGTTGCTGGTCGACGCTTTGTCGCGTGAGAAGAACGTCCCGAGGGACGTGGTCTTCCTCGCGCTCGAGATGGCGCTCGCCTCGGCCACGAAGAAGCGGTTCAAGGACGAGGTCGATGTCCGGGTCGAGATCGACCGCGAATCGGGGGAGTACAAGGCGTTTCGGCGCTGGACGGTGGTGCCAGACGAGGACCACGAGGAACCCGCCCATCAGGTCGCGATCACCGATGCGCTCGCCGAGAATGCGGAGGCGAAGCTGGGCGATGTCTTCGAGGAGCCGCTCGAGCCGGAAACGTTCGGCCGAATCGGCGCCCAGGCCGCAAAGCAGGTGATCCTCCAGAAGATCCGCGACGCCGAGCGCGAGCAGATCCTGAACGACTTCCTCGAGCGGGGCGAGTCGCTGGTGACCGGGACGGTCAAGCGCGCCGAGCGCGGAAACCTCATCGTGGAATCGGGCCGGGTCGAGGCCCTGCTGCCGCGCGACCACCTGATTCCCAAGGAAAACCTTCGCGTGGGCGACCGCGTACGCGCCTACATCGACAAGATCGACCGGCAGGCGCGCGGGCCGCAGCTCATCCTTTCGCGCATCGTGCCGGATTTCCTCGTGAAACTCTTCGAACTCGAGGTGCCGGAAATCGAGGAGAACCTCCTCGAGATCAAGGCGGCCGCGCGAGACCCCGGGTTGCGGGCCAAGATCGCGGTGAAGTCGAACGACCCGCGCATCGATCCCGTGGGAACTTGCGTCGGAATGCGCGGCTCGCGGGTGCAGGCGGTCACGCAGGAACTCGCCGGCGAGCGGGTCGACATCATCCTCTGGTCGGCGGATCCCGCGCAGTTCGTGATCAACGCCCTCGCCCCCGCCGAGGTGAGCTCGATCGTCGTCGACGAGGAACGCCATTCGATGGACGTGGTGGTCGAGGAGGACCAGCAGGCCATCGCGATCGGCAAGCTCGGCCAGAACGTGAAGCTCGCCTCGC
>DAORTX010000075.1:0-11061 GCA_035432885.1 Usitatibacteraceae bacterium
CCGTGGTGCTGCAGGACCTGCTGCGCTTCCTCTATGCGGAATGCTGCACGCGAAGCGGCGCGTGCGAGCCGAAGAAGATCTTCACCCCCGCCTGACGAAAGGAAACCCCCATGAGCGATGCCATCGATGTGAAGGAAGTCGTCCGCGAGAAATATGGCAAGGCCGCCCTGCGGGCGCGAGCCGGTGCGACCTCCTGCTGCGGCACGACGGCCTCGCCCTCGAGCTGTTGCGGGGCTGCCGTCGCCGCGCCGGGCGCGACGGACCCGATCACCGCCGATCTCTACGATGCCTCGCAGGCCGGCGAAGTGCCGCAAGCGGCACTCCTCGCCTCGCTCGGCTGCGGCAATCCGACCGCGCTGGCGCAACTCGAGCCGGGCGAGACGGTGCTGGACCTGGGCTCCGGCGGCGGCATCGATGTCCTGCTCTCCGCGCGGCGCGTGGGCCCCGCGGGCAAGGCCTACGGGCTCGACATGACCGACGAGATGCTCGCCCTCGCCGAGGAAAACAAGCGCCGGAGCGGGCTTGGGAACGTCGAATTCCTGAAAGGCGAGATCGAGAACATCCCGCTGCCCGACGAGACGGTGGACGTGATCATCTCCAACTGCGTGATCAACCTCTCCGGCGACAAGGACCGCGTGCTGCGGGAAGCGTTCCGCGTGCTGAAGCCCGGCGGGCGCTTCGCGGTCTCCGACGTCGTCGTGCGGGGCGAGGTCCCCGCGGCCATTCGCCGCAACCTCGAGCTGTGGGCAGGGTGCATTGCCGGCGCGCTCTCGGAAGCCGACTACGCGAAAAAGCTCGCCGACGCGGGATTTTCCGACATCAGCCTGGAAGTCACGCGGGTCTACTGCGGCGGCGATGCGCGCGCCTTCCTCGCGTCCGAGGGCGGCGACGCCGAGGCGCTCGCGGAGGAAGTCGACGGCAAGTTCGTGAGCGCCTTCATCCGCGCCCGCAAGTAGCGCGGGAAAGGCACGGATGCCATGGGCACGATGAACGGCGCCGAAGCCCTCGTGCGCATGCTGCAGCTGAACGGCGTGAAGCACATCTTCGGGCTGTGCGGCGACACGAGCCTGCCGTTCTACGACGCCCTGGCGAGACTCGACCACGGCATCGACCATGTCCTCACCCGCGACGAGCGCAGCGCCGGCTACATGGCCGATGCCTACGCGCGGGTGACGGGCCGGGTGGGCGTCTGCGAAGGCCCCAGCGGCGGCGGCGCCACCTACCTGCTGCCGGGGCTGGTGGAGGCCAACGAGTCCTCGATCCCGGTCCTGGGCATCACCTCCGACGTTTCCGTCGGCGCGCGCGGCAGGTTCCCGCTGACCGAGCTCGACCAGCAGGCGCTCTACCGCCCGCTCACCAAGTGGAACACGACCATCGACCGCGCGGACCAGATTCCGGGCGCGGTGCGAAGCGCCTTCCGCGCGATGACGACGGGGCGGGCCGGCGCGGCGCACCTGTGCCTGCCCTACGACCTGCAGAAGCAGGACATCGACGACGCCGACGTGTGGGCACAGCAGGGGCACGGCGTCTTCCCGGCGCTTCGCTCGCGCCCCGATTCCGCGGACGTGGACAGGGCCGCCGACCGGCTGGTCGATTCGCGCTCACCGGTGTTCATCTGCGGCGGCGGGGTGGTCGTCTCGGGCGCCTGCGAGGCGCTCGAGCGCCTGGCGACCCTGCTGAACGCCCCGGTGTGCACGACCGTGAGCGGCAAGGGCACCCTGGCGGATGCGCACCCGCTCAGCGTCGGCGTCGTCGGCACCAACGGAGGCGTGCCCGCCACGCGCGAGGTGGTGATGCAGGCGGACCTGGTGGTGTTCGTCGGCGCGCGGGCGGGATCGACGACGACCGAGCACTGGAAGGTGCCGGCGCGCGACGTGCCCATCGTGCACATCGACGTCGACGCCATGACCATCGGCACCAATTACCGCACCGACGTCGCCCTCGTGGGCGACGCGAGGCTCGCCCTCGAAGACCTGGGGGAGGCGGTGCGCGAGCGCCTCGGCAGGCGCGCTCCCGATGCCGCCGACGGCCGGGCCCTCGCGGGCGCGGCCCGGGCGAGGAAGTCCGCGGACTTCGCGGCGCTCGCCGCTTCCGCCGCCACGCCCATCAAGCCGGAGCGGGTGGTGCATGCGCTGAACCGGCTGCTGCCCGCGAAGGCCATCGTGGTGGCCGACCCCGGCACGCCCTGCCCGTACCTGTCCGCGTTCTTCGAGGCCCCGCAATCCGGCCGCCACTTCATCACCAACCGGGCGCACGGGGCGCTGGGCTTCGCCATGTCCGCGGGCGTGGGCGCCGCCTTCGGCCGGCCCGAGGCGATGGTGGTCGCGGCGATGGGCGACGGCAGCTTCAACTTCACCTGCGGGGAGCTGGAAACGATCGTGCGCCGCGGCGTGCCGCTCAAGATGATCGTCTTCTCCAACACGGTGTACGGCTGGATCAAGGCGAGCCAGAAATCGGGCTACGGCGAGCGCTACTTCTCCGTGGACTTCAACCGCACCGATCACGCGCGCGTGGCCGAAGCCTTCGGGGTGAAGTCCTGGCGCGTCGAGGACCCGTCGGACGTGGAACGCACGATCAGGGCCGCGCTCGCGCACGACGGCCCGGCGCTGGTCGACGTGATCTCCCAGCAGTTGCAGGACAGCGCCGTGCCCGTGAGCCAGTGGATGGGCTGACACGCGAGCGCGCCGGCGGCCCAAGGTCGGCGATAATCGGGGCATGAGAACCCCGGCATGGCGCGGGACTGGCCCGTGAACGAATCGGCCGCAGGCCAGGTGCTCCTCGTTCGCGCGCTGGAGAACGTTCAGGCCGGGGATGAGACCCTGACGGACGAGGATCGGGGCTACGCCGGGCGCGCGGCCGCCGAGCTCGTTCGCTGGCAGGCGGCGCAAGAGGGCGAGCGGCCGACCGCGGAGGCTTATGTCGCCAAGCGCGCGCAACTGCTCGTGGCGCGGTTCGCCGAGCGCTCGCCCGTGGTCCATCGCGCGGTCGCGGCGATCCGATGGCGCCCCTGGGTCGGCGTGGCGCTGCCGCTGGCGGCGCTGGCGGTCGGCGTCGCGGCCGAGCACATCGCGGACCGCGGCCGCGTGAACATCCTGGCCTTCCCGCTGCTCGGCATCATCGCCTGGAATGTGGTCGTCTTCCTGGCGCTCGCCGCGCGGTGGGTGCGCGGATTCATCGCGCCGCAGCGGCGCGGCCTCGCGTGGACGCGGCGGCTCGTGGCGGGCATGCATGCCGGTCCCGACCGCCGGGCGTCCGGGCCGCTGGCCGCGGCGCTCGCAAGCTTCTCGCTCGACTGGGCGCAACGCGCCGCGCCGCTCGTTGCCGCCCGCGCCGCGCGCGTCCTGCACTTGTCCGCGGCGCTGCTCGCGGCCGGCGCGATGGCGGGGCTGTACGCGCGCGGGCTCGCCTTCGAGTACCGCGCGGGATGGGAAAGCACCTTCCTCGACGCCGCCTCGGTGCACGCGGTCCTGCGTTTCTTTCTCTGGCCCGCGGCCTGGCTCGCCGGCGAGGCCTTTCCGACGGTCGAGCAGGTCGCCGCGCTGCAATGGGCGGGCGGGGGAACGGGAGAAAACGCGGCGCGCTGGATCCATCTCTACGCGCTCACCGTGGCGGTGGTGGTGATCGTTCCCCGGATGGTCCTGATGGCGGCCGCGAGGATGCGCGAGCAGGAATTCTCCGCGCGGTTTCCGCTGGCGCTCGACGAGCCCGGCTTTCGCCGCGTGCTCGCCGGCTGGCGGGAATCGCCCGCGCACGTGCGCGTGATGGCCTATGCGTACACGCCGGCGGAGGCGGCGTCCGCGGGGCTGCGCGATCTCGCCGCGCGCCTGTTCGGGCGGGACGTCCAGGTGCACGCCGCGCCGGCGGTGGCGTACGGCGAAGAGGACGAGTTCGCCGCAAGCGCGGCAGCGCAGGCGAAAGCACCCGACCTCGTCATCGCCCTCTTCAGCCTCGCCTCGACGCCGGAGACGGAAAACCATGGCGTCTTCCTCGAGGCCCTCGCGCGGCGGGAAACGTCGACGGTCGTGGCGATGGTGGACGAGTCGCCCTACCGCCAGCGCCTCGGCGGCCAGGCCGGGGCGGCGGCGCGGCTCGCGGAGCGCCGGCAGTCGTGGTCGGCATTCGCGCAATCGCACGGCCTGCACGCGGTCTTCGCCGAGCTCGCGGGAGGCGACCTCGCCGCCGCGGAGCGCGAGCTCGACCTGCAACTCTCGGCCGCCGGCGCCCTGGCGTGAACCCGTGACCGACGCCGGCGCGACGATCGACCTCACGCTCGTCTCGCACACGAACGCGGGCAAGACCACGCTCGCGCGAACGCTCCTCGGGCGCGACATCGGCGAGGTGCGCGACGCGCCCCACGTGACCGACGTCGCCGAGTCGCACGTGCTGCTGCAGACGCCCGGGGGCGACGTGCTGCGCCTCTGGGACACGCCGGGTTTCGGCGATTCCGTGCGCCTCGCGAAGCGCCTTCGCGTGGCCGACAATCCCATCGGCTGGATGCTTCGCGAGGTCTGGGACCGGTATCGCGACCGCCCGCTCTGGTGCAGCCAGCAGGCGGTGCGGGCCGTTCGCGAATCGGCGGACGTCGTGCTCTACATCGTCAATGCGTCCGAAGACCCCCGCGACGCCGCCTACGTCGCGCCCGAGATGCAGGTGCTCGCGTGGATCGGCAAGCCCGTGCTGCTGCTCCTGAACCAGGCGGGCCCGCCGCGCCCGGCCGCCGAGGAGCGCGCGGAAGAAGAACGCTGGCGCGCCTGCTCGACGCCTTTCGCGGTGGTTCGCGACGTGCTGACGCTGGACGCCTTCGCGCGCTGCTGGGTCCAGGAAGACACGCTGTTCGCCCGCGTCGCGCCGCTGCTTCCCGAGGGCAAGCGGGGCGCCATGGAACGGCTCGTCGCCCTGTGGCGCTCGCGCGGCCTCGAGCGCTTCGGCAGGTCGATGGACGTGACGGTGCGCCAGGTGATGGCCGCGGCGGTGGATCGCGAGGCGATCGACCCCGGGGCCGGGCCCGGCCGCGCGAAGCGCCTTGTCCGCGCGCTCGGTTTCGGCAAGGACGACGAGGATGCCGGCCACGTGGCGGCCATGGCGGCGCTCGCGTCGCGGGCCGATGAGCAGGTTCGCGTGGCCACCGATCGACTGATCGCCCTGCACGGCCTGGACGGTGCCGCGGCGGCGGTCGTGCTCGAACGCGTCCGCGAGAATTACGCGACGACGCAGCCGCTGAGCGAGGGCAAGGCCGCCGCCGTGGGCGGCATCGTTTCGGGGGCGATGACGGGGCTCGCGGCCGATCTCGCCCATGGCGGACTCACCCTCGGCGCGGGGCTCGTGACCGGCGCGATCGTGGGCGCGCTGGGCGGGGCGGGCATCGCCCGCGGAACCAACCTCATCCGCGGCGTGGACCGGAGCACGGTCGCCTGGAGCGGCGCGTTCCTCGACGGTCTCCTGCACGCGGCCCTGCTTCGCTACCTCGCGGTGGCCCATTTCGGACGCGGACGGGGCGCGTACAAGGAGGGAGAGTCCCCGGCCTTCTGGAAGGACGAGGTCGACCGCGCCCTCGATCCCCGCCGCCCGACGCTCGAGGCGCTCTGGGAAAACCTGCGCGCCGTGCCCGACGAGGCGCAGGCCGCCGCGGACCTGCGATCGCTGCTCGAGGAGATCGCGACGGAGATTCTCGCGCGGCTCTATCCCGGCTCGCCCGCCTCGAACCTTCCTTCTTCGAAGCGCGACGCGGTGGCCTGATCCCGGGAAAATCCGCGGGCCCGCGCACGTCCCGGATGCGGCCGCGCGGTTGCGGCATCGACCCGCCGCCGGTATATTTGTCGGCCTGATCTTCCGCATTCCGGGCACGCGATGCCGCCCGGTCCCGCTCCCCCCCATCCGCCCGCCCGCGATCCCGATCGCCTTCGGCGAAGCCATTGCGCGAGCGCGGCGAATCGCGCCCGGGCGCGAACGCCACCATTGCCATCCCAGGAGGTCCCGTGAAGGAATTTCTCTCGAATCCCGATTTCGCCGAGTTCTGGCGCGACCTGGCCGCGGCCGGCCCGGCGCTTCGCGTGCTGCTGATCATCGTGCTCGCGTGGGTCGCGATCGCCGTCATGCAGCGCGCGATCCGCCTGCTCAGGACGAGAATCGCCGGCCGGATGGACGATCGCGAGGCGGTCAAGCGCGCCGAGACCCTGGGCCGGGTGTTCCGCTACCTGGTCGCGGTCGTGGTGAGCCTCGTCGCCGGACTGCTGATCCTCGCCGAGTTCGGCATCTCCGTGGCGCCGATCCTGGGCGCGGCCGGCGTGGCGGGCATCGCGATCGGCTTCGGCGCGCAGAGCCTCGTCAAGGACTACTTCAACGGCTTCTTCATCCTGCTCGAGAACCAGATCCGCCAGGGCGACGTCGTGAAGATCGCCGACAACGCGGGCTTCGTCGAGGAAGTGACGCTTCGCTACGTCCGGCTTCGCGACTACGACGGCAACGTGCACTTCATCCCGAACGGCCTGATCACCACGGTCATGAATTTCAGCCGCGACTTCGCGCAGAGCGTGATCGACGTGGGAATCGCCTATCGCGAGAACGTGGACGATGCCTTCGCGGCGATGCGCGAGGTCGGCGCCGCGATGCGCGCCGACGAGGTCTACGGGCCGAAGATCCTCGCCGACCTGGAGATCGCCGGGGTCGAGCGCTGGGACGATTCTGCGGTGGTGCTGCGCTGCCGCTTCAAGGTCGCGCCCCTGGAGCAGTGGAGCGTGCGCCGGGAGTATCTGCGCCGCCTGAAGCATGCCTTCGACGCGAAAGGCATCGAGATCCCGTACCCGCACCTCACGATCTATGCGGGCGAGGCGAAGGACGGCTCGGCGCCGCCCTTCCGCGTGAAGGCCGTGGCCGCGCCGGCGGGACCGGGCTAGGCATCGCCGGCGCTCGCCCCCGGGTCGCTCCCTAGCGATCCTGGGCGGCCTGCACCGCGTGGGCGAGCGCCGGCCCGAAGGCGCGCATCAGCACCTTGATGCGCATCGTGTTCTTCAGTTCCGGGTGCGTGATGAGCCAGAGCGGCGTCTGCAGCTCGCCGATCGGCGCCGTGAGCGCCAGGAGGCCCGGAAACTGCTCCTCCACGAAGGCGGGCAGCAGCGCGATGCCCAGGCCGGCCCGCACCATCTGCAGCGCGATGCTGAAATTGTCCACGCGCAGCACGACACTCGCCTCCGGCACCTTCGCGGCGAGCCAGCGGTCGAACTTGAGTTCCCTCGCATCGCGCTCGAACCCGATCCACGCCTTGCGCGCGGCCAGCTGCTCCACGTCGGCCAGCCGAGTCCTGGACCGCCCCTGTCGCAAGCCGTAGATCTTGAACTGGAGGTCGGCCAACTTTCGCCCGACCAGCCAGTCGGGCACCTGGTCGGCCACGCGGATCGCCACGTCCGCTTCTCTTCGCGTGAGGTTCGCGTGCTCTCGGGAGGCGACCAGTTCGATAATCACGTCGGGAAAGGCCGAGGCGAACTGCGCCAGCACGCCCGGCAGCAGGTGTTCGACGATGATGGAGGCCACGGCCACCCGCACGTCGCCGCGGGGCCGCAGGTCCTGCCCGCGCACGCGGGTTTCCGCCGCCGTCGCGAGCGGCTCGAACGCGCTCGCCGCCTGCTCGATCTCGTGGCCCGCCGGGGTGAGCGAGTAGCGCCCGCGCCTGCGGTCGAAGAGCCGCGTCTTCAGGCGCGATTCGATCACGTCCAGTTTGCGAAGGAGCGTCGAGTGGGTCATGCCGAGGGCGGCGCAGGCCTTCGCGACGCTGCCGTGGCGGGCGACCGCGAGCACCGTATGGAAGTCCGTCCAGGCGAGCTGGGGCCGCGAGAGCGACTGGCTGGCGGATCCGGGAGCGACCGCGGTGCCGGTAATTTTCATTTATGCGAATCCGGATTTCAATAATTGGATTTTACTGCGCATTTATGAAAATTTAAAATGATGGGCAAGGTCGGGATGCTGGCGCCCAGGGGAGCCCCCCCGACGATTCCGCCAAGAGGAGGACAACCATGAAGCGAGTGACGAATCTGCTGGCCTGGGGTGTGGTGGCCGTCATCGGGGCGCTGGCCGTCCTCAACTGGTCGACGCTCACCGCGCCGGCGCCCCTGAATCTCGTCATCGCGCAGGTCCAGGCGCCCTTGGGCGTGGTGCTGCTGGGCGTGGCGGCGGTGATGGCGGGCCTGTTCCTCGTCGCCTCGCTCGGCAACCAGATCGGCTCGCTCATGGAGACGCGCCGCCTGCTGAAGGAGATCCAGCGCGTCCAGGAACTCGCCGACAAGGCGGAGGTTTCCCGCATCGAGAGCCTGCACCGCCTCATCGCGGACGAGTTTCGCGCGCTGAACGAGCGGCTGGAGGCTTCCGGCCCGGCGCGCTCCTCCGCGGGCGGATCCCGCGACGGCAGTCCCGAACTGATCCACGAACGACAAGGAGCCTGACCATGGCCAAGGAAAACGTGAAGGACGACGCGATCGCCCTGGAGCTCGACGGCGTGAGCGGGGAAGCGCTCGCCGAACTGACGCGGCGCGTGCAGGACATCGACAACAGCTACCGCTCGGTGGCCGAGAAGATGGGCCAGCTCTACATGTGCGCCGACGAGAACAAGGTCACCTCGCTCACCCGCGGCCTCGACAAGCCGATGCGAAACGCCTCCGACAACGAGCAGGCCTTCGCGGCGATCCTCGAGGAACTGCGCGTGCATGCGAGCCAGCGCAAGTAGGCCCGCCGCGCTTTCGCCCGAATGCAAATCTGGCCGATCCCGGTGCGCCGGGACCGCCGAGTCTTTCCCATGAGGAGAATCGCAACGATGAAACGTCCGACTCTGCAGACCCTACCGAACCGCGGTCGGTTCGCCGCCGTACTGATCCTCGCCGCATCGCTGGGCGGCTGCGCGAGCGCGGGCATTGCCCCCGTCGCCCAGCTGGCCACGGCCGGCGCCTCGATCTCGAAGGCGGAAAACGCGAACGCGCAGGAAGCCGCGCCGCTGGAACTGCTCGCCGCCCGCGACAAGCTGCAGAAGGCCGAGGCCGCAGCCCGCGAGGAGCGCTTCGGTGAGGCCCGGCGCCTTGCCGAGCAGGCGCAGGCCGACGCGGACCTCGCCGAGCGCAAGGCGCGCGCCGTGAAGGCGCAGGCCGCGGCCGCCGAGCTGGCGCGAAGCAACGAGCAGCTGCGCCTGGAAACCGAACGAAAGGCGCGTTCCTGAGGTCGAGCATCCCCGCGCGAACCCGAAAACACCGATACCAGGAGATAACCGATCCATGAAGATCAAAGTTAACGCCGTGACCCGAAGCGCCGTCGCGCTTGCGTTGGCCGCCACCCTGGCCGCCTGCGCTTCCGCACCGAAGAGCAACGTCGCCCTCGACGACGCCAGATCCGCCTACGATCGCGCTTCCGGCGATGCGCAGGTCGCCCGCAGTGCGCCGGTCGAGCTGCGCAAGGCCCAGGAGTCGCTGCGGCAGGCCGAAGCCGCCCTGCGAAGCGGCGACGATCCCGGGGCGGTCGAGCACTACGCCTACCTGGCCAGGCGCAACACCGAGATCGCCGTCCAGGCGGACAAGGTGGCGCAGGCCGAGCGTGCGGTGGCGGACGCCTCGCTGCAGCGCGACCGGATCATCATCGAAGCCCGAACGCGGGACGCGCAGGCGCAACGCGCGCTGGCCGACAAGGCGCGGATCGAGGCCGAGTCGCAACGCAGCCTGGCCGAAGCCCAGCGCAGCGAAGCCGAATCCCAGCGCGGCAAGGCGGAGGCGGCGCGAAAGCTGGCCGAAGCGCGTCTTGCGGCGGCCCAGGCGTCGCAGGCCCAGGCCGCATCGGCCAGGGCGCACGCCAGGACCCTGGAGGAGGAACTCGAGCAGCTCAAGGCGAAGCAGACGGAGCGCGGCATGGTGCTCACGCTCGGCGATGTCCTGTTCGATACCGGTCGGGCGAAGCTGCAGGCCGGCGCGGCGCGCACGCTCGACCAGCTGGTGGCGTTCCTGAACGAAAACCCCGAGCGCGCGATCGAGATCGAAGGCCACACGGACTCGACGGGGACGGCGGAACTCAATCGCGTCCTGTCGGAGCGGCGCGCCGAATCCGTGAAGAGCGCGCTGGTCGATCGCGGCATCGCGCCCGAGCGCATCTCGGCGCGCGGGCTCGGCCTGGCCAATCCGGTGGCGAGCAACGACACCGCTGCCGGGCGCCAGCTCAATCGCCGCGTGGAAATCGTGGTGCCCCGGAAGACCTAGGCATCGGCCGGCGTCGCGGGCCATGCGGGCAGGACAGGAAAGGAGCAAAGGATGAACAGGATATTCACGATGCTTGCGGGATTGGTTTTCGCGACCGGGACCTGGGCGCAGTTGCCCGGGCTGGGCGACGTCATGAAAGGGGTTGGGTCCCTCACCGCGACGCCCGTGGCGCAATCGCAGGCCGGCGCCTCCGATGACACGACCAACGCGGCCGGCATCAAGGAAGCGCTTGCCGTGGGCACGGAGAACGCCGTGAAAAGCCTGTCGGCGTCCGACGGCTACTTCGCCAACCAGGCCGTGAAGATCCTGATGCCGGAGAGCATCCGCAAGGTCTCGGACGTGGCGCGCATGGCCGGCTTCCAGAAGCAGGTCGACGAGTTCATCCTCAGCATGAACCGCGCCGCGGAGAAGGCCGCGCCGCTCGCCGTGCAGTTCTTCGGCGACGCCATCCGCGACATGTCGATGGACGACGTGCGCGGCATCCTCACGGGCGGCGACACCGCGGCGACCGAATACTTCAGCCGCAAGACCCGCGACAAGCTCTATGCCGCCTTCAAGCCCGTGGTCTCGAAGAGCGTGGGCGAGGTCGGCGCAACCCGCGCGTACTCGGACCTGATGGGTCGCTACGAGAACGTGCCGTTCGTCGGCAAGCAGTCGCTCGATCTCGACGACTACGTGACCGGCAAGAGCCTCGACGGCCTGTTCCACATGGTCGGGGAGGAGGAGAGGAAGATCCGGACCAACCCGCTCGCGCGCACGACCGACCTGCTGAAGACGGTGTTCGGAAAGTAGGAGGGAAGAGGCGCGGGGAAGATCGCGCGGCCGCCTGGCGGCCGCGTTT
>DAORTX010000076.1:0-11022 GCA_035432885.1 Usitatibacteraceae bacterium
AGAGCCCGACCATCGGCAGGTTCAGCACGAGCAGCATCACGTTGCCCACGTAGAAACTCGCGATGAGGCCCCAGACGAGCGCCGAGTTGGTCTCGAAGAGAAGCGGGCCGGGCTGCAGGCCGTACTGCTGGAACGCCGAAAGCATGATCGCCGCCGTCGCCGACGTCGGCAGCCCCAGCGTGAGCAGCGGCACCATGGCGCCCGTCGAGGAGGCGTTGTTCGCGGCCTCGGGGCCGGCCACGCCCTCGATCGCGCCGTGGCCGAACTCCTCGGGGTTCTTCGCGAGCTTCTTCTCGATCGCGTAGGACAGGAAGGTGGGAATCTCGGCGCCGCCGGCCGGGATGGAGCCGAACGGGAAGCCGATCAGCGTTCCGCGGATCCACGGCTTCCAGGACCGCTTCCAGTCCTCGGCCTTCATCCAGATGGACCCGGAGATCGCCTCGAGCTTTTCCTGCACCTGGTTCATCTTCGAGGCGAAGTACATCGTCTCCCCGACGGCGAAGAGCCCCACCGCGATCGTCACGACCTCGATGCCGTCGAGCAGTTGCGGGACGCCGAGGGCGAATCGCGCCTGGCCCGTCTGGTTGTCGATGCCCACGAGACCGATCGCGAGGCCCAGGAAGAGGCTGGTGATGCCCCGCAGCGTGGAGTCGCCGAGCACGGACGACACGGTCGTGAAGGCGACGATCATCAGCGCGAAATACTCGGGCGGACCGAACTTGAGGCCCAGTTCCACCACCACGGGAGACAGGAACGTGAGCCCGATCGTGGCGATCGTGCCGGCGATGAATGAGCCGATCGCGCTCGTGGCGAGCGCCGGCCCCGCCCGGCCCTTGCGCGCCATCTGGTTTCCCTCCAGCGCGGTGATGATCGTGGCGCTCTCGCCGGGGGTGTTGAGGAGGATCGAGGTCGTCGAGCCCCCGTACATCGCGCCGTAGTACACGCCCGCGAACATGATGAGCGCGCCGCTTGCATCCACTTTCGTGGTGATCGGCAGCAGCAGCGCCACGGTGACCGCGGGTCCCACGCCCGGCAGGACGCCGACGGCGGTGCCGAGCGTCACCCCGACCAGCGCCCACATGAGGTTCTGGAGCGTGAGCGCGATCGTGAAACCGTCGAGAAGCTGCGGCCAGATGTCCATTCAGGGCAGGACCGGTCCGAGAACGCCTGCGGGAAGGTTCAGCCCGAGGCCGTAGTTGAACACGGCGAAGATGAAGGCCCCGAGGGCCAGGCCGACCAGCAGGTTCGACAGCCAGCGCCGGCTCGCGAAGCTCCGCGCCACGGCGGCGAAGAGCAGCGTCGAGGCGATGATGAACCCGGCCCGCTCCACGAGGAATCCGTAGAGGAAGATCCCGGCGGTGATCCACGCGAACGCCTTCCAGTCCATGGGAATCCGGACTTCGGCTTCCTCGTCGACGCCGTGGAAACCGCCCGTCAGGGCTTCGCGCAGCAGCATCGCTCCCAGGAGCAGCAGCACCGTGCCGACGATCCTCGGCATGACTCCCGGCCCGACCTGGGCGTAGCCGCCCCCGGTGGAAAGGTCCCAGCCGCCGGCGAGCACCAGCATGCCGAGCACGAGCACGCCTACCGAGACCGCGATCTGCCCTTTCGGGCGTGGCTGGATCATCAAGCGACGACGCCCGGTTTCCCGGGCGCCGGCTTCACTTCTTGCCGAGGCTGAGCCCGGCGAGTATCTCGCCGATGCGCTTGGTCTCCGACTGGATGAAGGCACCGTACTGGTCGCCCGGCAGCCAGAACGCCGTCCAGTCCTGGCGCTGCAGCGTCTCTTCCCAGGACTTGCTCTTCGTGCCGGCTTCCACGACCTTCACCAGCGCGGCCTGCTGTTCCTTGGTGATGCCGGGGGCGCCGAAGATGCCGCGCCAGTTGGCGAGTTCGACGTTGAACCCCTGTTCCTTGAGCGTCGGGATGTTCGCGACCTTCGTCGGCGAGGACACGCCGAGCGCGCGCATCTTCCCGGACTGGATGTGCTGCGCGAATTCCGACACGCCCGAGATGCCCGCCGAGACGTGGCCGCCGATGATGGCCGCCACCGCCTCCCCGCCGCCCTTGAAGGGGACGTAGTTCACCTTGCCCGGTTCGACGCCGACTTCCTTCGCGAGCAGGCCCGCGAGAATGTGATCGGTTCCGCCGGCGCTGCCGCCGCCCCAGGAAATGCTGCCGGGGTCCGCCTTGAATTTCGCCATCAGGTCCTTCAGGTCCTTGATGGGAGACGATGCCGGCACCACCACCACTTCGAACTCCGAGGTGAGCCGCGCGATCGGCGTGACCTGCTCGAGGGTCACGGCCGACTTGTTCTGGATCGTGCCGCCGATCATCACCATGCCGCCCATCATGAGCGCGTTGGGGTCGCCCTTGGACGCGCTCACGAACTGCGCGAGGCCGATGGCGCCGGCCGCGCCACCCTTGTTCTCGTACTGGATGTTCTTCACCGAGCCCGCGGCGAGCATGGCCTTGCCGAGTTCGCGGCCGGTGGTGTCCCAGCCGCCGCCGGGGTTGGCCGGGACCATGATCTTGATGCTGTCGAGCGCAAGCGCGGAACCGGCGATCGCGAATCCGGCGGCCAGGGCCGCGGCGCGAAGGAAGGCGTGGGGGAAATGACCTCTCATGGTGGATCTCCTCGTCTGGAATCGTTTCACCCCGCGAAGCCCTTCCGGGCCCTCTGTTCGAGGTACGGCGTGAGTGTAGCAAATGACCCCGGTTCCCGCACGGCGGAGCGCGGACCGCCGAGGCCGTCGATTCGCCTCAGGAGACCGAGTACGCGGCGAGGAGCAGGAAGGCCGCGAGCCACAGCACGAGCGAGCGCCAGAGCATGCCCTCCAGGCTCGCGAGCGCTTCCTCGCCCGCGGCCTCTCCCGTGCCGAGGGACGGCCGGTCGACGATCGCATCGCCGTGCGCGAGCGGCTCTCCCAGGCGCACGCCCAGGGCGCCCGCGCCACTTGCGAGGATGATGCCTTCCCCGGGTCGCAGCCATTGCGCGGCCTGCGAGCGCCAGCAGAAGAGCGCGTCTTCGAAGTCGCCGACGATCGCGAACACGAACGCCGTCAGCCGCTGCGGAATCCAGTCGAGGATCGCGAAGGCGCGAGCGGCGAACCAGCCGAACTCGCGCTCGTCCGGATCGTCCCCCAATTCCCAGAGGCGCGCCGCGCGCTGCGTGAGCGGATACAGGATCGCACCCAGCGGCCCCGGCAGGACCACGTACCAGAAGAGAATCGCGAACGTCCCGTGGTGCGCCTCGCGAAGGCCGTGCTCCACGGCGAGCCGCGCCGTCGCGCCCGCGTCGTCTGCCGCGGCGGTCTCGCCTTGCCACTGGGCCAGGCGCCGCGAGGCCGCGGCGTCATCGCCGTCGCGAAGGCTGCGCTCGATGGCGCCGAGATTCGCCGTCGTGCGCAGGAACCGCAGGCTTGCGAAGAGGACCAGCGCGTCGAGGGTGAGGAGCAGGAAGCCGTGGATCGAGGCCGCCAGCGCCGCAACGAGTCCGGCAGGCACGAGCACCGCGACCACGAGGACGCCGTAGGCGAGGATCCCGGAATTGCGATCGCCCGCGTTCAGCCGCTTGGAGGCCGACAGGCACATCCGGCCGTAGAAGGCGGCAAGCGGCGCTCGTTCCGGCGGCGGATAGACGTACTGCGCGACGAGCGCGGCGATCAGGGCGGCGAGGTTCACGGGAGGATTCGGAGGATTCCGGTCACAGGCCGATTATAGTTGCGCTGTGCTAGCCGCCGCGAGCGCAATGACACGATAATCCGGGCGTCCGCCGCCAGCCGGCGCGGACCGGTCGAGAAACCGAGAAAACCCCCGGAGGAAACGATGATTCGAATGCTTCGCGCCGCCCTGGCCGCGCTCGTCGCCTGCACGACCGCGTTCGCGCAGGACTATCCCAGCCGCACCATCACGATGGTCGCGCCCTTTCCGGCCGGCGGGCCCACGGACACGGTTGCGCGCCTGCTCGGCCAATCCATGGGCAAGGCGCTCGGCCAGACCGTCATCATCGAGAACGTCGCGGGTGCCGGCGGCACCATCGGCTCCAAGCGAGTCGCGGCGGCGAAGCCGGACGGCTACCACATCCTGCTCATGCACATCGGCATCGCCACCAGCGTCTCCCTGTACCGCAACCTCGGCTACAACCCCGTCACCGACCTCGAGCCCATCGGCCTCGTCACCGACGTTCCGATGGTGTTCATCGGGCGAAGGGATTTCCCGCCCAACGACATGAAGGAGCTCATCGCCTACGTGAAGGCGAACAAGGACAAGGTCTCCTACGCCAATTCCGGCGTGGGCTCGGCCTCGCACCTGTGCGGGATGCTCCTGATGACCGCCATCCAGACCGACCTCACCACGATTCCCTACAAGGGAACCGGTCCCGCGATGACCGACCTGATCGGCGGCCAGGTCGACTTCATGTGCGACCAGAGCACGAACGCGACACCGCAGATCCGGGGCGGCAAGGTGAAGGCCTATGCGGTGAGCACGGCCACGCGCGTGAAGGCGCTCGCCGAGCTGCCCACGGTGCAGGAGGCCGGCATCAAGGATTTTCAGGTCGGCGTCTGGAACGGCTTGTGGGCGCCGAAGGGGACGCCGCGCGCCACCATCGACAAGTTGAACGCGGCCCTGCGAGCCGCCCTCAAGGACCCCGCCGTCGTCGCCAAGTTCGCCGACCTCGGTTCCGAGCCGGCTGCGGAAAACCTCGTCACGCCGGAGGCCCTCGGGAAACTCCTCTCGGCCGAGATCGAGAAATGGGGTCCGATCATCCGCAAGGCCGGCGTCTACGCGGACTGAAGTCAGGTGGCGCTGGCAGGCAGCTGAAAAAAAAAGCCCCGCCGGGGAACCCGGCGGGGTCAATACCGCTCTCGGAGGAGAAACTGCCAGCACACCGGAAGGTGCGCCGACAACGCATATGCAGCACGGATCGTGCCAGCCGATGCTGACGTCACAATGGCAATGCGATCAACGACTTAATGAATCATCGCGGGAAGCTTCCCGAGGCACCAAGCCATGGAATGGTGCGCCGCAGCACCATCGTGGTTCGGAACCCCGCGGCGCTACTGCGGATATCGGCCGGGAATGCGGGCGAAATGCGCCTCGACGCGCACGCGTTCGGCCTCGATGTCTTCGCCCACCTCGATGACCGGTCCGATGCGCACCGTCCGGGTCCCATAGTCGAGGCCCACCAGGACGACGGGGACGCCCGCACCGCGGGCGATATGCAGGAAGCCCGTCTTGTAGCGTTCCACTTTCCGGCGGGTTCCCTCGGGCGCGATCACCAGCACGCGAGAGGACGCGCCGGCGAAGGAGGCGATCGCCTCCCCCACGGCACCGTGCGCCGAGGAGCGGTCCACGGGAATGCCGCCCATCCACCGCAGGAAAGCCGAGGCCGGCCAGACGAACAGCGTGTGCTTGCCGATGAAGGAGAGCCTCAGGTCCAGCGCGAACATCGCAGCCGCGCCGTGCAGGAAGTCCCAGTTAGACGTGTGCGGGGCCACCGCGATCACGAATCTCGCGGTATCGGGGAAGGCGCCCGCGAACCGCCAGCCCGTCAGGCGCATCACCGACCTGCCGATCCAGCGCCACAACGCGGATCCGCGCCGCGGAAAGGCGGGCGGCACGACCTGCGCGAAAGCGCTCACGCGAACAGCTTCGCCGCGGCGCGCAGGTCGACGTTGCCGCCGGAGAGGATGATGCCGACGCGGGCACCCCGGGCATCGAGCCTGCCGGAAAGTACGCCGGCCGTCGCGAGCGCCCCCGTGGGCTCCACGACCAGCTTCATGCGTTCCCAGAGGAAGCGCATGGCCTGGACGAGTTCATCGTCGGTGACGGTGAGGAAATCGTGGACGTTCGCCATCACCAGCGGAAAGGTGAGCGCACCGAGCGACTGCGTGCGGGCGCCATCGGCGATCGTCTGCGGGTTTTCCACGCGCTGGAGCTGCCGCGTCCGGAACGAGCGCGCCGCGTCGTCGCCGGCGGCCGGCTCGACGCCGATCACCTTGATGCCCGGCGACAGGTGGCGGGCGGCGACGGCGCAGCCCGACAGCAGCCCGCCTCCGCCGCAGCACACGAAGAGCCAGTCGAGCGGCCCGGTCTCCTGGAGCAACTCACGGGCCGCGGTCCCCTGCCCGGCAATCACGTGCGGGTGGTCGAACGGGGGAATGAGCGTCGCCCCGCGCCCGGCGGCGATGCCCGCGGCGAACTGCTCCCGGTCCTGGCCGGCGGCGCGATCGTAGAAGATGACCTCGGCGCCGTAGCCCTTCGTGGCCGCGACCTTCACCTCGGGCGCGTCGGCGGGCATGACGATGGCCGCCGGTATCCCGAGCAGCTTTCCGGCGAGCGCCACGGCCTGCGCGTGGTTGCCCGAGGAGAAGGCGACGACGCCGCGCGGGCGGGCGTCGGCCGGAATGCGCGACATGGCGTTGTAGGCGCCGCGAAACTTGAACGCCCCCATGCGCTGGAAATTCTCGCACTTGAAGAACGCGCGGGCGCCGGTCCGCTCGTCGAAGGTTCGCGAGGTCATCACGGGCGTGCGGTGGGCCACGCCCTCCAGGCACCGCGCGGCGGATTCGACGTCGTCCCAGGTGACGGCGGGGGCGCGCCTCGGGTCGTTCACGGCGAAGCCTATTCGAGGGATATGCGCCCGTCGATGGTCACGCTGAGCGCGAGCCCCTCGACGGTGAGCGTCATCTTCGCCGGCAGGCTCTCGCCGCCCTTCAGTTTTCCCGCTGCGATCGCCGCTTCCACGGCGACTTCGATCTCGCGCTGGGACTGCACGCCCACGCTCTTCAGGAACTTGCGCACGCTCATGTTGAAGGCTTCGGTGTCCATGGTCTTCTCCTAGCGGGAACGGGTGATCGCCGACAGGGCGTCCTTCAACGTGTCCTCGGGCAGCGCGTTCACGCTTTCGGCGAGAAGCTCCGCTTCCGTGGCCACGGAGGCCGGGAGCTCCCGGCTCTCCATGAGCGCCACGAACTGCGCGGCCGCGCCGGCGACCTTGAGCAGGCGGGCGCGTTCGGTCATCAGGAGATCGAGTTCCTTGCCGAGCATGTAGGTGCCCGTGTTTTCGCCGACCATCGTCATGTCCTCACCGGGAATTCATCGCCGTGACGCATTTTACCGCGATGCGGCCCTCAGTTCGCCCGCGCGAACGGCAGGTTCACGAGGAGGTTCTGCGGCTTCAGCTTGAGCGTGTGGTCCTCGCGAAACGCGAGTCCGAGGTAGACGGGGCGGCCCGCGACGTCGGCCCGCGCGTCGGCGGCTTCGGCGAACGTGAGCCGGAAAAGCGTGGCGAGGCGCGCGCGGACCTCATCGGCGAGTGTCTCGCCGAGATAGAGGGCGTTCAGGATCGCGGTCGACTCCACGTCGAGTCCCACGTGCCAGCGCCAGCGCCCGTCGTCCACGCGCTCCAGCGGCTCGATCGCCACCCGCAGCCCGGCGAAGTGCGCCACCCAGCGTTCCATGACGGTCGCGAGCGCCCGCGCGCCCTCCCGTCCGGGCGTGAGGTCCAGGAGGAAGGAGAACAGTTCGTCGCGCAGGAAGTAGAAGGAGGCGTTCTCGGCATTGAGCACGTCCATCCTGACCGGTGCCATGGGCGTTTGCTGCTGCCGGAGCAACCTGCCGAGGTCGCCGAAGCCGCCCGTCTCGGCGTAGGCCTCGATGGTCGAGGCGTCCGCCGCGAGAACCTGGCCGCCCTCGACGCTTACCCGCTGCCGGCGGAAGAAGAGCTCGCCCGCGCGGGCGAGCCACGGATCGGCCGTGCCCTCGAGGAGGCCGCGGACGATGGCCTGGGCGAGCGCGTCGACGAAGGGCGGCGCGATCGCCGCGTCCGCTTCCCCGCCGGAGGCGGCGCCCGGCGAGCCGCGGAAGCGATCGAGGTAGCAGGCTTCCAGGGTTCCCGCGGCCAGCAGCCGGTCGCGGAATCGCAGGAACTGCGCCCAGTTGTCGCGCGCGTCGGCATCCTCGACCGCGGCCAGCGCGTCCGCGCCAACCGCCAGGCGCGGCTTGTCGAGGAGCCTCGCGTGCAGGTGGCGCTCGCCCGGGCCCGCTTCCGCCGGGGGTACGAGTTCCGGGCGCGCGAGGAAGTGCCGCACATAGTCGTCGCCCGGCACGAGCCAGCCGCCGGGACCGCGACCGAGTAACCGGAAGCCGCTCGAGGCCCAGAAGTCCTGGGCCACCGCTAGCCGCGCACGCCGGCGCGCCCGACGATCCGCATGATGGTCTGCAGCCCGGTCGCGCAATGGACGCGGCGACCCGCCTTCTCCACGTGGACGTCGAACCGCGCCACGGTGATCGTGCGGCCCGCGCGAACGACCCGGCCCTCGGCCACGATCCGCTCGCCGTCGGCCGGCGCCATGAGGTTCACCTTGAATTCGACCGTCAGCACGCCCGCCTCGGCCGGGAACAGCGTGTACGCCGCATACCCCCCGGCGGAGTCCGCCACGGTCGCGACGATGCCGGCGTGGAAGTACCCGTGCTGCTGGGAGAGCTCGGCGCGGAACGGGAGCGCGATCTCCACGTGGCCCGGCTCCACGCGACCCAGCGAGGCCCCGAGGTACGCCATCGCCCCCTGCCTCGCGAAGCTCTCGCGCGTGCGGCGCCCGAAACCGGGGTCGGCGGGCTCGAACGCGGGCACGGGATCGGCCGTCACCGGCGCGAATTCCCTAGGCTGCGCCGAGGACAGCCACCTCGGGCAAGGGGAAGCCGTTGAAGTTCGACGCGTAGGCCGTGGTATAGGCGCCCGCGTTCTTGATGAAGATGAAGTCGCCCTCCTGGAGATCGCCGGGCAGGAGCTCGTCTCGCATCACCACGTCGACCGAATCACAGGTCGGCCCCGCCACGTTCCAGGCCACCGGTTCGCCGTCTCGATCGGTGTACAGGTTGTAGCGCAAGCCCTCGGTGGTCTCGATCACGCCGCCGAAGACGCCCGCATCCCAGTACAGCCAGCGCTGGCCGTTGCGCGTGGCGCTTCCCACGACGCGGCAGATGAAGTAGCCCGCGTCGGAGACGAGGTAGCGCCCCGGCTCCGCGATCACCTGGATTTCCGGGCCGAAATGCCGCAGCTCCCGGTTGATCAGGTCGGCGATCGTCTCGATGGAGGGGATCGGCTTCACGTGCCGGACGGGAAAGCCCCCTCCCAGGTTCAGCAGGCGCGGCGAGAGCCCGGACGTGCGCATCGCCGCGAAGACCTTGCGGGCGCGCTCCATGCCCACGCGCCAGTTCTCGGGGTTCAGGCACTGCGATCCCACGTGGAAGGTGACGCCCGCGAGATCTGCCTTGCAGTCCACCGCGGCCTCGATCAGCTCCGGGATGTCGCTCATGTGCGCGCCGAACTTCCCGGCGAGCGGCCAGTCGCTGCCGATGTTGGGCGCATCGATGCGAAGGTAGAGCTTCGCATCGGGCTTCACCGACTGCACCTTGCGGATTTCCTCGACGGAGTCGACCACGTACCATTCGACGCCCTTGGCCGCGGCGTACTGCAGGTAGGCGCGCGACTTCATCGGGTTGGAGTAGAAGACCTCGGCCACGGGCACGCCCAGCCCCAGGAGGATGTCCAGCTCGGCGATGGAGGCGATCTCGAACCCCGCGCCTTCCTGGATCAGCGCCTTCAGCACCCGCGGGTCGGGATTGGCCTTGACCGCGAAGTGCGGCCGGACGCGCGGCAGCGCCGCCCGGAATCGCCGGGTCTTCACGCGCACGATGTCCAGGTCGACGAGAAGGACCGGCTTCCGGTAGGCGTGCCGGGCGAGATACTGCTTGACGCGGGTGAAGTCGAGGCTGACTTCGGGATGGGTGTCGAGGGGAAACTCCGGGAGGGGGCGGAGCTTCTTGACTACGGCTCGGGGCATCGATGTCTTTCGTGACGGGTCGTCGAGGCGATACGGGAAGGACGGGTGGCGCGCTCGGGCGCGCCTGCGGCGTCTTTCCGGTACTTCCTCGCTCCTGTCATGATGACCTCCTTCGGTTCCCCATCCGGGGCGGCTTGGCGTGCCCGCGCTGCAGCGGGGGCGAAAAATGCGCGAAGTATAGGGCAAATCGCCGCATTCGCCGCAAGTTTTCTGCGGGGTCGGCGCCTCGGGCTCCGGCAGGGCGTGGACACGGCCGGGCCGGTCACATCTTGGGGAGGGTGACGCCCTGCTGGCCCTGGTACTTGCCGCCGCGGTCGCGGTAGGAAGTCTCGCAGACCTCGTCGGACTCGAAGAAGACCACCTGCGCGCAGCCCTCGCCCGCGTAGATCTTCGCCGGCAGTGGCGTGGTGTTGGAGAACTCCAGCGTCACGAAGCCCTCCCACTCGGGCTCGAAGGGCGTCACGTTCACGATGATGCCGCAGCGCGCGTAGGTGGACTTGCCGAGGCAGACCGTGAGGACGCTGCGCGGGATGCGGAAGTACTCGACGGTGCGCGCGAGCGCGAAGGAGTTGGGCGGGATGATGCACACGTCGCCCTCGAAGTTCACGAAGGACTTCTCGTCGAAGGCCTTCGGGTCGACGATGGTGGCGTTGATGTTGGTGAAGATCTTGAATTCCCGGGAGCAGCGGATGTCGTAGCCGTAGCTCGAGGTGCCGTAGGACACGATCCTGCGGCCGTCGACTTCCCGCACCTGACCGGGCTCGAAGGGCTCGATCAGGCCGTGCGCGGCCGCCATGCGGCGGATCCACTTGTCGCTCTTGATGCTCATTGTTTCTTGCTCACGGAGTTGGGCGGCGGGATCGTCCGCTCGAACGAGCGCCCCGATGCCCTTTCAATGGCCGGTGATCACGTGTTCTGGACGACGATCTTCGGGAAGATCGCCGTGCGGTCCTCCGCCTGCCGGGCGATCCGCGCCGCCACCTTGCGGGCGATGTCGCGGTAGATCGCGGCCACCTTGCCGTCCGGGTCGGTCACCACGGTGGGGCGGCCGCTGTCGGTCTGCTCGCGGATGGTGATGTCCAGCGGGAGGGCGCCCAGGAACTCGACGTCGAAGTCCTTGCACATGCGCTCGCCGCCGCCCTGGCCGAAGATGTGCTCGGCGTGCCCGCAC
>DAORTX010000077.1:0-10888 GCA_035432885.1 Usitatibacteraceae bacterium
CCAGGCCGATGATGATGCCGATGCCGAGCGCCGTGTAGCCTTGGACGAGGGCGAGGTACTGAGCCATTGTTTTTCCTTTCGGAGGTGCGGGTGTTGAAGTAGGGGTGGAAACGTCGTTCGAAGTTCAGTGATGCTCGTGCGCCATCGCGATGTAGACCACCGACAGCACCATGAAGATGAAGGCCTGCAGCAGGATGATCAGGATGTGGAAGATCCCCCAGCCCAGGGTGAGGACGGTCGCGGCGCCGCCGGCGAGGAGGCCCCCCGCGGAGAGGCTCGCGATGCTCGCGAGGAGCCCGAGCAGCATGAAGATCAGCTCGCCCGCGTACATGTTCCCGAAGAGCCGCATGGCGAGCGAGACGGGCTTGGCGAGCAGCTCGATGATGTTCAGCGCGAAATTGGGGATCCAGAGCAGCGGGTTCGAGCCGAAGGGCGCGGTGAAGAGCTCGTGCACGAAGCCGCCGGCGCCCTTGGCCTTGAAGCTGAAGAAGATCATCAGGAAGAGCACCGACAGGCTCATCGCGAAGGTGGCGTTGAGGTCCGTCGAGGGAACCGGCTTCCAGTGCGAGGTGTGCGCCGGGGCGCCGAGGATGTGATGGTTCACGAGTTCCGCCGCGCCCGAGACCCAGTCGAGCGGCAGCAGGTCCATGAGGTTCATCATGAACACCCAGGTGAAGATCGTGAGCGCCAGCGGGCCGAGGAACGCGCGCGAGCCCGGAAAGACATCGCGAACCGTCCCGTCGACGAACTCGAAGAACATCTCGATGAAGGACTGAAGCCGCCCCGGCACGCCTGCCGTGGCCCCTCTCGCGACCATCCAGAGCAGGCCCAGCCCCACGAGGCCCAGCGCCCAGGACATGAGGATGGTGTCGACGTTCAGCGTCCAGAAGCCGCCCTCGCCGAACGTCACCCGGAGGTTCGTGAGGTGGTGGGTGATGTATTCCGTCGGTGTGATGTCAGCTTGGCCGGCCATACGTTCAGTTTCTTCTCACGAGCGCGAGCAGGGGTGCTGCCCACGCGACACAGAATCCGATCACCACGGCGCCGGGCGCCGCCGCGACCGCTTCCAGCCCGGTCCGGCCGGACAGGAGCAACGCGAGGCCCGCCAACGACACGGCCCACTTCGCCGCCTCGGCCATGACCAGGGCCCGGAGCGCCTCCCAGGGTGCCGGTGCCGCGCGGCTGCGCCATTGCACGACGCCCAGGAACGCCAGGCTGCCGGCCAGGGCGACCGCGCCTCCGGACAATGCCGCGAGAGCGCTTTCGCCGCCGCCGAGCGCGAGGCTTGCTGCGCTGCAGCAAGCCACCAGCCCGGCCTGCACCAGGACCAGTCGGCGCCCGTCGAAAATCGCGGGTCGCGGCGCGGGCCTTGGGCCTGGAGGCAGAGACGACAAACCGTCGGATTTTAGCCCGGATGGGGACATGGGGTCAAAAGTTGCGGCATCGCAATATGGCCGCGGTCACGGGCGTTTGAGGCGCGCCACGATGCCGTCCAGCTGCTCGTGGTTCGCGTAGTCGATCACGAGGCTTCCGCGTCCCGCCTTGCGGGGCTTGACGGCGACCGTGGCCCCCAGCGCCTCGGACAGGTCTTCCTGCAGGCGGCGGGTATCGGCGTCGAGCCTTGCGCGCGCCGGCTTGACGCCCGCCTTCGGGACGGCGTTCGCTTGCTGGACGAGGCGCTCGGCCTCGCGAACGGAAAGGCCCCGGGCCGCCACCTGCCCGGCCAGTTCGACCTGCTTTGCCTTGCCCACGCCGAGCAGTGCCCGTGCGTGCCCCATGTCCAGGCGACCCTCGAGGAGCATGTCCTGCACGGCCTGCGCGAGTTCCAGGAGCCGAAGGAGGTTGGTGACCGCGCTTCGCGACCGGCCCACCGCCCGCGCCGCCTCCTCGTGGGTGAGACGGAATTCCTCGACGAGGCGCTTGAGTCCCGAAGCCTCCTCGATGGGATTCAGGTCCTCGCGCTGGATGTTCTCGATCAGGCCGATGCCGAGCGCCGCGTCGTCGGACACCTCCCGGACCAGCGCCGGAATGCTCGCGAGGCCGGCGATCTGCGCGGCGCGCCAGCGGCGCTCTCCCGCGAGGATCTCGTAGTTGCCGCCGTCCACCGGCCGGACCACGACCGGCTGCAGGATGCCGCGGACGCGGATCGATTCGGCCAGCTCCGCGAGCGATGCCTGGTCCATGCGCGTTCGCGGCTGGTACTTGCCGGGGCGAAGCGAGCCCACCGCGAGATCGGCGAGGTCGCCGTCGGATTTCGTCCTCGATCCGCCGCCCAGCAGCGCGTCCAGCCCGCGGCCCAGCCCCTTGTGCTTGCTCATGGATTCCTTCCTCGTGTTCAGGCCGGGACGGCGATGCCGCTGCGCTCGAGGAGCTCGCGCGCGAAGGCGAGGTGCGCATGCGCGCCCTTGGAGACGGGATCGTGCAGCAGCACGGGCTTGCCGAAGGAGGGCGCCTCGGCGATGCGCACGTTGCGCGGGATCACCGTGTCGAAGACCTTGGCGCCGTAGTGGCGCTTCAGCTCGTCGGACACCTGCACGGTGAGCATGCTCCTGGGGTCGTACATGGTCCGGACCAGCGCCTCGATCTCGATCCGCGGATTCAGGTTCTGCTTCACCTTGCGCAGCGTCCCCACGAGATCGGAGAGCCCCTCGAGCGCGTAGTACTCGCACTGCATCGGGATGATCACGGCGTCGGCCGCGGTGAACCCGTTCACCGTGAGCATGTTGAGCGCCGGCGGGCAGTCGATCACGACGTGATCGTAGTCGGCGAGGACGGGCGCGAGCGCTTCATGCAGGCGGTATTCGCGCCGCTCGAGGGCGATCAGCTCGACCTCCGCGCCGGCCAACTCGCGGTTGGCGCCGACCACGTCGAAGCCGCCCTCGGCGCGCACGCGGGCGCTCGCGAGGTCGTGCTCGCCCAGCATGACGCCGTAGATGCTGCGGTCCAGCGCGCTCTTGTCGACGCCGCTGCCGGTCGTCGCGTTGCCCTGGGGATCGAGGTCGACGAGCAGCACGCGGCGGCCGAAGTGGGCGAGGCTCGCGGAGAGGTTCACGGCGATCGAGGTTTTTCCGACGCCGCCCTTCTGGTTGGCGATCACGTAGGTGCGGGCCATCAAGCGGCTTTCAGGAAGACCAGGTGGCGTTGGGCGTCGAGCGTCGGCACGTGCAGCTCGACGACGTTCTCGACGCGGTGCGTGGGCGGTATCCCCGCGAGCTCCTCGCGCGGGTTGACCCCTTTCATGGCGAGCATCGTGCCGCCAGGCGCCACGAGATGACCCGCCTGCGAGACGAACAACGCGAGATCGGCGAAGGCGCGCGAGACGACGATGTCGAACGCGGCGCCGGGACGCCAGGTTTCCACTCGCTCGCAGATCACCTGGACGTTGTCCAACGCGAGTTCGCCTTTCGCCTGGCGCAGGAACGTCGCCTTCTTGTGGTTCGCGTCGAGCAGCGATACGGCGAGCGAGGGCCGGGCGACGGCGAGCGGGATCCCGGGAAGGCCGGCGCCGGTTCCCACGTCGAGCAGGGTCCGCGCGAGGCCGACATGCGGCAGCACGGCAAGGCTGTCGAGCAGGTGCAGCACCACCATCTTCGCGGGCTCGCGAATGGCGGTGAGGTTGTGCACCTTGTTCCACTTCTCGAGGAGGTGGAGGTAGGCGACGAGTTTCGCCTGCCGGTCGGCATCGAGGTCGAGCCCCATGGCGGCGAGGCCCTCGGCGAGGCGCGTCTCGAGACTCACGCGCTCTTCTCCTCGGCGCGGGCGCGCTCGGCGAGGCCGCGGCGCTTCAGGTGAACGAGCAGCAGCGAGATCGCGGCCGGCGTGATGCCCTGCAGGCGGGCGGCTTCGCCCACGGTGCCCGGGCGGTGCTGCGTGAGTTTCTGCTCGGCCTCCTTCGAGAGCCCGCGCACCGACCCGTAGTCGAGGTCGCCGGGAATCGCGAGCGTTTCCTGGGCCAGCTGCCGGGCGACGTCGTCCCGCTGCCGATCGATATACCCGGCGTACTTGGCGGCGATTTCCACCTGCTCCGCGACGGCCGAGTCATCAACCTCCGCGCCAGCATTGGGGAACGACAACAGTGAGCGATAGCTTACATCCGGGCGCCGCAGCAACTCGAAGAGCGGGTACTCGCGCTCCATGGGCTGTCCGAGAACGCGCATCTGGTCCGCCAGGGGCACGCGCCCCGGATGCGCGCAGGTGGCCTTCAGGCGAGCGGTTTCGCCCTCGATCGCCTCGCGCTTGGCGACAAAGGCGCTCCAGCGGCCATCGTCGACCAGGCCCAGCTTTCGCCCGGTCTCCGTCAGGCGGAGGTCGGCGTTGTCCTCGCGAAGCTGGAGGCGGTACTCGGCCCGGCTCGTGAACATGCGATAGGGCTCGGACACGCCCCGGGTCACCAGGTCGTCCACCAGGACGCCGAGGTAGGCCTCGTCGCGTCGCGGGCACCAGCCCGCCTCGCCGCGGCCGAGAAGGTGCGCGTTGATGCCCGCCAGCAGCCCCTGGGCCGCCGCTTCCTCGTAGCCCGTCGTCCCGTTGATCTGCCCGGCGAAGAAGAGCCCGGCGATGGCCTTGGTCTCCAGCGTTTTCTTGAGCCCCCGCGGGTCGAAATAGTCGTACTCGATGGCGTAGCCAGGTCGCAGGATGTGGGCGTTCTCGAGCCCGGGGATGGTGCGCACCAGCGCCCACTGCACGTCGAAAGGCAGGCTCGTGGAGATCCCGTTGGGATAGACCTCGTGGGTGGTGAGGCCCTCGGGCTCGAGGAAGACCTGGTGGCTCGCCTTGCCCGCGAAGCGGTGGATCTTGTCCTCGATGGACGGGCAGTAGCGCGGGCCCACGCCCTCGATCACGCCGGTGAACATGGGCGAGCGGTCCAGGCCGCCGCGAATGGCGTCGTGGGTGGCTTCGTTCGTGTGCGTGATCCAGCAGGGGAGCTGGCGAGGGTGGGAGGCCCGGGAACCGAGGAACGAAAACACCGGCTCGGGCGAGTCTCCAGGCTGCTCCGTGCAGCGGGTGAAATCGATGGTTCGTCCGTCGATCCGCGGTGGCGTGCCGGTCTTCAGGCGCCCGACGGGAAGCGAAAGCTCGCGAAGACGCGCGGCCAGCGAGAGCGAAGGGGGATCCCCGGCGCGGCCGGCGGAATAGCTCTCGAGGCCCACGTGAATGCGCCCCCCCAGGAACGTGCCGGCCGTCAGGACGACCGCCGGCGCATGGAAACGCAGGCCGATGGCCGTCACCGCGCCCGCGATTCGATCGCCCTCGAGAATCAGGTCGTCCACCGCTTGCTGGAAGAGCCAGAGATTGGGCTGGTTCTCCAGCCTGCGCCGGATCGCGGCGCGGTACAGGACGCGATCGGCCTGGGCCCGCGTGGCACGCACCGCCGGACCCTTGCTCGCATTGAGGGTTCGAAACTGGATGCCCGCCTCGTCCGTGGCGAGCGCCATGGCGCCGCCCAGGGCGTCCACCTCCCGCACGAGGTGACCCTTGCCGATGCCCCCGATCGACGGATTGCACGACATCTGGCCGAGGGTCTCGATGGCGTGGGTGAGCAGCAGCGTGCGCGAACCCGCCCGGGCGGCCGCCAACGCCGCTTCCGTGCCGGCGTGACCGCCGCCGACGACAATCACGTCGAATCGGGTCGGAAAATCCATGGAATGGGTCGATGGCCGGATGGGTTCCGGCGGCGAAAATTCGAATCGCGAATTCTACGGGAAAAGCCCCGTCCGACCTAGGGTGGTTCCACGTGGAACCGGGGCCGGCGGGCGGATTTCGCCGATGGCCCCGGGGATGGCCGCCGGGGCGCGAGCCGCAACCGCGACGCAGGCGACGGTTCCACGTGGAACCTGCCCGCGCCGACTTTGCCTAGCGGTCGGTCGGGCGCCTCGCCACGCAGTGGCCATAGCCGAGCGACGCGAGCTCGGCCTCGGTGAGATTGGGTGCCCGGGACGCGGCCAGGAGCATATGCGCCTGGACGCCTTCCAGCCACGAGTCCGGGACCTTCTTCACCTGCGCGGCCGGATCGAGATTGGCCCGAAGCGCGTAGACGATGGTCCGTGCCGTCTGCTCGGAAACGGAACGGCAGGTCCGCTTCACGCTCTCGCTGACTTCCTGTGCGACCGCCACGCTCGGGGCGGTGATCGCCGCCACCAGGACAATCGCGGAAAGGGCTTTCATCGTCGCTCTCCTATTTGCCGATGCAGAAACGGCTGAAAATCTGGCCAAGAAGCTCGTCCGGGGTCATTTCTCCCGTGATCGATCCCAAGGCATGTTGCGCCACTTTCAAATCTTCTGCAAATAATTCAAAGGCTTGCGTATTATCGGCCGCCGACGCGAGCTGCGCGGCGGCCTCCCGCAGGGCCCCCAGGTGGCGGTCGCGGGCCAGGAAGAGTCCCTCCGTGGATGGTCGCCAACCGGCCACCTCGAGCAGCCACGAGCGCAGTTCCCCGATCCCCTCGCCGGTCTTCGCCGACAGCCGGATCTCGACTTCACCCGGCCCTCGCGACGCCCGACCGGCTGCGAGCTTCGCCAGGTCGATCTTGTTGGTCACATGCGCGAACGGCAGGTCCTTCGGCAGGCGCTCGAGGATCCGGCGCTCCTCCTCGCGTTCGCTGTTCGCCGCGTCGGTGATCAACATGACCGCCCCCGCGTTCGCGATCGCCTCCCAGGTGCGCGCGATGCCCAGTCGCTCCACCTCGTCACCGGACTCGCGCAGGCCGGCGGTGTCGATCAGGTGGACCGGAACGCCTTCCACGAGGATGGTCGCGCGCACGTAATCGCGCGTCGTCCCCGCCACCGGCGTCACGATCGCGACCTCCTCGCCGGCCAATCGGTTGAGAAGGCTCGACTTGCCCACGTTCGGGCGGCCGACCAGCGCGACGGACAGGCCTTCGCGCAGCACCGCGCCCTGCGCCGCTTCCGCGAACAGGCGGTCGAGATCCTCCCGGATGCCGGCGAGCGCAGCCTGCTGCGACCGGCGATCGGCGGCGTCGATCTCCTCCTCGGGAAAGTCGATGCACGCTTCCACGTGCAGGCGAAGCCGGGTGAGCGCGGCGACGATCGCGTCGATGCGCGCCGAAAACTCCCCGGCAAGCGAACGCGCCGCGCCGCGGGCGGCCTCCGCGCTCGCCGCGTCGATGAGATCGGCGACGCTCTCGGCCTGCGCGAGGTCGATGCGATCGTTCAGGAATGCCCGCCGCGTGAATTCCCCCGGCTCGGCGAGTCGAGCGCCAAGGGCCACGCACCGGCGCAGGATCTCGCGCAGCACCACCGGACCGCCATGCCCCTGGAGCTCGAGCACGTCCTCCCCGGTGTAGGAGTGGGGCGCGGGAAAGAAGAGCGCGATGCCTTCGTCTAAGAGGATGCCCTCGGGCCCCGCGAACCGGCAGCGCGTGGCGTGGCGCGGCGAGGGGAGCCGGCCGGCCACCGCGACGGCGATCGGCGCGGCGAGGGGACCGGAGACGCGCACGACACCGATGCCGCCGCGACCGGGCGCGGTCGCGATGGCCGCGATCGTCTCCGGCCGGGCGCCCACGGCGCTAGTGTTTTCCCTTGGCCTTCGCCGCCGCTTCCGCGACGAGGGTGCGGTTGATGTGCCACTGCTGGGCGATCGACAGCAGGTTCTGCACGACCCAGTAGAGGACAAGCCCGGCGGGAAAGAAGAGGAAGAAGATGCTGAACACGATCGGCATCGCGAGCATCACCTTGGCCTGCACGGGATCGGTCGGCTGCGGGTTCAGCTTCGTCTGCACGAACATCGAGATCGCGTAGATCACCGGCAGGATGTAGAAGGGATCCGGCGCCGAGAGGTCGTGGATCCAGCCCAGCCACGGCGCATGGCGCAACTCGATCGAGGCGAGGAGCACCCAGTAGAGCGCGATGAAGACCGGAATCTGCACGACGATCGGCAGGCACCCGCCCAGCGGGTTGATCTTCTCGGTGCGATAGAGCTCCATCATCGCCTGGTTCATCTTCTGCTTGTCGTCGCCGTAGAGCTGCTTCAGCTTCTCCATCTTCGGCCCGAGCACCTTCATCGCCGCCATCGAGCGGCCCGCCTTGTGGTTGAGCGGGTAGAAGACGAGCTTGATGAGGATCGTGAGCAGGATGATCGCCCACCCCCAGTTGCCGACGATGCCGTGGATGAACTTGAGCACCCAGAAGAGCGGCGCGGCGAGGATGTAGAGCCAACCGTAATCGACCACGAGCTCGAGGCCCGGGGCGATCTTCGCGAGCTTGTCGGTGTTCTGCGGCCCGATGTAGAAAGGCATCGCCACGGTGGCGCTGGCGCCCGGGGCGATGGCGCCCACGGGCACGATGACGCCCACGGTGTAGAGGTTGTCGCCGACCTTGTGGGTGAAGTACTCGCGCTCGACGGAGCCTTTCGGCAGCCACGCGGACACGAAGTAGTGCTGCACCACGCCGATCCAGCCGTCCTTCGCCTTCGTGGCGTGCTTCTGCTTGCCCTTGTCGATGTCCGAGAAGTCGACCTTCACGAACTTCGATTCGTCGGTGTAGACGGCCGGGCCCGTGAAGGTCGCCACGCCGGCGATCTTGCTCGTCTGCGCGGCTTCCTGGCTCGGCTGGTTGCCGTCGCGCAGGAACTGGAAGTACGCGAATGGCGAAACCGGCGCGGCGCCCGAGTTCTTCAGCTCGTAGCTCACCTCCATCTCGTAGGTGCCGCGACGGAAGACGAACTTCTTGACCACCTCGATGCCGCTCGCGTCCTTCGCGACGAGGCGCACTTCCAGGCGATCCTGGCCGCTCGCGAGCTCGAAGGGGCCGGCCTCGGCCGTGTAGGTGGCCTTGTGCGATGGAAGCCCCTCGCCCAGCAGCCCCGACTGCGTGACGAAGTATTCCTTGGGGTCGGGTGCGAGAAGCGTCAGGGGCTTTGTCCGGTCGAGCGCGGAAAACACCTTGAAGAGCTTCACGCGCCGAATGTCGCCGCCGGCGGTGTTCAGCTCCACCTCGAAAAGATCCGTCCTCACCACGATCGGCTGGCCGGTGGCCTCGACCGGCGCGCTGACCGGTGCCGCGGGCGCACCGCCTGCCGCGGCTGGCGCCGCGCCCGCGGTCGTCGGCGAAGGCGTGGGAACGGATCCTTTGCCGGGCGTGGCGGGTACCCCGGCCGTGGTCGCCTGCGGGACCGGCGCTGCCGGCGCGTTGTGCTTCTGCCACGCATCCCACAGCAGGAGGGCGGAGAAGCTGAAGACGACGAAGGCGATGAGGCGCTGGATATCCATCAGGAGGCGGGAATCAGGAGGTTTTGTGCATCGGGCGGGGGCTACGGTACGGGATCGTAGCCACCGGGGTTCCAGGGGTGGCAGCGCAGGATACGCCGCGCCGCGAGCCAGGAGCCCGCGAGGGCGCCGTGGCGCTCCAGCGCTTCGACGGCATAGTGGGAGCAGGTCGGCGTGAATCGGCACTGCGTGCCCCACCAGGGGGCGAGGGCGTATTGGTAGGCCCGGATGATGGCGACCAGCAGCCGGCGCACGTCATTGCTCCCCGGCCGCCCTGTCGAGGAAGCCGCGCAACTCCGCGATCCAGCGGGTCTCGTCGTCCCGCGAAAGGGGCTGGCGGGGCGCGAACACGAGGTCCACCCCCGCTTCCTTGATGACGTGGCGTCGGAACGCCTCCCGCGCCACGCGCTTCACGCGGTTGCGGTCGACGGCCCTGCGCGCGATCCGCTTGGGAAGCGCGATTCCGAAACGCGAGGGTCCGGTCCGCCCGGCGAGTAGGTGCAACATCGTGCTGGCTCCGCGGAACTTGCGCGGGCTGCGAAGCACGGCCACGAAGGAGCCGCGCCCCACGAAGCGGTAGCGCCTGGAAAGCCCTTCCTTCCGGGCGCCGCGGGTCATGCGGCCCTCAGACGGCGACGCGCTTGCGGCCCTTGGCGCGGCGCGCGTTGATGACGGCGCGACCAGCCGCCGTTTTCATGCGGACACGGAAGCCATGCGTTTTCTTGCGGCGCGTGTTGGAAGGCTGGTAAGTGCGTTTCATGGAAGCCTCGTCGATCGGTCCGCCCTTTCGGGCGAAAAGCGCAAGATTATAGCCGATCACCCCCCCAAGCGCCACCAGAGCCACCCCGGGCCGACCCGGACCGGCCTGTGGATAACCCCCCTCTTTCCCGATAGAATTGCGGTTCCTCCCGCCGCCCGTTTTCTCCCGACTCCCGCTGCCCATCGCCGATATGGACTCGCTCTGGCTTTCGCTCGTTTCCGAGCTCAAGAAGGACCTGCCGGCGAAGCAGTACGACACCTGGATCAAGCCCCTGCGCGCCGAGCGCCACGGCAACGAGCTGCGGGTTCTCGCGCCAAACCACCACGTCCTGCGATGGATCCGCGCGAACCTCCTCGCGAAGATCGAGACTCGCGCGGAGCGGGTGGCCGGAGCGGGGCTTCATGTCGATCTCGTCCTGGACGAGAAGCAGGCCGCCGAGACCGAGATCGTCCTGCCCGAACCCGTTCCCGTCGCCGCGGAGAAACCTTCGCGGGAAGAGCACCGGCTCAATTCCTCGTTCACCTTTTCCAATTTCGTGAACGGCAAGGCGAACCAGATCGCCCGGGCCGCGGCCATCCAGGTCGCCGAAAACCCCGGCACCGCCTACAACCCCCTCTTCATCTACGGCGGCACGGGACTCGGAAAGACCCACCTCCTGCAGGCCATCGGCACCGACGTCCTCAAGCGCAACCCCCGCGCCAAGGTGCGCTACATCCACGCCGAGCAGTTTGTCGCCGATGTCGTGCGCGCCTACCAGCACAAGAGCTTCGATTCCCTCAAGCGCTACTACCGCTCGCTCGATCTCTTCCTCATCGACGACGTCCAGTTCTTCGTCGGCAAGTCCCGCTCCCAGGAGGAGTTCTTCTACACCTTCAACGCGCTCTTCGAGGCGCACAAGCAGGTG
>DAORTX010000078.1:0-10828 GCA_035432885.1 Usitatibacteraceae bacterium
CTCGCCGAGCTCGAGCACGCGTTCAAGTTCAACGACGCCGTGCTGCGCCACCTGACCGTCCAGATGCGCGAGGCCGTCGTCACGCCTTCTCCCATGATGAAGGAGGAGAAGAGCCGCAACGTGACCGCCAGCGACGACCGCAAGGAAGAGCGCAAGGACGAGGCCGCGAAGTCCGAAGCCGCCAAGGCCGAGCCCGCGAAGGCGGAACCGGCCAAAGCCGAGCCGGCGAGCGCCTGAGCGAGCGCTGGTGAAGCGAAACCAGTTCGTGCTCGACGCCGAGATCCTGGACGTGGGCCCTCTCAGGCGCACGCCCGCCGGAATCGAAAGCGTGGCCATGCGCCTGCGGCACCTGTCCGAACAGGACGAATCCGGTGCCGCACGGACGGCCGAGCTGACCCTCGACGCTTCCGCCTTCGGCGATCTCGCCCCCCGGCTGGGGGCGCTCGCCAAGGGACAGGAAGTCTCGGTGAAGGGTTTCCTCACCAAGCGCAGCCACGCCAGCGACATCCCCGTGCTCATCATCAACGAATTCAAGACGATCCAGACGAGGTAATGCCATGCCCAGACCCTCACCCCGCGGCCGCGGCCGCAACGCCAAGGACGGCAAGAAGCCCAATCGCGGCGGCGGTCTCTTTCGCCGCCGCAAGTTCTGCCGCTTCACGGCCGAGAAGATCAAGGAAGTCGACTACAAGGACATCGCGATCCTGAAGGACTTCATCAACGAGAACGGCAAGATCATCCCGGCGCGCATCACCGGGACGAAGGCCCGCTACCAGCGCCAGCTCGGCGTGGCGATCAAGCGCGCGCGCTTCCTGGCGCTCTTGCACTACACCGACAAGCACTGAGGAGACCGCCATGCAAGTGATCCTGATGGAAAAGGTGGCGAGCCTCGGCGCGCTGGGCGACGTGGTCAAGGTGAAGGACGGGTACGCCCGCAACTTCCTCATCCCGCACGGCAAGGCCAAACGCGCCACGGAAGCGAACCTGAAGGAGTTCGAGGGCCGCCGGGCCGAACTGGAGAAGAAGGAGGCCGACCAGCTCGCCCAATCCCAGGCGCGCGCGGCGAAGCTCGAGGGCCTCATGGTCCAGATCTCGCGCAAGGCGGGCGAGGACGGCAGGCTTTTCGGCTCCGTCACCAATGCGGACATCGTCGAGGCGCTCGAAGCGCAGGGCATCGCGGTGGCCAAGGGCGAGCTGCGCATGCCCGACGGCCCGCTCAAGCACGTGGGCGATTTCCCGCTCGCCGTCCATCTCCACACGGACGTGACCGCCGGCATCACCGTGTCGGTGCTGGGCGAGCAGTAGACTGCCGGAGGGCTTTCGCCCTCCCGTTGGATCGATGGGGCCAGGTTTCCCGACCTGGCCCCATTGCATTCCGGGTTACCCACATCTTGTCCACAGGGTTGTGCATTGAGTGCGGCCTGACTAAGGTGACACAATCGCCCATGGCATCGGTTCCTTCTCCGGATCGCTTTTCCGCAACCTCTCGCGCGGGAGGAGACTCGCAGGTCGAGTCCCTCAAGCTGCCGCCGCACTCGGTGGAGGCGGAGCAGAGCGTGCTGGGCGGCCTGCTGCTGTCCAACCAGTCCTGGGACCGCATCGGCGACGCGCTGTCGGAGGGCGATTTCTACCGGGCGGACCACCGCATCCTCTGGCGCACGATCGTCAAGCTGATCGAGGACAACAAGCCGGCCGACGTCCTCACGGTCACCGAGGCGCTCAAGCAGAACGGCGATCTCGACGGGGTGGGCGGGCTCGCGTACCTGCAGGGCCTCTCCAGCGCCACGCCGTCGGCCGCCAACATCCGCCGCTACGCGGAGATCGTCCGCGAGCGCGCCATCATGCGCAGGCTCGCGGAAGTGGGCACGGCCATCGCCGAGAGCGCGTACACGCCCCAGGGCCGCGAGGCCCGCCAGCTCCTCGACGAGGCCGAGACCCGGATCCTGGAGATCGGCGAATCGGGCGGACGCACGCAGCAGGGCCTTCGCAAGATGTCGAGCCTGCTGGGCGAGGTGATGGAGCGCATCGACGAGCTCTACAAGAATCCGTCGTCCGTCACCGGGCTCGCCACCGGGTTCGTGGACCTGGACGAGATGACCTCCGGCCTGCACCCGGGCGAACTCATCATCGTCGCCGGCAGGCCCTCCATGGGCAAGACCGCACTCGCGCTGAACATCGCCGAGCACGTGGGCCTCGAACTGAAGCTGCCGGTGCTTGTCTTCTCCATGGAAATGGGCGGCGCGCAGCTCGGGCTTCGCATGCTGGGCAGCGTGGGCCGCGTCGACGCCCAGCGGCTTCGCACGGGACGCCTGGACACAGGCGACTGGGACCGGCTCGGCACCGCGCTCGGCCGGCTGAACGAAGCGCCGATCCTCATCGACGAGACCGCGGCGTTGAATCCCCTCGAGCTGCGATCCCGGGCGCGGCGCATGTGGCGCGAGTACGGCGGGCTGGGTCTCGTCGTCGTCGACTACCTGCAGCTCATGAGCGCCGCCGATTCCGGCGTCGAGAACCGCGCCACGGAGATCAGCGAAATCTCGCGCTCGCTCAAGGCGATGTCCAAGGAGCTCGCGGTGCCCGTGATCGCGCTCTCGCAGCTGAACCGAGGGCTCGAGCAGCGTCCCAACAAGCGGCCCGTGATGTCGGATCTTCGCGAGTCCGGCGCCATCGAGCAGGACGCCGACCTGATCCTCTTCATCTACCGCGACGAGGTCTACAACGACGACTCGCCCGACAAGGGCATCGCCGAGATCATCATCGGCAAGCAGCGGAACGGCCCCATCGGCACCGTGAAGCTCACCTTCCTCGGCCGCCACACGCGCTTCGAGAACTACGCCGGCCCCACCGGCTACTGACCCCGGCCCGCCCCGGGAACCGAAGGCCGCCTTGTCCCGTCCCCTTCGCGCCGACATCCGACTCTCCGCGTTCGGCCTGAACTACGCGCAGGCCAGGCGCCAGGCGAGCGCTTCGCGCGTGCTGGCGGTCGTGAAGGCGAACGCCTACGGGCACGGGCTCGAACGCGTAACGCGCGCCCTCGCGAACGCCGACGGCTTCGCCACGCTCGAGTTGGAAGGCGCGATTCACCTTCGCGAGTCCGGCTTCGCTCGGGAGATCCTCCTGCTCGAGGGATTCTTCAGCCCCCGGGAGCTGGACGCGCTCGCCGCCGCCCGCCTCGCGACCGTGGTCCACGGCGAGGAGCAGTTGCGCATGCTGGAGCTCGGGCGCCCGTCTTCGCCGGTCGATGCCTACCTCAAGATCAATACCGGGATGAACCGTCTCGGTTTCGCGCCGGAGGAGGCGAGGCCGGCTCTCGAGCGCCTGCGGGCGAGCGGTGCGGCGAGGTCGATCACCCTCATGACGCACTTCGCCACGGCGGACGGGCGCGAGGGCATCCACGAGGCCATGAACCGGTTCGAGAAGGCCACCCACGGCGTGGACCTGCCGAAGAGCCTCGCCAACTCGGCGGCCATCTTCGCCCACCCGCGAACCCATGCCGACACCGTGCGCCAGGGCGTGGCCCTCTACGGCGCGACGCCGTTCGCCGACCGCAGCGCGCAGAGCCTCGCGCTCACGCCCGCGATGACCCTGCGCTCGAAGGTGATCGCCGTGCAGGAGATCGGTCCGGGCGAGACCGTGGGCTACGGGGCCACCTTCCATGCCGCGCACGCGATGCGCATCGGCGTGATCGCCTGCGGATATGCCGACGGCTACCCGCGCCATGCGCCCAACGGAACGCCCGTTCTCGTCGATGGCGTGCGCGTGGCGACCGCCGGGCGCGTGTCGATGGACATGATCACGGTCGATCTCACGCCGGTGCCCCGGGCCCGCGTCGGCTCCGACGTCGTGCTGTGGGGCGAGGGCCTGCCCGTGGACGAGGTGGCACACGCCGCCGGCACCGTGGGCTACGAGCTCCTGTGCGCGCTGGCGCCGCGCGTTCCGGTGCGGGAAGTCGACTGATGGCGAAGGCGAAGAGCGTCTTCTCGTGCACCGAGTGCGGCGGCCAGGCGCCCAAGTGGCAGGGCCAGTGCCCGCACTGCGACGCGTGGAACACGCTCGTGGAGACCGCGGCGGAGGCCGGCAAGGCCCCGGGCGCGAACCGCTTCGCGAGCCTGGGCGGTTCCGGCGAGGTGGTTTCGCTGGGCGAGGTCGAGGCGAAGGACTTCCCGCGGCTGCCCACGCTCATCGGGGAGTTCGACCGGGTGCTGGGCGGCGGGATGGTCGAAGGCGGCGTGGTCCTGATCGGCGGAGATCCCGGCATCGGCAAGTCGACGCTTCTCCTGCAGGCGGCCGCGCGGCTCTCGGAGCAGGTGACGGTTCTCTACGTGACCGGCGAGGAAAGCGCGCAGCAGGTGGCGCTTCGCGCGCGGCGCCTCGAAGTGAACGCTTCGAAGATCCGCCTGCTGCCCGAGATCGAGCTGGAGAAGATCCAGGCCACGATCGCGAAGCTGAAGCCCGGGATCGCCGTGATCGATTCCATCCAGACGCTCTACTCGGCCGCGCTCACCTCCGCGCCCGGCTCCGTGGCGCAGGTTCGCGAGTGCGCGGCGCAGTTGACGCGCGTGGCCAAGCAGTCGGGAACGGCGATCGTCTTCGTGGGCCACGTCACCAAGGAGGGCGCGCTCGCCGGCCCCCGCGTGCTCGAGCACATGGTCGACACGGTGCTCTACTTCGAAGGGGACACGCACACCAGCTTCCGCCTGATCCGCGCCTTCAAGAACCGCTTCGGCGCGGTGAACGAGATGGGGGTCTTCGCGATGACGGAGAAGGGGCTGCGCGAGGTGACGAACCCTTCGGCGCTGTTCCTGTCGCAGCACCGCGCCGACGTGGCGGGTTCCTGCGTGATGGTGACCCAGGAAGGCACGCGCCCGCTGCTGGTGGAACTGCAGGCGCTGGTGGACGAGGCGCACGGCGCGCAGCCCCGGCGGCTGACCGTGGGGCTGGAGCAGAACCGGCTGGCGATGCTGCTCGCCGTGCTCCACCGGCACGCGGGCATCGCGCTCTTCGACCAGGACGTCTTCGTGAACGCGGTGGGCGGCGTTCGCATCGTGGAGCCCGGCGCCGATCTCGCGGTCACGCTCGCCATCGTCTCCAGCCTTCGCAACCGTGCGCTGCCGGCCAAGCACGTGGTCTTCGGCGAAGTGGGTCTCGCTGGCGAAGTGCGACCGGTCCAGCGCGGCCAGGAGCGCCTTCGCGAGGCCGCGAAGCTCGGCTTCACCCACGCGATCATCCCGGCAGCCAACAGGCCGCGACACCGCATCGAGGGAATCGAAGTCATCGCCGTCGATCGCCTCGCGGAGGCCGTCGACTACCGCCCGTAGGGCTGGTACCAGGTACGGTACCTGGTACCGCGGGCTATTTGACGACGAGGGCGACGAGGAGGCCCACGGCCGCGATCGACAGGACGACGATCGCGACGATGGCGGGCAGGTTCGAACCGCTGCTTTCGGGAAACACGGGGCCGGCCTCGAGGGAAGATGGCGGCGGCGAGACGAATCGCGGAATGGGCCGCGCGCGCGGCTCGTCAGGCTCATCCGGCTCCGGCACCGGCGGCGGGACCACCGGCGCCAGGGGGCTCCCCGGCTCGATCCGGCCGCGATAGGCGCGCATCTTCTGCGTGGCCGTGATGTATTCCTCGAACTCGCCGGTCTGATTGGTCATCGAGGCGAGCCTGAGCGTGGCGTCGAAGGAGTCGAAGGTCTTCGCGATCCCGAGCGGCTTCGTCGACTCGTCCTCGCGGACCGCGCTCTTGTCGAGATGGCCCTCGGCAGGCATCGGAACCGTGGGCACGTCGGACGACTGGGCGTCGCCGGGCTGGCGCTGCGGCGGCGGCGCCGATCGCGCCTTCAGGGCGACGGAGGGTCGCGCCGAGTCGAGCTGGCGGCGCACCTCGCGAAGGTCGTCGCCGAATTCCTTCACCGACTGGTAGCGGTCGTCGACCGACTTGGCCATCGCCTTGGCGACGATGAGATCGAGCATCGCCGGCACGCCCCGGTTGTGCGAGGAGGGCGGCGGCGGCGCCGTGTTCACGGTGGCGTACATGATGGCGTTCACGTTGTCGCCGTCGAAAGGGGCCACGCCCGTGAGCGCCTCGTAGAGCACCACCCCGAGCGAGAAGGTGTCGGTTCGCGTGTCGAGCGACTTGCCGATCACCTGCTCGGGCGACATGTACCGCGGCGAGCCGAGGATCAGGCCCGTCATGGTCTTCACCGCCGAATTGGGCAGGCGCGCGATGCCGAAGTCGGTGATCTTCGCGGTCCCGACGCCCAGGACCATGATGTTCGAGGGCTTCACGTCGCGGTGCACGATGTCCTGCTGGTGGGCGAACCACAGCCCGTCGGCGACCTGCGCGATGATGTCGACCACCTGCTCCGTGGGCAGGAGCTTGCCGGAGGCGATGATGTCCTTGAGTTCCTGGCCTTCCAGGAATTCCATCGCCATGTAGGCGACCTGGTCGGTCTTGCCCACGTCGTAGATGGTGACGATGTTCGGGTGGTTCAGGCGCCCCGCGGCCTTGATCTCCTGCTGGAAGCGCGCCTCGTATTCCTCGAGTTCCTGGCGAGAAAGGTTCAGGTTGATCGTCTTGATCGCCACCGTGCGGTCGATGATCGGGTCCACGGCCTTGTACACCGTGCCCATCGCGCCCTGGCCGATCTCGGAGACGATCTTGTAGCGGCCCAGGACCGGGTTCATGGCGACTTCTTCCCGGAGGCGGACCTGTCGGCGGCCGCCTTGTCGGCGGCGACCTTGTCTGCGGCGGCCTTGTCTGCCGCGGCCTTTTGCGCAGCCGCCTTCGCGGCAGCCGCCTTCTCCGCGATGGCCCGCTTCGCCTGCGCCTTGGCGCTGGCGAAGGTCCTTATCCACGACGGGTGGCCGGATTCGGCGGGAGTGAGGTCGAAGTCGGGGTCGATGTCGTAGATCCTCACGAACTCCGCGCGGCAGGCGGGCCAGCGGTTCATGAGGCATAGCGAGAACGCCACGTGCTTGAGCGCGCGGACCTGGTCGGGCTTGTTCTTCAGGCCCTCCCTGAACGCGGCTTCGAGGAGCTTCAGCGATTCCTCGAACTCGCCCGCCTCGTACTTGACCAGGCCGTCGACCAGCATCTGCTCGGCCTTCTCGAGGCTTGCCCGGGGCTTTCCCTGGGCGGCTTCCCGCTCGGCGATGAGCGTCGCTCGCACCGTCCGGTAGACCGGGCCCCAGATCGGATGGCCATCCTCGGCGATGGTGAGGGCGAATTCGGGATCGATCTCGAAGGCCCGCCGGAATTCGGCCGCGCACTGCGCCTCCCGCCCCGCCACGCAGTGGACGAAGGCGAGGTGCTTGCGCGCGATTCCCTGGTCGGCCTTCTCGAGGAGGCCGTGGTCGAGGGACGCCTGCAGGCTGCGCAGGGCGCCCTCGTAGTCGCCCGTCTCGTAGAGCTTCAGGCCGGTGACGAGTTGCTCGCGCGCGCGCAGGCGAAGCGAGTCCACGGTGATCTGCGGCGCGACCGGCCGGGGCGCCTGCGGCGGCGGCGTGAGCGGCGCGCAGGCGCAGAGCAAAGCGATGATGGCGATCGCGCCGGGGCGGCGAAGTGCGGCGGGATGACGCATCACTGGAACCGGTGGCGGATGGTGATTTCGTCGCGCGACTTGAGCTCGATGTTCTCGACGTGGGTCGCGAAGGTGGTGTTGCGGACCTCGACCTTGTACTTCCCCGGCGCGAGCTTGAGCGACTTCACCGGCGGGCTCACGCCGCCCAGTTTCCCGTTCAGGTACACCTCGCCCCACGGCTGGATCGCGAAGATCATGGTCGCAGGCGGCATGGCCGGGGCGGCGGGCGTCGCGGTCTTCGCGGCATCGGCTTTCACGGGCTCGGCCTTTGCGTAAACGGCCGGCTTCGCCGCTTCCGGCTTTGCGGCCTCCGGCTTCGCCGCGTCGGTCTTTCCCGCGTCGGGCTTCGCGGGCTCCGTCGCCGCGGGCATGGACTTGTCGTTGCCGGCGTCGCCCGGTTGCGCCTCGACCGGCGCGGCCGCCGGGGGCGGCGGCAGGGTGGCCGGCGCGGTGACGGGACCCAGGGCCGGCGTGACGGCCGGCGCCGTGGCGAGTTCCGGAACGGGCGCGGGCATCTCGCCCTTCTTCGAGGCCACCAGGAATCCCAGCACCGCGACCACGCCGGCCAGCACGACCGCCACGAGGGTGAGCTTGCGCTTGTCCTGCACGAACGAGGGGACGGTGAGCGTGACGGTCGAGGTGCCCGTGGGCGAGGCGGCCGAGAGAGCGCGTTTCACGTTCGTGGTGGTCGTGGCCGCGCGGTCCTTCATGCTGTCGCGCGCCTTCTTCATGGCGCCCTCGTGGTGGCCGACCACGTAGATCTCGTGCTCGCGCACGTGCTTGTCGGTGCGCGACCCCTCGTACGTGAAGAGCTTGGCGTACTCGCTCGCGAGGTTGGACACGACGTCGTAGTACGAGCGCGACACGACGATCTGGCCGGGACGCGCGAAGCTCATGATGCGCTGGGCGACGTTGATGCCGTCGCCGATGATGTTGGGATGCCCGTTGATGTCCTTCACGAGCTTCACGGGACCGAGGTTGATGCCCATGCGCACCGAGTCGTCGCCGGACTGCTCCACCTGGGTGGCGGTCTGGTTCTCGCGCACCATGGCGTCGCGAAGCGAGAGCGTCGTGAAGAGCGCGTCCTCAGGATCGCCCAGGAAGGAGAGTGCGGCGCCGTCGCCGGTGTCGAGAATGATCCGGTCGTTGACCGGGATGTCCTTGATGGCCTCGGACAGGTTGTTCGTGAGGCTGGTCTTCAGGCGAATCTGCTCGGCCACCGGCTTCTTGGAATAGCCGACGAGGTCGATGAACACGACGCTGCAGATGAATGTGCGGTTGGCCTGATCGAGCATCGTGCGACCCTGAACGGCGCGCGCCGTATCCCTTTTGGGCAGTTATGTCTTTAAAAAAAGAGACTTACCGAACGAAGTTCGGGCAAGTCCTAGTTTAGCCCATTCCCGGCGGCCAAGTCTGTGGATTACGTCACGATCGCGAGAGGCGTGCTGGGGAATGCCCTGCCTTCGGGCCCCAGGAGCCGCAGGTAGGCCCCCGCGACGGCTTCGGGGGAGGGCAGCGCGGCGCGGTTCTCGCCCGGGTGGCTCAAGGCCCGTTGCGGGCTCGCCATGGGTCCGGGCACCACCACGTGGAAGCGGGGCCGCCCCGCCTGCTCGCATTCGTCCGCCCAGATCGCGGCGAGCATCGCGAGCCCCGACTTGGACACGGAGAACGCTCCCCAATAGGCGGTGGGCCGCAGGGCGTGGGTCTCGGCGGTGAAGACGACCGCGCCATCGGGCGCCCGGTCGAGCATCGGCAGGCAGGCCCGGGTGAGCGCGAAAGGCGCCGCGAGATTCACGCGCAGGTGCGTGATCCATTGCTCCAGCGACTGGTCCCCCAGCGGGGAGAGCGGCGTGAAATGCGCCGCGCAGTGCACCAGGGCATCGAGCCTGCCCAGGTCGTGGCGGAGCATTCCCGAGAGCGTCTCGAACTCGTGGTCCCCGGCGCTCGCGAGATCGAGCGGGATCGCGGCGGGCTCCTTCCCGCCGGCGGCGACGATGTCGTCGTAGGTCTGCGTGAGCGGCGCCGTCTTCCGGCCGAGCAGCGCCACCGTGGCCCCGCGCGAGGCGCAGGCAAGCGCGACCGCGCGGCCCAGGCCGCGGCCCGCGCCGGTGACGAGCACCACGCGATCGGCGAGCAGGCCCGCAGGCGCATCCCAAGCGGCGGAAAGGGTCGAGGGTTCGGTCATGGCTTCTTCGTCCGATCGAGGATCGTTCGGGCCGCGCGAGCGCCGCTTCGCACGGCGGCCTCCAGCGTCGCGGGGTAGGGGCCTTCGGTGTAGTCGCCGGCGAGGACGAGGCCGGGAGCGCCCGTTTCGGCGGGCGGTCGATACGCTCCCGGTTCGCAGGCGAACGTGGCGCGCTTCTCGGTGATGACCTTGGTCCAGCGCGGGAGCCCGGGCACGTCGGCGACGCGCCCGACTTCGCGGTGCACCGCGGTGGCGAGCACGTCCTGGTCGATCGCGGCCTCGCGCCGCGAGGCGGAGATCACCGCGGCGACGAGTCCGCGCGCGCCACCGAGCGTTTCGCGGTCGAAGAGCCATTGCGCGTGGCCGCCGTCGATGCCGGTCATCGGATGGGGCAGGCGCACGCGGCGGTCGTACTGGAGGTAGACGGTCGTGATGGGCTCGTGCGCGATGGCGCCGATCCTCGCGGCGAGCGGTGAAAGGCCCGGGACGTCGGCGAGAAGGGCCGCGGCTTCGCGCGGCGCGGCGGCGCAGACGACGGCATCGAAACTCCCTTCGCCCGCGGACGCGACGAGCCGCCACTTCCCGCCCTCGGGCACGAGCGCCTCGACGCGGCTGCCGAGCGCGACGTGGGCGCCGCGCTCGCCCAGCCACGCGATGGCCGGGTCGGGCAGGAGCGCGGAAAGGTCGACGGCCGGGAACACGAGGTCCGAATCCCCCCGGCGCCGCAGGAGCGCGTCGCGAAGCACGCGGGCGAAGACGCGGGCATCGGCCCTTTCCGCCGGCGTATTGAGCGCGGCCACGCACAGTGGCTCCCAGAGGAGACGGCGCAGGCGATCGGGCTGGCCTTGGCGGCCAAGGAGCGCGGCGACGGTCTCGCCAGGTATTGCCGCGGCTTCCGCGCGCCGGATGGCGAGCGAGAGGCGCAGGGCGGCGAAGCGATCGGCGGCGGTGAGGCCGCGCGCGAAGGCGAGGGCGGCCGCAAGGTGCAGCGGCGCCGGCAGCCGCGGCGCGGCAAGTCCGAGGACGCCGGGGAAATGCAGCGCCAGGGGCTCGCGAC
>DAORTX010000079.1:0-10810 GCA_035432885.1 Usitatibacteraceae bacterium
TTACAAGGCGGTTGCTCTACCAGCTGAGCTATGCCGGCACAGCGAGCGCTTACTTAACAAGTTTCAGATTCCCCTTTCCGGCCGGTGGCGGATTCGGCGGCTCCGAGCCGCTCGCGGAGGACTCCGAACTCTCGGGAGCCTCCACGGTAAAGAATGCACCCTGGCCGTTCTCCCGGGCAAAGATGCCCTGCACGCGATCCACCGGGATCGTCACCTCCCGGGATACGCCGTTGAACCGGGCGGAGAACTGCACAAGTTCATTGTTGATGGTGAGGTTTCTCGTGGCGTTGAGACTCACGTTCAGCACGATCTCGCCATTCTTCACGTACTCCGCCGGCACTCTCGTGCGCTCGTCGACCTTCACGCTCAGGTAAGGCGTGAAACCGCAATCCGAGCACCATTCGTAGATGGCGCGGATGAAATACGGCTTGGTCGATACGTCGGGCATCGGCACGCCCTCAGCGCCGCATGGCCTTCTCGGAGGCGGTCATCGAGTCGATGAAGGCCTGGCGCGCGAACAGCCGCTCGGCGTATTTCAGGAGCGGCGCGGACTGCTTGTTCAGCTGGATCTGGTAGTGGTCGAGCCTCCACAGGAGCGGGGCGATCGCCACGTCGAGCATCGAGAACTCCTCGCCGAGCATGAATTTCTGCTTCACGAAGATCGGGGCGATCTGGATGAGGTTCTCCCGGACATAGAGCCGCGCCTTGTCGTGCCCCTTCGTCGGCCCGTATTCGAGCGCCTTCACGTGCGTGAACAACTCCTGCTCGAAGCGGAAGAGAAAGAGCCGCGCGCGCGCGCGCATCACCGGATCGGCAGGCATGAGCTGCGGATGCGGGAAGCGCTCGTCGATGTACTCGTTGATGATGTTCGACTCGTAGAGGACGAGGTCGCGCTCCACGAGAACCGGCGTCGTGTTGTACGGGTTCATCACGGCGAGGTCCTCGGGCTTGTTCATGAGGTCCACGTCGATGATCTCGAAATCCATCCCCTTCTCGTACAGAACGATCCGGCAGCGGTGGCTGAACGGATCCGTGATCCCCGAATAGAGCGTCATCATGTGTTGTTCACCTCTTCTGGATATTTTCTGCCGCCCGCGCGGGCCCCGCGCTCCGCCCCATCAAGCGACAAGCCCGATGCACCCCCACGGGGGAGCACCGGGCGGAATTCGCGCCAACGATCCTTCTAGCGAACGTCCTTCCAATACTCCTTCTTCAGCAGGACCGTGATCACGAAGAACACGGCCAGGAAGAAGAGGACGACGATCCCGATCTGGACCCGCCGCGCCCGCGCCGGCTCGCCCATGTACACGAGGTAGTTCACCAGGTCCCCGACATACTTGTCGTATTCGCCGGGCGTCAGTCTTCCGGCGTCGCCCGGAACGAGCTTCGCCGCGCCATTGTCGACGGCCTGCATGACCTGGCTGCCCTGGTATTCCCAGAGCACGTGGGGCATGCCCACGTTCGGGAACACGGTGTTGTTCCAGCCGGTCTTCGTGGCCGGGTCGCGGTAGAAGCCTCGCAGGTAGGTGTAGGTCCAGTCCGCGCCCCGCGAACGCGCGATGAGCGACAGGTCGGGCGGCATCACACCAAACCACTCCTTGCCGTCCTTCGGGTCGAGCGTTGTCGTCATGGTATCGCCCAACTTTTCCGAGGCAAACATCAGGTTCTCGCGGATCTGCCCGTCGTTCAGGCCCAGGTCCGTCAGCCTCGAATAGCGCATGGCGGACGCCGCGTGACAGTTGAGGCAGTGGTTCACGAATATCTGCGCGCCCCGCTGGAGCGACATCCGGTCGTGGAGATTCACCGGCGCGCTATCGAGTTTCGCGCCGCCGAACGCGAACGCGAGGCCCGGCGCCATCAGGAGGATTGCAAGCAGCTTTTTCATTGTCAGGTGAGCCTCTGGGGCACCGGTTTTTCCCTGTCCCTCGCGGTGTACCAGGGCATCAGCAGGAAGAAGGCAAAGTAGACGGCGGTCAGCACGCGCGCGACCCAGATCGCGATGTAGTCCCCGCCGACCAGCGGAAGGCCCTTCGGGAACTCTCCCCACACGGTCGTGGGCTCGACGCCCAGGTAGCCCAGGACGAGAAAGCTCACGATCAAGGCGGCGAAAAAGCCCTTGTAGATCGGGCCGCGGTAGCGGATCGACTTCACCCTTCCGCGATCGAGCCAGGGAAGAACGAAGAAGATCATGACCGCCGCTCCCATCACGATCACGCCCCACACCTGCATGTTGAAGAAGGACGGAACGGCCCGCAGCATCGCGTAGAACGGCGTGAAGTACCACACCGGCGCGATGTGCTCGGGCGTCGTGAGCGGGTCGGCGGGAATGAAGTTGTTGTACTCGAGGAAATAGCCTCCCATCTCCGGCGAGAAGAACACGATCGCGGAAAAGACGATCAGGAACACGGCAACGCCCACCATGTCCTTCACGGTGTAGTACGGGTGGAAGGGAATGCCGTCCACCGGCGTGCCGGTCTTCGGGTCGAGGTTCTCGCCGATCTCGATGCCGTCCGGGTTGTTGGACCCCGTCTCGTGGAGCGCCATCAGGTGCGCGGTCACCAGCCCGAGAAGCGCCAGGGGGATGGCAATCACGTGCATCGCGAAAAAGCGGTTGAGCGTCGCGTCGGAGATGTTGTAGTCGCCCCGGATCCATACGGCCAGGTCCTCGCCGATGACCGGAAGGGTCGCGAAGAGGTTGATGATGACCTGCGCGCCCCAGAACGACATCTGCCCCCAGGGCAGGAGGTAGCCGAAGAACGCCTCCGCCATGAGGCAGAGGTAGATCAGGACCCCGAAGATCCAGGTGAGCTCGCGCGGCTTGCGGTACGAGCCGTACATGAGGCCCCGGGCCATGTGCAGGTAGACGACGATGAAGAAGGCGGAAGCGCCTGTGGAGTGGATATAGCGGATGATCCAACCGCCGGGAACATCGCGCATGATGTACTCGACCGATGCGAACGCGTGCTCGGCGCTCGGCTTGTAGTTCATCGTGAGAAAGATGCCCGAGACGATCTGGATCACGAGCACCAGCGCCGCGAGCGACCCGAAGAAATACCAGACGTTGAAGTTCTTCGGCGCGTAATACTCCGAAAGCTGACTCTTCCAGAGGACCATCAGCGGGAAACGCTGGTCGACCCACGTGAGGACGCCGTTCAGCGGTCCTGCGCCGGTGACGGGGGGCTTGTTGGTGACGGCCATCTTCAGACTCCCTTTTGATCCTCGCCCACGACGATTCTCGCGTCGCTCAGGTACCGGTGGGGCGGAATGACGAGGTTGGTCGGAGCCGGCGAGCCCTTGAAGACGCGGGCGGAAAGATCGAACCGGGAGTTGTGGCAAGGGCAGTAGTAGCCCCCCGGCCAATCGGCGCCCATGTCGGAGGCGGCGCCGATTTCCCGCTTGAGCGTTGGCGTGCAACCCAGGTGGGTGCAGACCCCCACTGCCACGAAAATCTCGGGCTTGATCGACCTGGCCGGCCCCTTCGCGTAGTCGGGTTGAAGCGAAGACTTCGATTCCGGGTCGGCCAGCACGGCGTCGTGGCTACCGAGCCCGGCCACCATCTCCGGGGAGCGCCGCAGGAACCAGACCGGCTTCCCCCGCCACTCGACGGTCACCTGCTGGCCGGTCTCGATCTTGGAAATATCGACCTCGACGGGGCCGCCGGCGGCCAGCGCTCGGGCGCTCGGAAACCAGCTGCCCAGAAAAGGAACGGCGACGCCCCCCGCGGCGACGGCGCTCGCGGCGGCGGTGGCGACGATGAGGAGCCGACGCTTCTTCTCGTCGACTTGGTCTAGGACGATGGCGGTCATTGCGGGAGGGGAAATTGAGCGGATGGAGGGAGGTGTGTCGCCCGCCATTTTAGCCGATTCCCCATAAGGACTTACAGTCCCATGGTGGCCCGCGAGGGTTGACCCCCCTCCCCCCCCCTCCTAAGATCCGCCTGTGGCAAGCTGCGGTTCGCCTAGGAGAAAAAATGAGTTTTGCTTCTGAATTCAAGCAGTTCGCACTGAAGGGCAATGTGATGGATCTCGCCGTGGGCGTCATTATCGGCGCCGCGTTCGGCAAGATCGTCGATTCCGCGGTGAACGACCTCGTCATGCCGCTGGTGGGCCGGGCGGTGGGCAATGTCGACTTCTCGAACCTGTTCATCGCCCTCAAGGAAATTCCGCCGGGCGTCCCGCAGACGCTGGACGCGGTGAGGAAGGCCGGGATTCCGGTCCTCGCGTGGGGCAATTTCGGCACCATCGCCCTAAATTTTGCGATTCTCGCTTTCATCATCTTCATGATGGTGAAGCAGATCAACCGCCTGAAAAACGAGGCGCCGCCCCCGCCCGCAGCCACACCCGAGGATATCCAGCTCCTTCGCGAAATTCGCGACAGCCTGCGGAAGTAGCCTCCTTGGCACGCCGGCTCTGGCTCGTCTTCGCGCAGGTCGTCACGGCGACCCTGGCGGCGATTTTCGTCATGAGCCTGGTGAAGCCCGAATGGTCGCCTTGGCGGGCGAGCCGGGTGGTGGAGATCCTCGAGTCACCGGGCCCGGCGGCCTCGAGTATCCCGGTGGCCTCCGGCCGTTCCATCTCCTTCAGCGATGCCGCGCGCAAGGCCGTCGCGTCTGTCGTGAACATCTCGGCCACGAAGCAGATCAAGCGACGCAGCCCGGTGCTGGAAGACCCGATCCTGCGCCGATTCTTCGGCGAGCGCCTCAACACGCCGGAGACCCAGCTCTCCCTGGGGTCCGGCGTCATCGTGAGCCGCGAAGGGTTCGTTCTCACCAACTCCCATGTGGTCGAGGGAGTGACGGAAATCCAGGTGACGCTCAACGACGGGCGCACGGTGCCGGGCAGGATCGCCGGATCGGACCCGGAAACCGATCTCGCCGTGGTCCGGATTTCCGCCACGGGACTCACCCCCATCACATTCGGCCAGTCCGACCAGCTCCGGGTCGGCGACGTCGTGCTCGCGATCGGCGACCCGTTCAGCGTCGGCCAGACGGTGACCATGGGGATCGTGAGCGCCCTCGGGCGCGACATCGGGCCGTCGAACCCGTTCGGCAGCTTCATCCAGACCGATGCCGCGATCAACCCGGGCAACTCCGGCGGCGCACTCGTGGACGCCAGCGGAAACCTCGTCGGAATCAATTCACTCATCTATTCGCGCTCGGGCGGCTACCAGGGAATCGGCTTCGCCATTCCGGTGGGACTCGCGAAGAAAGTCATGGAGCAGATCATCGAGACGGGTTCCGTGACGCGAGGGTGGTTCGGCGTGGAAGTGGCCAACATCACGCCCGAGCTCGCCGAATCCCTCGGGCTCGCGGGAACGCGAGGCGCCATCGTCGGCGGCATCGAGCGCGGCAGCCCGGCCGACCGGGGCGGCATCCGTCTGGGCGACGTGATCGTGGGCGTTGGCGAGCGCCCGGTGGCCGACCTCACCGCAACCCTCAATGCGATCGCCGACATCCCGCCGGGAAAGACGGTCCAGGTGAAGCTGCTGCGAAAGGACCGGGAAGTGAACCTCTCGGTCACGGTGGGTCGGCGAAAGTTGCGCCCCGCCGGGGAAGAGTAGGCGCCGCTAGCCCGCGGCGCCGGGATCGATTCCCGCCTTCCTCTTCCCGACGAACTGGGCCACGAAGATTCCCACCTCGTAGAGCAGGCAAAGCGGGACCGCGAGCATGAGCTGCGAGATCACGTCGGGGGGGGTGACGACCGCCGCCACCACGAACGCACCGACGATCACGAAGGAGCGGATCTCGCGCAGCTTCTCGACCGAGATCACGCCGGTCATGACGAGCACGACCACCACGACGGGCACCTCGAAGGTGACGCCGAAGGCGATGAACATGCCGAGGACGAAGTTGAAGTAGGCCTCGATGTCCGGCGCCACCGTGATCGACTTCGGCGCGAACTGCGCGATGAACGTGAAGACCGTGTGGAAGACGACGAAGTAGCAGAACGCCATCCCCAGGAAGAAGAGGAGGGTGCTCGACACGATGAGGGGCACCACGAGCTTCTTCTCGTGCGCGTAGAGTCCCGGCGCGACGAACGCCCAGACCTGGTAGAGGATGTAGGGCAGCGCCACGAGAAAGGCGACCATCATCGCGATCTTCATCGGAATGAAGAATGGCGTGATCACTCCCGTGGCGATCATCTTCGACCCCTGCGGGAGCGTGCGGATCATCGGCATCGCGAGCAGGTCGTAGAGGTCGGCGGCGAAGAAGAAGGTCGGGACGAATACGATGGCAAGCGCGACGAGTGCGCGCACGAGCCGGTCCCGCAGCTCGAACAGGTGCGCGAGGAAGGTCTCCTGCGGCGCCTCCGTCATGGGGCGCCCGGCTTCGGCTTCTCGGCGGGCTCCTCGATCGCGAGTTCAAGCTGGGGGGAATGGCCAGCGGGGGCCGCGTCCGGCCCAGCGGCCCCGGGGCCGGGCTCGGCGCCCGGCGCCGGGTCACCCGAGCCGGCGGCCGTCGTGGTGCCGTCGTCGCGCAGCTGCCGGTCGATGTCGTCCTGCACCGCCCGGATGTCTCGCTCCGTCTCCTGGACGTTCTTCTCCATGTCGTGCTGGAACTCGCGCGCGGCGCCCTCGAACTCCGTCCTCACCTTGGAGAGCTCCGAGAGCTCCATCTCGCGATTGATGTCGGCCTTCACCTGGGCGGCGTAGCGCTGCACCCGCCCGAAGAGGTGCCCCATCGTGCGGGCGACTTTCGGCAGGCGCTCCGGGCCGATGACGACGAGCGCCACCACCCCGATCACCATCAATTCGGAGAATGCGATATCGAACATGTTGGCAGCCGGCGCGGCTTGCGCAGCCCGCGCGATCAGCTCTTCTGCTTGTCCTTGACTTCGCCTTCGAGCGTCGCGCCCGTTGCGGCGATTTCTCCGGAGACCTTCTTGTCTTCCTCGCCCTTCATGCCGTCCTTGAAGCCCCGGACCGCGCCTCCAAGGTCGCTTCCGATATTGCGAAGCTTCTTGGTGCCGAAGACGAGCAGCACGATCACCAGGACGACCAGCCAGTGCCAGATACTGAATGAACCCATGGAACGCTCCTTGCGGCGCCGCTATTCCGCCGCGATCATGCGGGGAAGGCGATCAGGACCGCCAATGATGTGGATATGCAAATGATACACGTCCTGCCGCCCGACCCTGCCCGTGTTCACGATGGTGCGGAAGCCGTCGGACGCCCCCTGTTCGCGAGCCAGGCGCCCGGCCATGGCGAGCATCCGGCCCAGGACCGGCGCGTGTTCCGGCCCGCAATCGGCGAGCGATTCGACGTGCTCCTTGGGGATGACCAGCAGGTGGACCGGCGCGGCCGGCTGGATGTCGTGGAAGGCGAAGATCTCCTCGTCCTCGTACACCTTTCTCGACGGGATCTCGCCTGCCGCGATCTTGCAGAAGATGCAGTCGTCCTTCTTCATGGCGAGTCCTTTCTCGACGCCTTTTCCTCGATCCCCGATCGTCCCTCGCGCCTTTCGAGTTCAGCCAGGACTTCCGCCACGGGAATGCCCTGCTGCCCGAGCAGCACGAGGCAGTGAAACCAGAGGTCCGCCGTCTCGTGCACGACGCCGTCCCGGTCCCCGGACTTGGCGGCGATCACGGTCTCGGTGGCTTCCTCGCCGATCTTCTTGAGTATCGCGTCGAGACCCCGGGCATTGAGTCTAGCCACGTAAGACGCGCCGGGATCCGCGCTTCGTCGCGCCGCGATCGCCGCCTCGAGCCGCTCGAGGATCGACGGGTCAGTCGCCATCGCGAAAGGCTCCGGGGTCGGAAAGCACCGGTTCGGTGACGCGCCAGCCCGGCGCCGCGCCAGCCCTGTCCAGCAGGTTGAAGAAGCAGCGACGCCGGCCCGTGTGGCAGGCGATCCCGCCCGCCTGCTCGACGCGCAGGAGCAAGGCATCGGCGTCGCAATCGAGCCGGATTTCCACGATCCTCTGCAGGTGTCCGGACGTCTCTCCCTTTCGCCAGAGCTTCGCGCGCGAGCGGGACCAGTACACCGCCTCGCCCGTGGCGACCGTCCTCGCGAGCGAGTCCCGGCTCATCCAGGCCAGCATGAGCACCTCGCCCGAGACGGCGTCCTGCGCCACGGCGGGCACGAGGCCGTCGGCATTCCAGGCTATCGCGTCGAGAAAGTCCACCGTTCGCCCCTAGAGACGCATCTCGATGCCGCGATCGGCCATGAACCGCTTGGCCTGGGCCACCGAGAATTCGCCGTAATGGAATATCGACGCGGCGAGCACGGCATCGGCACCGCCGATTTCCACTCCCTGCGCCAGGTGCAGAAGCGTGCCGACGCCACCGCTTGCGATCACCGGCACGGGAACCGCCCGCGCCACCGCGCGCGTGAGTTCGAGGTCGAAGCCCGCCCGGGTCCCGTCGCGATCCATGCTGGTGAGCAGGATCTCGCCCGCGCCGAGTTCGGCCATCCTGGCGGCCCACTGCACCGCGTCCAGGCCGGTGGGCTTTCTTCCCCCGTGCGTGTAGACCTCCCACTTGCCGGGCCCGGCGGCCTTCGCATCCACGGCGACGACAATCGCCTGCGAGCCGAATCGCCGAGCGGCCTCCGAGACGAGCTCGGGATTGTCGACGGCGGCGGTGTTGATGCTCACCTTGTCGGCGCCGGCATTGAGGAGTTTTCTCACGTCTTCCACCTTGCGCACGCCCCCGCCGACGGTGAGCGGTATGAACACCTGCTCGGCCACCCGCTCGATGACCGGAACGATCGTGTCGCGGGCGTCGCTCGACGCGGTGATGTCGAGGAAGGCTATCTCGTCCGCTCCCGCCTCGTCGTAGCCGCGCGCGACCTCCACCGGATCTCCCGCATCCCGCAGGCCCACGAAATTGATGCCCTTCACCACACGGCCGGCGTGGACGTCCAGGCAGGGAATGATGCGCTTGGCGAGGCCCATGGGCGCGGGAGCGGCGCTGCCGGCGGCAGGCCGGTCAGGCCCCGTCGTCGGCGAGCTTCTGCGCCGCGGCGAAATCGAGGCGCCCTTCATAGATGGCCCGGCCCGTGATCGCCCCGATGACGCCCTCGCCCTCCACGGCGCACAGTCGCTTCACGTCGTCGAGATTGGTGATTCCACCGCTTGCGATGACGGGAATGGCGAGCGCCTGGGCAAGCTTCACCGTGGCCTCCACGTTGACGCCCCGCAGCATGCCGTCGCGACCGATGTCGGTGTGGATGACCGCTTCCACGCCGTAGCCCTGGAACCGCCTGGCGAGGTCGACGACGTCATGGCCCGTGAGCTTCGACCACCCGTCCGTGGCCACCTTGCCGTCCCTCGCGTCGAGACCCACCATGATGTGCCCCGGGAACGCGTCGCACGCCTCGTGCAGGAACCCGGGATTCTTCACCGCCGCTGTCCCGATGATCACGTAGGAGACGCCGTCGTCCAGGTAGCGCTCGATCGTCTCCAGGTCGCGAATGCCTCCGCCCACCTGCACCGGGATGTCGGAATCGACCGACGCGATGATCGACTTGATCGCCGCCTCGTTCACCGGCTTGCCCGCGAAGGCGCCGTTCAGGTCGACCACGTGCAGGCGGCGCGCCCCCAGTCCTACCCAATGGGCGGCCGTCTTTCCGGGGTCGTCGGAAAACACCGTGGCGGTCGCCATGTCGCCCTGTTCGAGCCGGACGCAGCGGCCATCTTTGAGGTCGATCGCGGGAATGATCAGCATGGGATCGGTCGGGACCGGATTCTCACGGAGTCCAGGAAGCGAAATTCTCGAGTAGCGCAAGCCCCGCGGCGCTGCTCTTCTCGGGATGGAATTGCGTAGCGAAGATGTTATCCCGCGCGATGGCCGAGGTAAAGGCGTGCGGATACCGCGACGTGGCCGCGGTGAGCGATTGATCGCGGGGCGCGCAATAGTAGCTGTGGACGAAATAGAAGCGGGCGCCGTCCGGGATGCCCCGCCAGAGGGCATGGGCTTTCGACTGCCAGACTTCGTTCCAGCCCATGTGGGGGATCTTGAAGCCCGCCTCGCGGGTCTGTTGCGTCCGCGAAAACGCGAGGACTTCTCCCGGCAGGAGGGCCAGCCCCGGCGTGTCGCCCTCGTCGCTGCGATCGAAGAGCATCTGCAGGCCGATGCAAAGTCCGAGGAAGGGCCTGGCGGTGGCCGCCTCCCGGACCGCTTCGCCCAGTCCGCTCTGCTCGAGGCACTTCATGCAGTCCGGCATGGCCCCCTGCCCGGGAAACACCACGCGATCGGCCCGCCGGATGGCGTCGGGGTCGGCGGTGATCTTGACCGATGCGAGCGGGGCGACGTGGAGGAGCGCCTTCTCCACCGAGCGCAGGTTGCCCATCCCGTAGTCGACGATCGCGATGCTCTGTGCCATGGAAGGACCGGCGCGTCGCCCCGGCCTCGAACGATTGACTAGAGGATTCCCTTGGTCGAGGGGACGACACCCGCAGCCCGCGGATCGGTCTCGACCGCCATGCGCAGCGCTCGCGCGAACGCCTTGAACAACGTCTCGCACTGATGGTGCGAATTGTCGCCGCGCAGGTTGTCCAGGTGAACCGTGGCGAGGGCGTGGTTCACGAATCCCTGGAAGAACTCGCGCGTCAGGTCGACGTCGAACTCGCCCACCCGAGCCCGGGTGAAGTCGACGTGGAACTCGAGGCCCGGCCGCCCGGAGAAATCGACCACGGCGCGCGAAAGGGCCTCGTCGAGCGGGACGTAGGCGTGTCCGTACCGGCGAATGCCCTTCTTGTCGGCGAGCGCCTTCGCCACCGCCATGCCGAGCGTGATGCCGATGTCCTCGACGGTATGGTGGGCGTCGATCTCGAGATCGCCCTTCGCCTTCACCGTGAGGTCCAGCGCCC
>DAORTX010000080.1:0-9585 GCA_035432885.1 Usitatibacteraceae bacterium
GAGTTCACCTCGATCATGCTCTCGGTGATCTCCGGCTTCACCTCGCTCGGCAGCTTCGCCTTCTCCAGGCGCGCGAGCAGGTCCGGCGCGCCGCGGCTGAGGTTGTAGTCGCGCGTGTTGAGCACCATCAGCTCCAGTTCCACGCCGAAGGTGAGGGGCTCGGAAGCCTTGAATTCGAGGGGCATGGCGCGATCCTTCAGGACTTCGAGGTCCGGGCCGACTTGCCGTCCGCGCCCTTCGCGGCCGAAACCCTGGCGGCCGGCCCGGCGGCGGGAAGGGGCGCGGCCTCGCCCGCGAAGCGCAGTCCCCATTGGGTGGCGATCGGCCCCAGGAGTTCCATCACGATCACGCCGGCGACCACGACCGCGGCGAGCCTCTGCCCGAGTTCCGGGTAGATGCGCGAGACGTCGTGGATCAGCAGCAGCGCGATCGAGGACATGGGCAGCAGCGCCGCGCCCAGCGCGATGGCCTGGCGCCATTTCATGCCGCCCAGGGGCGCGATCGCCACCACGCCCAGGAACTTGCCCGCCGCGCGCGCGACCACGAAGGCGAGCGCCGCCCAGCCCGCGGTCTCGAAGGAGGCGATCGGCAGGCTCGCGCCGGTGATCACGAAGAGCACGACGTAGAAAAGCCGCGAGGCGCGTCCCAGGTCGACGTTCACCAGGATGTGGCGATCGCGGTCGTTCCTCACGAACATGCCGAGGGCGAGGAGCGCCAGGATCACCGAGAGCCTGCCCATCTGCGCGAGTCCCACCGCGCCCAGGACGAGGCCCGCCACGAGCGTGAAGTGCAGCTCCGGGTTGCGCTCGACGCGATGCGCGAGCATCCGGGCCACCCACGCCATGGCGCCGCCCAGCGCGAGGGACCCCACGAACAGGTAGAGCGGATGCAGCACGGCCGTGTCGAGATCCAGGTGCAGCTCGAAATGCACCGGCGCCGTGAGCATCGTGACCACCACCGAGGCGAGCAGGCTGTTCAGCGCCACGAGCGTGAGCGCGCGGTCGGTCACCTGGCCGTCGGCGCGCGCGTCCTGGACGACCAGCAGGACCACCGCGGGCGACGTCGCCATCGCGATCGCGGCCGCGAGTCCCGCCATCAGCGGCGCGAATCCCAGCGCGGCGAGCGCCGCGAAGACCAGGCCGAAGGTGAGGAAGCTCTCGGCCAGGCCCGATGCCGCGAGCGTCCAGTCGCGCTTCAGCCACGCGAGGTCCATGCGCCGGCCGAGATCGAAGAGCACCAGGCCCAGCCCGATGTCCACGAAGATCCGCGCCTCGTCGAGCAGCGGGCCGATGTTCATCGCCGCGGCCGCGGGCGCGATCGCGAAGCCGACCAGCACGTAGCCGATGACGCGCGGCAGGCGCAGCTGGCGCGCGGCTTCCCCGCCCAGCATGCCGGCCACGAGCAGCACGCCGAAGAGCAGCGGGTAGCTCATGGTGAGCGGCAGCGTCGGCAGGAAGGCTAGGTCCGTCATCGTCTGGGTCGGGGGCCGGGGGTCGGTCGGGTCCCGGGAGGATCGCCTCCTGGCAGGAGGTCCGGGCAAGGCGCGCAGGAACGCGCCAGCCCGATTATGGAGCGCCGGGAGCCGCCGGCGCAATCGCCGCCGGATACCGGCCGGAAATCGCCCACCGCGCCGCGGGCGCCGTTCTGCGTCGCCGGCGGCGATCCGCGCCGGCCACCCCGGCGCCCGCCCGCGGCGAATGGCTACAATGCTCCCATGGCCGACCGCTTCTTCCAGAACACCATCGCGCTCGTCTACGACTTCGACGGCACGCTCTCGCCGCAGCCGATGCAGGAGTACACGGTGCTGCCGCGCATGGGCATCGCGCCGCGCGAGTTCTGGAAAAAGGTGAACGAGGAGGCGCTCGCCACCGAGTCGGACATGATGCTGGTCTACATGCGCCACATCCTCGAGTCCCTCGACCGGCAGAAGATCGCGGTGAAGCGCGCCGACTTCGCGAGGATGGCGCGCGCCATCCGCTACTTCCCGGGCGTGGAGGGCTGGTTCCGGCGCGCGAACGACTACGTGCGCCGCCAGAGCGGCGGCAAGGTGAAGCTGCACCACTACGTGATCTCCGCCGGGCAGAAGGAGATCCTCGACGGGGTGTCCATCCGCCGCCACTTCCGGCGCATCTACGCCTCCGAGTACCACTTCAACCACCACGGCGTGGCGACCTTCCCGAAGCTCCTCGTCACCGACACGGTGAAGACGCAGTTCCTCTTCCGCATCAACAAGGGCAAGGAATCGCTCGGCGAGTCGATCAACGAGCACATGCCCGAGGCCGAGCGGCCCATCCCGTTCCAGAACATGATCTACGTGGGCGACGGCATGACCGACGTGCCCTCGATGGCGCTCACCAAGAAGAACGGCGGGCACACGGTCGCCGTCTACGGCAAGCGCAAGGATGCGCAGAAGGACATCTGCGTGCGCCTGCTCGAGGCCGGGCGCGCCGACTTCATCGCCCAGGCCGACTACCGCAAGGGCAGCCGGCTCTCCCGGCGCATGGCGCTCCTGCTCGACGCCGTGATCGCCGACATCGCCTATCGCCGCGAAGCCTTCGCCTGCCGCGCCGAGCACCGGGCCGGATAGCCATGGGGCCGCTCACCTTCAGGGCGCTCCGCCTGCTGGCCGACGGGCGTTTCCATTCCGGCGCCGAGGTCGCCCGCTCGCTCGATCGTTCGCGCGCCACGCTCTCCGAGGCGCTGAAGGGCGCCGCGGCGATGGGCGTGGAGATCTTCGCCGTGCCGGGCAAGGGCTACCGGCTCGCCCAGCCGGTCGAGTTCCTCGATGCGCACGCGATCGTCTCGCGGCTCGGGCCCGACGCCGCGCGCGTTCGCCTGGTGATCCTGGACGAGGTCGATTCCACGAGCACGCGGCTCGCGCAGATGGCCCAGGCGGGATCGCCCTCGGGCACCTGCGTGGTCGCCGAATGGCAGCGCGCCGGACGCGGCCGCCGCGGTCGCGGCTGGGAGGCGGGCCTCGGCGCTTCCCTCACCTTCTCGATGCTGTGGCGCTTCGAGCAGGGGCCGGGGCAGCTTGGCGGGCTCCCGCTCGCGGTGGCGGTGGCGGTGGCCAGGGCCCTGGAGCGAAGCGGCGTGCGCGGCGTCGGCGTGAAATGGCCCAACGACCTCGTCTTCGACTGGAAGAAACTCGGCGGCATCCTCGTGGAGACCTCGGGCGAGATGCTCGGGCCGGCGACCGCCGTCGTGGGCGTGGGGATCAACTACCGCCTGGGCAACTCCCTCGCGCGGCGGATCGACCAGCCCGTCACGGACCTGGCCTGCCTGGGCGAGCCTCCGCCGCCGCGAAACGCGCTCCTCGCCGACCTCGTGGCCGAACTCGCGGCCGCCCTGGAGCGATTCGGGCGCGACGGCTTCGCCGCCTTCCGGGAGGACTGGAAGGCGCGCCACGCCTACGCGGGCCGCACGGTGACCGTGCTCGCCGGCGGCGAGCCGCCCCGCGAAGCGCGCGTGGTGGACGTGGCCGACGACGGAGCGCTCGTGGTCGTCGCCGCCGGCCTCACCTCGCGGCTCACCTCCGCCGAGATATCGCTGCGTCCCGCATGAACCTCGTTCCCGCGGCCGCTCCCGTCTTCGCCATCGACGCCGGCAATTCGCGCGTGAAGTGGGGATTGCGCGTGGGCGAGGCGTGGTCGGCGCGCGGCGCGATCGCCACGGCCGAGGCCGCGAGGCTCGGGCGCGACTGGCCCCCGATGCCCCCCGGCACGATCGCGCGGGCCTCGAACGTCGGCGGTCCCGAGGCGCAGCGCCTGGTCTACGAGGCCTGCGCGCGCCACGACCTGCTCCTCAGCCTCATCGCCTCGAGGCGCGAGCAGCTCGGGGTGACGAACGGCTACCGCGATCCCGGGCAGCTCGGCACCGATCGCTGGGCCGCGCTCGTCGCCGCGCACCACGCGGGCGCCGCCGACCAGCTCGTGGTGAACGTGGGCACCGCGCTCACGATCGACGCGCTTCGCGCCGACGGGAGTTTCCTCGGCGGCCTCATCGTGCCGGGGCCGGCGCTCATGCGCCGCTCGCTGGACGGCGGCACCGCGCAGCTGCGGCTGGCCGCGGGCGCCTTCGACCCCTTCCCGCGGAACACGCCCGATGCGATCACCACGGGATCGTTGCAGGCGGCGCTCGGCGCGATCTCCCGCATGCAGGAGGCCATGGCCGCCGCGGGCGCGGCGCCGCGGCGGATCGTGCTCTCCGGCGGCGGCGCGCCGGAACTCGCCTCCCGCCTTCCCTTGCCCGTCGCCTTGAACGACAATCTCGTTCTCGACGGAATCGTCCTCATCGCGCGCGCCGCCTGACCCCCCGTGTCACGCCTGCTCTTTTTCCTGATCCTCGTCGCGAACCTCGCGTTCGGCGCGCACCTGTGGCTCACCACGGCGCCGGCGGACCCGGATTTTTCGCGCAGGGAGCGCAACCGCGAAGGCGCGGCGATCGTCGCGGTCATCCCGCCGGTCATCGCCGCGCGCAAGGCCGAGGAGACGCGGCTGCAGGTGCAGTCCATCGCGGGGGCGGCCTGCGTGGAGTTCGCGGGCATCCAGCCCGCCAGGGTGGTCCAGGCCCGCGAGGCGTTCGCCGCGATGCAGCTGGGCGATCGCTTCACCGAGCGCAAGGTCGAGGAGATCACGCGCCACTGGGTCTACATCCCGCCGGCGAAGGACCGCCGCTCCGCCGAGCAGCTCGCCTCCGTCCTGCGCCGCCAGGGCATGAGCGACCTCTCGCTTCGCCCCGACCACGCCATCTCGCTCGGGGTGTTCTCGACGGAGGAGGCCGCGCGCCGCTTCCTCGTCCTCGTGGAAGCCAAGGGCGCGCGCGGCGCGCAGGTGGGGCCTTTCGCGAAGGAAGTGAAGGAATCCGTCTTCCTCGTGCGCGATCCCGACACGCTGCTCGTGGCGAGGCTGGCGCTCCTGCAGCGCGACTATCCCGATTCGACGCTGCGCGCGGTCGCCTGCCCGCCCGGCGAGGGCGGCGCCGCGCCGACCCAGGCCGCGAAGCCGTAGGAGCCCGTCCCTCGGCGCCCGCGAACGGCGCCGCGGGCCGGATTCAGCGCCGGCTGAAGCGGATGTCGCCGAAGTAGGCGACGGTGCGCTCCCCGGTGTTGTCGGAGTCGCTCATGATGCCCACGGCCCGAACGCGCGGCGGCTCCTCGCCGAAGGCGCGGCGATAGTCCTCGAGCAGGTTCACGCGCTCCTCGTGCCACTCGCCCAGGTTCCCGGTGCCGCTGCCGGCGACGATCATCTTGATGCGCGTGGAGAAATGGTGGGTGATGACCGCGCCTTCCGGCAGCTGGTTCTCCCAGATGTACATGATCGTCGCGTAGGGCAGCTCGTTGCCGCCGATCGCCTTGGCGAGGTCGTAGTTGATCCGCTCGCTCTCGGGCAGCTGCTCCCGCCCGCCTTCGAAGAGGACGATGACGCGCGCCGGGGAATCCTCGACCTGGGCGAGCGTGTTGTCGGCCCTCTCGATCAACGCCGGCACCTTCCAACGCCAGGTGAGCCATGGGTACTCGGCGAGATCGGCCACCGTATCGAAGCGCAGCCCCGAAGCCGAAGCGTCCGCGGTCGCCTGCAGCGCGATGCCGCCCTCGACGGCAACCAGCCGGTAGTCCGTCGGCTTCTTCCGGCGCGTGAGCTTGAAGGGAACCCATCCCGGCGGAAGGCCCTCGAGCGCGGCCGCGGTCGAGAACGGCGCCGGATCCGGCCCCGCTCCCGCCTCGCGCGGGGCGGGCGACTCGGGCGCGCTCGCGCACGCGGTCGCCAGCAGGGCGGCGGCGAGGATCGTGTGCGCCGGAGGGTTCATGGAATCGGTTATTCTGGCCGGAAATGCGGCATCGACAGTCTAGCCGCGTTTCGCCCCGCCCGAGCCCCGCACCGGCCACCAGACCGAATGACGACCCTTTCCCGCACACCCGTCCTGCTTCTCGCCGCCGTCCTCTCGGCCGGGTGCGCGGCGATCGACCCCCACAAGCTGCTTTCGCGCCAGCTCGCCCGCGCGACGCACGTGCAGGACGAGGCGGACGCCGCGATCGCGACGCCCGCGCTGGGCGAGGCGGGCCGGCGGGCCGCGCTCGAGTTCGTCTGGGCCACGGTGAACGACCGCTACTACGACCCTGCCCTGCACGGCATCGACTGGGCGGCCGCGCGCGAGCGCTGGCGCCCGCGGGCCATGGACGCGGCGACCGACGAGGCGTTCTGGGATTTCCTCGACCACATGACCGGCGAGTTGCGCGACGCGCATACGCGCGTCGAGTCGCCCGCGCGCGCCGCGCGCATCGCGCGGCACGAATCCGTCTCCCCCGGCTTTTCCTTTCGCCCCGTCGAGGACAGGCTCGCGGTGACGGGCGTGAACCCCGACGCCGACGCGTACTGGGCCGGCGTGCGCCCGGGCATGACCCTGGTCGAGATCGGCGGCGAACCGGCGACCGCAGCCTGGCAGAAGGCGCTCGGCGAGGCGCGCGAAAGCTCCACCCCGCAGGCGCGGCAGCGCTCGGCCGTCGAGCGCCTCCTCGCCGGCGAGCCGGGCTCGAAACTGGCCGCCACCTTCGCGCGGGGCGACGGCTCGACCTTCACCGCGACGCTCGAGCGCAGGCGCTTCGTGAACGCGCCGCGGGTCGCGCACCGCACGCTGCCCTCGGGCTTCGCCTACATCCGGCTCGCGAGCTGGGCGCAATCGATCCAGGACGAGATGATCGAGGCGATCGAGGCGCACCGCGACGCGCCCGGGCTCGTGATCGACCTGCGCGGCAACCCCGGCGGGTCGGCGCTCATGGTCCGCAACGTCGCCGCGCGGTTCTTCAAGGACCGGGTCGAGTTCGGCCGCGCGCTCACGCGCTCCGGCAAGCCGATCACGCTGGCCTTCGACTGGATCGAGGTGATCAAGCTGAAGCAGGCCCTCGAGGGCACCGGCACCTTCCTCGGCCCGGTGGCCGTGCTGGTGAACGCCGCCTCCGCGAGCGGCAGCGAGCTCTTCGCGGGGCTGCTGCAATCGCAGGCGCGCGCGACCGTGCTGGGCCAGACCACCTGCGGCTGCCTGCTCGCCTACATGGGCTATGCCGACGTGCCCGGGGGCGGCAGGCTCGCGTACAGCGAAGTGGGGTTCGTCTTCTCCGACGGGAGGCAGGTCGAGGGCGTGGGCGTGGTGCCCGACGTGCCCGTGCCCGTCACCATCGCCGACCTGCTCTCGGGTCGCGACCGCGCGCTCGAGGCGGCGCAGGCGTCGCTCGAGCGCGGGACGCGCCAATGATCGCCGTCGCGAGCCGCTCCCTTGCCGCCCTGCGCGTCCGCCGCGCGGAACCCCCCCGTGGCCGCTGACGCCGAGGCCTCGCTCAATCCCGGCGTCGAGAAGCGCGAGGTCGTCGCCTGGGCGATGTACGACTTCGCCAACTCGGGCTACACCACGGTCGTGCTCACGGCCGTCTTCAACGCGTACTTCGTGGCGACCGTGGCCGGCAACGCGCCCTGGGCGACCTTCGCCTGGACCGTCTCGCTCGGCGCCTCCTACGCCATCGTGATGGTCGCCGGGCCCCTGGTGGGCGCCTGGGCCGACGCCCACGCGGCGAAGAAGCGCGCGCTTGCCGCGACCACCCTCGTCTGCGTGGCGGGCACGGCGCTCCTCGCCGGCGCCGGGCCCGGCGACGTCGCCTGGGCGGTGGCGTTCATCGCCCTGTCGAACGTCGCCTATTCCCTGGGCGAGAACCTCAACGCCGCCTTTCTCACGGAACTCTCGCGCCCGGCCGCCCTCGGTCGCGTGTCCGGCTGGGGATGGAGCCTGGGCTATTTCGGCGGGATCCTCGCGCTGGTCGTGAGCCTTGCGTGGGTCCTGGGGGCGCCGGCGCGCGGCCAGACGACGGCGGAGGCGGTCCCCGGGACGATGCTCATCACCGCGGGCATCTTCGCCCTCGCCTCGCTCGTCACGTTCGCCCTGCTCCGAGAGCGCGCCGTTCCCGTGCCCCCCGCCGAGCGCCAGTCGCACGCCTTCGCCCGGCTCGCGCGGACGGCGAGGCAAGCGGCCGGCTACCGCGACCTGCTCGCCGTCTTCGCGTGCGGCACCTTCTACCAGGCCGGGGTGGCGACGGTGATCGCGCTCGCGGCCATCTACGCCGAACAGGTGATGGGATTCCAGACCGCCGACACCATCGTCCTCATCATCGCGGTGAACGTGACGGCCGCCGTCGGCGCCTTCGGCTTCGGCTACGTGCAGGACCGCATCGGCAAGGTGCGCGCGCTGCGGATCACGCTCTATGCCTGGATCGCGATGGTGACGGTCGCCTACTTCGGCACGACGCAGCCCGTGTTCTGGATCGCGGCCAACCTCGCCGGGCTCGCGATGGGCTCGTCGCAATCGGCGGGGCGCGCGCTCGTGGCCTACTTCTCGCCGCCGGAGCGCAGCGGCGAGTTCTTCGGGCTGTGGGGCGTGGCCACGCGCCTCGCCTCGATCCTGGGCCCCGTCACCTACGGCGCCGTCACCTGGATCACCGGTGGCAACCATCGCCTCGCCATCCTCGCGACCGGCATCTTCTTCGTCGTCGCGATCGCCTTCCTCGCCCGGGTGAACGAACACCGCGGGCACGCCGCCGCCAACGCCACCGACCCGAAGGCCCCATGACGCCGCCCGCCCTGTTCCTCTCCCACGGCGCGCCCACCCTCGCGCTCGCCAACAACTTCTTCACCCACGCCTGGGCGGAGCTGGGCGTGGTGATCGGGCGACCCGAGGCGATCCTGGTGGTGTCGGCGCACTGGGACACGCCCGCGCCCGTGGCGACCGCGGCGGCGCGCCTGGCGACGATCCACGACTTCGCCGGCTTTCCCGAGGAGCTCTACCGCGTGCGCTACGAACCGGCCGGCTCCCCGGCGCTGGCCGCGCGCGTGGCGAGCCTGCTGGGCGTGGCGGGCCATCCGGCGGCGCTCGACGAGACACGCGGCATCGACCATGGCGCATGGGTGCCCCTTCGCTGGATGTATCCCGACGCGGACATTCCCGTCGTGCAGCTTTCCGTGCAGTCCGCGCTCGGGGCGCGCCACCACCTCGGGATCGGCCGCGCCCTCTCGCCCCTTCGCGGCGAGGGCGTCCTCGTGATCGGCTCGGGCGGCATCGTGCACAACCTGGGCGAGATCGACTGGGGCCGGCGCCCGGACGAGCCCTTCCCGTGGGCGGCGACGTTCAACGAGTGGATGGCGACGAAGGTCGCGGAAGGCGCCATCGAATCGCTCGCCGACTACCGCGGCCTCGCGCCCGAATCCGTCCGCGCCCACCCCACCGAGGAGCACCTGATGCCGTTCTTCGTGGCGCTGGGCGCCGGCAGCCCGCCCGCCCGTCGCCTGTCGCTGGGCATCGACATGGGCTCGCTCGGCATGGACGCCTACGCCTTCGGCTGACCCCAGATCGCGTCCTCGGAAAATCCCAGCTCGGCGAAATCCGCCGCGCGCAGGTCCGCCTCGTTGGCGCAGAAGAATTCGTCGAGTTGCGGCGGGGCCACCGGCGTGCCGGCGAGCATGGCGTGGACCTGGCCGCGGTGGTGGATCTGGTGCTCGAAGACGTGCGCAAGCAGCCGGTGCATCGGCTCCTCCACGCGACCCT
>DAORTX010000080.1:9685-10793 GCA_035432885.1 Usitatibacteraceae bacterium
CGCGCCGGGCGGCGAACTGCGCCGGCGAAAGCCCCGCGCAGGCCTTGAGGAGGCGGTGGTTGGCCCAGGCGTTCTGGTAGGCCCAGGCCGCGAGGTGCCGCTCCAGGGTGATGGGGGGTCGCACGGTCATACCTCCGGGATGGCGGGCGGGGGGCCACTTTACCCGACCCCATTGCCCCCACCGCCCGAAAAGCCCGATCATGGGCGCCATGGCCACCCCGCCCGCCCCGAACAGCCCGCCTCCCGCCCGCAAGCGCACGCTCTACGACATCCTGGGCGTGGGCACCGACGCCAACGCGATCGACATCGGCATCGCCTACAAGGCGAGGGTCGCCGAATTCGCCCGAAGCCCCTCCGCGGACCCCAATGAGGTGAACCTCGTCCACGAGGCCTACCACGTCCTGTGCATGCCCAACGAGCGAGCCGCCTACGACGCGAAGCTCATCTCGATGGCGGAGAAGGCCGCGGCCAAGTCGGCCGCCCTGAATCCCGACCTGGTCCTCGAGCCCGAGGACCAGGATGCCCCGGCCTGGAAGAACCGGTACGTCCTCACCGGCGCCGCGCTCCTGCTCGCGTTCATCGCCTTCTGGATGGCGCGCTCCCCGTCGAAGAAGCCCGAGGCGAGGATCGTCGCCCAGCGCGAGCTGCGGCCCGAGGCGGCGGCGCCCGTGCCCCAGGCGCCGATCTCGCCGATCGCCCAGCCGCGCAGCGCCGAGGATCTCTTCGCCGAGCTTTCGCGAAGCACCGCGCGCATCACCGCCCACAACGTGTCGGGCCGCGCCGTCGGCCTGGGCAGCGGCGTGGTCACCGGCATCGGCACGGTCATCACCAATTGCCACGTGGCCGCCGCCGGCGGCTCGCTCATGGTGAAGGTGGGAAGCGAGCAGTACTCGGCGAGCGTCGAGGTCGCGGACGAGGAATACGACCTGTGCCGCCTCTCCGTCATGGGCCTCACCGCGCCCGCCGTGAACGTCGCGAGCGCGGACACGCTCAAGACGGGCCAGAAGGTCTACGCGATCGGCGCGCCGCAGGGGCTCGACCTCACGATCAGCGACGGCATCGTCTCGGGCATGCGCGACCTGCCGCAGGGCCGCGTGATCCAGACCAC
>DAORTX010000081.1:0-10705 GCA_035432885.1 Usitatibacteraceae bacterium
CGCTCGAGGGACGCGGAAGGACCCGCGCCCCGGCGACCCGGCGGACCCTCGGAGAAAATCGACCATGGCTGAAACCGGCAAGACCTCCTCGACGCCGCTGAGGGGGCACGCCCTCCTCCAGGACCCCGTCTACAACAAGGGCACCGCCTTCACCGACAAGGAGCGCGACCTCCTCGGCCTGCGCGGGCTGCTGCCGGCGCGCGTGCACACGCAGCCCGAGCAGGTGGGGCGCGTCCTCACGAACCTGCGGCGGCTGCCGACGGACCTCGACAAGTACATCTTCCTCACGGCGCTGCACGACCGCAACGAGACGCTCTTCTTCCGCGTCGTGATGGAGAACGCCGAGGAGATCATGCCCCTCATCTACACGCCGACCGTGGGCCTGGGCTGCCAGCTCTACGGGCGCATCTACCGCCAGCCGCGCGGGCTCTTCGTGACCGCGGCCGACAAGGGGCGCGTGAAGCAGGTGCTGCAGAACTGGGGCCAGAAGGCCGGCATCATCGTCGTGACCGACGGCGAGCGGATCCTCGGCCTGGGCGACCTGGGCGCGCAGGGCATGGGCATTCCCGTGGGCAAGCTCTCCCTCTACACCGCGTGCGCCGGGATGGACCCGAGCCTTTGCCTGCCGGTGACGCTGGACGTGGGCACGGAAAACGAGGAGCTGCTCAAGGACCCGCTCTACATCGGCCTCGTGCGCCGGCGCCTGCGCGGCCCCGAGTACGACGCGCTGGTGGAGGAGTTCGTCACCGCCGCGAACGAGGTCTTCCCGGGCGTGCTGATCCAGTTCGAGGACTTCGCCAACGCCAACGCCTTCCGCCTGCTGCACAAGTACCAGGACCGCGTCTGCACCTTCAACGACGACATCCAGGGCACGGCCTCCGTGACGCTCGCCGGATTGAAATCCGCGATCCGCATCACCGGCAAGAGCCTCGCCGACACGCGCGTGCTGTTCCTGGGCGCAGGCGAGGCGGCCGTGGGCATCGCCGACCTCATCACCGCCTCCCTCGTGGCCGACGGCCTGCCGGAAGCCGAAGCGCGCAAGCGCTGCTGGCTGGTGGATTCGAAGGGACTGGTCGTCGCCTCGCGCACCGACCTCACCGACCACAAGCGCAAGTACGCGCACGAGCACGCGCCGGTGGCGGCCTTCGCCGACGCCGTGAACGCCCTCAAGCCGCAGGCGATCGTGGGGGTCGCGGCCGTGGGCCGCACCTTCACGCAGCCCATCGTGCAGGCGATGTCCGAATTCAACACGCGCCCCATCGTGTTCGCGCTCTCGAACCCGACCTCGAAGTCCGAGTGCACGGCCGAGGAGGCCTACGCGTGGAGCGGCGGGCGCGCGGTGTTCGCCTGCGGCAGCCCCTTCGCCCCGGTGAACATCGAGGGGAAGACCCTCGTGCCGCGCCAGTGCAACAACTCCTACATCTTCCCGGGCGTGGGCCTCGGCGTCGTGGCCACGAAGGCCAAGCGCGTGACCGACGACATGTTCCTCGCCGCGGCCGACACGCTCGCGGCCATGGTCTCGCAGGAGGATCTCGACCAGGGGAGCCTCTATCCGCCGCTCAGGAACATGCGGGAGGTCTCCGCGGCCATCGCGGCAAGCGTGGCCGAGGTCGTGTTCAAGCGGGGGCTCGCGGGGGTGGCGAAGCCGGCGGACATGGCGGCTTTCGTCAGGCAGAACATGTACGAGCCGAAGTACCCGACCTACGCGTAGCGCCGCGGCCGGCCGCGTCTCAGGCGCGCCGGCGCGTCATCGCCGAGCGGATCGCCTCGATCGCCCGGGACGGCGACAGCCCCTTCGGGCAGACCTCGGTGCAGTTCATGATCGTCCGGCAACGGAAGAGCCGGTAGGCGTCGTCCAGGTCGTCCAACCTCTCGGCGGAGGCCCGGTCACGGCTGTCCACGATGAACCGGCACGCCTGGAGGAGGCCTGCGGGACCCACGAACCGCTCCGGGTTCCACCAGTAGGACGGGCACTGGCTCGTGCAGCAGGCGCACAGGATGCACTCGTAGAGCCCGTCGAGCTTCGCGCGCTCGGCGGGCGACTGCAGCCTCTCGCGCTCCGGCGGCGGCTCGTCGTTGCGCAGCCAGGGGCTGACCGACTCGTACTGGGCGAAGAAGTTCGTCATGTCGACGACCAGGTCGCGAATGACCGGGAACCCCGGCAGCGGCCGCAGGACGACGGGCTGCGCAAGGCCGCGCACCGGCGTGAGGCAGGCGAGGCCGTTGCGCCCGTTGATGTTCATCGCGTCGGAGCCGCACACGCCCTCCCGGCAGGACTTGCGGAAGGCGAGCGAGTCGTCGAGGCTCCGCAGGCGAACGAGCACGTCGAGCAGCATCCGGTCGGACGGCGCGGGATCGATGTCGAAATCCTGCATGTGCCCGCGCTCGTCGCGAGACGGATCGAAGCGGAAGATGGACAGTTTCAATCGTGGCGCCCGGTCTTCGTGCGCGTCACGCTCGAACCGTGACGAGGATGCGCAGGACCCATGCCGCGACGGCCGCGAGGCCCAGTCCGAGCCCGACGAGCACCGGTGCGCACAGGCTGCGCGGCCGCATGTAGTCCAGGACGACGTCGCGCAGGCCCACCCAGGCGTGCGCGAGCAGCGCGGCGAAGAACGCGGCCGTGGCGATGCCCGCGCCGGCGCCCGCCATCCGCGCTCGCCAGGCCGGGTAGGTGCCGGGCGGATCCACCGTGAACCAGAGAAGCCCCGCGGCGAGGAAGGCAAGCATGTATGCGGCGCTCGCGCGCTGGACGATCCACGCGAGCCATCCCGACGGGCTGCGCCTCACCATGTCGCCACCGCGGCCATCAATGCCACGGCGATGCCGCCGGCGTTCGCCATCCAGGCGCTTCGGCGCGCGGCGGGAAGGCGCGAGCCGACGTCGATGTCCATCAGGAGGTGGCGCACGCCGGCGAAGAGGTGATGCGCCAACGCCCAGGCCATCACGACCACCGCGACTCGCGACGGCGGGCTTTCCAGCGCGGCGGCCACCGTGGCGAATCCCTGCGGGTCCCGCAAGGACAGGTCGAGCCCGTACACGCCGAGCGGAATGCCGATCGCCAGCAGCAGTCCCGAGATCCGGTGGGCGATCGAGGCCAGCGCGCCCACGGGCAATGCGATCTGCGCAAGGTTGAGAAACACCGGCCGGCGGTCGCGCGGGCTACTCACGGCGCTTCCCGGCATCCGTGCTGCATTGCTCCGCGTCCTTCTGTCGCCACGCCGCGAAGCAGTCCAGGCCGCAGAAGTAGCGCACGTAGTCGCCCGCCTCGCCGGCCGCCGCCACCGAAAGCGGAACCTCGGCCCGGCACGTCGCGCACGGCACCGTCGCCCTTGCGGACGCATCCGTGCGCCCGGTCATGATCGCTCGCCGGATTCCAAGGCCGCCGGGTAGGTGACCACCGTTCCCTCCACGCGCGCGAACGGCGTCAGCGCGTGGCGCTCGAGGCGCGCGGCGGACACGATCTCGTCGACCTCGATGCCCCGCACCAGGAGGGCATCGGCGATGAGCGAGCGGTGGCAGCGCCACGGCACGGCTTCGGCGCACATGACGGCCACCCGCTCTCGGCGCGCCATTGCGACGAGTTCCGCGAGGCCCTGGACAAAGGCTTTCGTCTGCATATAGTCAGCGTAACCCCGAAACGAGGCGTTGCGCCAACCCTGGTTGCGTGATTGCGCACTCGGGTGGCGAAAGCCGCCCAATCCCGCGAGGTGCGTGTAGGCGATCCCCGCCTGCTCGAGTGCCAGCGGGAGCGTATCGCCGTTGAACTGCGGGTTGTGGCGCGAGCGCGCAATGGTGCGCACGTCCGCGACACGGGCGACCGAGTGCGCCCGGAGGAGGCCGATGAACTCGTCCAGCGGCCGTGTCGAATGGCCGACGGTGAGCACCGTGGTCGCCGCGGCCGCATCCGTCATGGGCTCGTTCCCCTCAGGGCGCCAGGACTTCGCGGACCCGGGCCCGCAGGGCGGGCAGGAGCCGCTGCCGGAACCAGGGATTGGCCGCGAGCCACGGATTGTTGCGCGGCGAGGGATGGGGCAACGGAAAGTACGCCGGAGCGTAGTCCCGCCACGCGCGAACGGTATGCGAAAGCGTCGCCAGGCGACGGTCGCCGAGGAAGCGGCGCTGGGCGTGCTGCCCGACAAGCAGGGTCAGCTCGATGCGGGGGAGCCAGGCGAGGATCTCCCCCATCCACAGGCGCGCGCACTCGGGACGCGGCGGCCGGTCGCCGCTCCTGCCCCGCCCGGGGTAGCAGAATCCCATCGGGATGATCGCGACCCGCGACTCGTCGCGAAACGCCTGCTCGTCGATCCGCAGCCATTCGCGCAGGCGCGCTCCGCTCGCGTCGTCCCAGGGAATGCCCGAGGCGTGCACGCGCGCGCCGGGAGCCTGCCCGACAATGAGGACTCGCGCCGTCCTCGCGGCCCGCAGCACCGGACGCGGCCCGAGCGGAAGCTCCGCCTCGCAGGCGCGGCAGGCGCGAACCGCGGCCAGCAGGCTCTCGAGGCTTCGGTAGGAGGTCGCGGCCATGGCGCCGAGGAGCTTTCCGCAAGGGCCAGGCTAGATCAGGCCCAACTGCAGCTTCACGTCCTCGGAGAGCACGTCGGGGCTCCAGGCGGGCTCCCAGACGAGCTCGACGTTGGCCTCCCGGACTCCCGGAACCTCCTCCAGCCGCTCCTCGACCTCACCCGGCAGGGAGCCTGCGACGGGGCAGCCCGGCGCCGTGAGCGTCATCCGCACGTCGACCCGGCCGTCGTCGCGGACGTCGATGCCGTAGACCAGCCCGAGATCGTAGATGTTGACCGGGATCTCGGGGTCGTAGACCTTGCGAAGCGCCGCGACGATGCCTTCCTGCAGGCCCGCGGCGGGTGCGGCCGCCGGCTTCGTTGCCTCTTCCGTCATTGCCCTTCCTCCGTCGACACCGGTGCGTGTCCGCCGTGCAGCGCGGCGTGAAACGTGTGCCACGCGAGCGTCGCGCACTTGACCCGAACGGGAAACTCGCGCACGCCCGCGAGCACCTCCAGCTTGCCCAGTTCCGGATGCGCAGCCTCCCGCGGGTCGGTCACCATGTGGTGGAATCCCTCGAGGAGACGCTCGGCCTCCTCGACCGGCTTGCCCTTCAGGGCCTCCGTCATCAGGGAAGCGGAGGCCGTCGCGATCGCGCACCCTTCACCTTCGAAGGCGGCATCGCGGATGACGCCATCGGCCACGTCGAGGTGCACGGTCACCTTGTCGCCGCACAGGGGGTTGTGCCCGTGCGCCCGGTGGCTCGTGCGCGCCGGCCGGCGGCAGTTGCGCGGCGCCCTGGCGTGGTCGAACACCACGTCCTGGTAGAGCTCGCGAAGCGCCGCGGTCACCGGAACATCCTCCGCGCCTCGTCCACCCCCGCCACCAGCGCATCGACCTCGTCGCGCGTGTTGTAGAGCGCGAACGAGGCGCGCGCCGTGCCGGGGATCCCGAATCGCTCCATGACCGGCATGGCGCAGTGGTGCCCGGCCCGGATCGCAACCCCGGCGTGGTCGACGATCGTGCCGATGTCGTGGGGATGCACGCCTTCCAGCGTGAACGACACGATGCTCGCCTTGTCCTTCGCGGTGCCGACGATGCGCAGGCCCGGGACGCGCTCGAGCTCCCGCGTGGCGTACGCGACCAGCTCGCGCTCGTGGGCGGCGATCGCCTCCATCCCGATCGCCGACACGTAGTCGAGCGCAGCGCCCAACCCGACGGCGCCCGCAATGTCAGGGGTCCCCGCCTCGAAGCGGCAGGGAATGTCCGCGAACTGGCTTTGCTGGAACGTCACCGTGCGGATCATGTCGCCGCCGCCCTGGTACGGGATCATCGACCGCAGCCGCTCCGCCTTCCCGTAGAGCACGCCGATCCCCGTCGGACCGTACACCTTGTGCCCGGAAAACACGTAGAAATCGCAGTCGAGGGCGCCAACGTCCACGGCCAGGTGCGAGATCGCCTGGGCGCCGTCGAGCAGCACGGGAACGCCCGAGGCGTGGGCCCGCTCGACGATCCAGCGCGCGGGCGTGACGGTTCCCAGCGCGTTGGACAGGTGCGTCACGGCCACGAGCTTCGTTCGCGGGCCGAGCAGCGCCTCGTAGGCCTCCGGCAGGAAGGCGCCGTCGTCGCCGATGGGAACGACCTTCAGGACCGCTCCCGTGGCGGCGCACGCGAGCTGCCACGGCACGATGTTGGAGTGGTGCTCCATGGCGCTCAGTAGGATCTCGTCGCCGGGCGCGAGGCCCGGCCGGGCGAAGCTCGCCGCGACGAGGTTGATCGCCTCGGTGGCTCCGCGCACGAACACGATCTCCTCGGGCTGGCGCGCGTTGATGAACCCGCGCACCTTGGCCCGCGCGGCCTCGTAGGCGTCCGTCGCGCGCTGGCTGAGCAAGTGCACGCCGCGGTGGACGTTGGCGTTGTCGTGTGCGTAGTAGCCGGCCAGCGCGTCGATGACCGCCTGCGGCTTCTGCGTGGTGGCGGCGTTGTCGAGGTAGGCGAGGGGCTTGCCGTGCACGCGCTCGCCGAGGATCGGGAAGTCGTCACGCCAGCGGTTCGGCGAAGCGGCCGCCTCGCGGCCGGCCGCCACGAGGGCGAGGCTCATGCGGGCTCCTCCGCGCGCGCGCCGCCGGGCAGGCGGGCGAGCAGCAGCCGCTCCACGTGGGCGCGCAGGGAGGAGGCGCGGATCCGCTCGATCACGTCGCGGGCGAAGGCGTGGGTGAGCAGGCTTCTCGCGGCGGCCTCCCCGAGCCCGCGCGAGCGCAGGTAGAACAGCTGCGCCTCGTCCAGCTGCCCGACGGTGGCGCCGTGCGTGCATTTCACGTCGTCCGCGTGGATCTCGAGCTGCGGCTTGGTGTCCACCTCCGCTTCCCGCGAGAGCACCAGGTTGTGGTTCGCCTGGTGCGCGTCGGTGCGCTGGGCCCCCGGGTGCACGATCACCCTGCCGTTGAACACGCCGCGCGAGGCGCCATCGAGGACGCCCCGGTAATGCTCGCGGCTCGTGCCGCCGGGCCGGGCGTGGTCGATCCGCGTGTGGTGGTCCACGTGCTGCCGGCTTCCCGCGAGGTACAGCCCGTTCAGCTCCGCCTCGCACCCCTCGGCATCGAGCGTCACCGTGATGTCGTGGCGGGCGAGCGCCGCCCCGAGGGCGATCGAATGCGACGTGAAGCGGCTGCCATGCCCCTGCAGGGCGTGGATCCCCGCCAGGTGAATGGCCTCCGGCGACTGCCGCTGGAGCTTGCAGTGCTCGACCCCGGAGCCGCGGGAGGCGTGGATCTGCGTCACGGCGTTGGTGAGGCAGGCGACGCTGCCGAGGTCCGCGTGCTGCTCGATCACGGTCGCCTGCGCGCCCTCCTCGGCCACGAGGAGGTTGCGCGGGTGCAACGCCGCGTCCTGCCTCGTCGCGATGAAGAGCCAGTGGATGGGCTCGGCCACCGCCACGCCGCGCGGCAAGTACACGAAGGCGCCGTCGGCCATGAACGCCGTGTTGAGCGCGCCGAGCACCGTGTGGCGATTGTCGTCGGGGAGGAACGCCTCGAGCTTCTCCGGCATGCGCTCCAGCGCATCGGCCAGGCTTCCGACGATCACCCCGGCGGGGAGCTCGCCGACGTGGGAGAGCGCAGGGACGTGGCGGCCGTCGACGAAAACGACCACGTGCCCCGGCAGCCCGTCGAACGCGAGGCCGGCGGCGAGCCCGGGGGGCGAGGCGCCCCCCGGCGCCTCGAACGGCAGCGCGCGGAACGCCCGCTTCTCGATCCGCGAGAGGCTCGTGTACTTCCAGTCCTCGTCGCGCAGGGTGGGAAGCCCGCTGTCGGCGAACCTGGCGAGCGCCAGGCTTCGCGCGCGCACGACCCACGGTACCTTCGCGCCCGGCAGCGCTGCCTCGATGCGCCGGAATTCCGCGACGAAGCGATCGCGGCTCTCGGCGTTCATGGCGCGACCCTTTCCGGCGGGCCGGCCTGCGTCTCGCCGGCGGCGCCGTCGAGCCATCCGTAGCCGCGCTCCTCGAGCTCGAGGGCGAGGTCCCGCCCGCCCGACCTCACGATGCGCCCCCGGGACAGCACGTGCACGAAGTCCGGCACGACATGGCCGAGGAGCCGCTGGTAGTGGGTCACCATGACCACTGCCCTCCCGGGGCCGCGCATGGCGTTGATGCCGTCGGCGACGACCTGCAGCGCGTCGATGTCCAGGCCGGAGTCGGTCTCGTCGAGGAGGGCGAGCCGGGGCTCGAGGACCGACATCTGCAGGATCTCGTTGCGCTTCTTCTCCCCGCCCGAGAAGCCCTCGTTCACCGACCGGTAGAGCATGTCGTCGGCCATGCCCATGCGCTTCATGTTCTGCCGCACGAGGGCGAGGAAATCCATGGCGTCGAGCTCCGGCAGGCCGCGGTGCCTGCGCACGCCGTTGAGGGCGGCCTTGAGCAGGTACGCGTTGCTCACGCCGGGAATCTCGACCGGATACTGGAAGGCGAGAAACACGCCCTCTCTCGCGCGCGCCTCGGGAGCCATCGCGAGCAGGTCGTGCCCCAGGAAGCGCACCTCGCCGCCGGTCACCTCGTAGCCCTCGCGGCCGGCGAGCACCTGGGCAAGCGTGCTCTTGCCGGACCCGTTCGGTCCCATGATCGCGTGCACCTCGCCCGCCTTTACCTCGAGGTCGATGCCGCGCAGGATCGGCTTGCCGCCGACGCTTGCCTGCAGGTTCCTGATCTCCAGCATGTCCGTCGTCCTTTCGTCCGGTTGCGCGCCTAGCCCACGGCTCCCTCGAGGCTCACCCCGAGGAGCTTCTGCGCCTCGACCGCGAATTCCATCGGCAGCTCCTTCAGCACTTCCTTGCAGAAGCCGTTCACGATCATCGACACCGCATCCTCGGCGGAGATGCCGCGCTGCATGCAGTAGAAGAGCTGGTCCTCGCCGATGCGCGACGTCGAGGCCTCGTGCTCGACCTTCGCGGTCGGGTTCCTGACCTCGATGTAGGGGAAGGTGTGGGCCGCGCACCGGTCGCCCAGGAGCAGGGAATCGCAGCGCGTGAAGTTGCGCGCGCCTTCCGCGGCCTTCGCGATCTTGACCAGCCCGCGATAGGCGTTTCGCCCCCGGCCCGCCGAGATGCCCTTGGAGACGATCGTGCTGCGCGTGTTGCGGCCGATGTGGATCATCTTGCTGCCGGTGTCGGCCTGCTGGTGGTTGTTGGTGAGGGCGACGGAGTGGAACTCGCCGACGGAATTGTCCCCGCGCAGGATGCAGCTGGGGTACTTCCAGGTGATGGCCGAGCCGGTCTCCACCTGGGTCCAGGAGATGTGCGAGTTCGCGCCGCGGCAGTCGCCACGCTTGGTGACGAAGTTGTAGATGCCGCCCTTGCCTTCCTTGTCCCCCGGATACCAGTTCTGCACGGTGGAGTACTTGATGCGGGCGTTGTCGAGGGCGATGAGCTCGACGACGGCGGCGTGCAGCTGGTTCTCGTCGCGCATGGGCGCCGTGCAGCCCTCGAGGTAGCTCACCTGGGCGCCCTCGTCCGCGATGATGAGCGTGCGCTCGAACTGCCCCGTGTTCTTCGCGTTGATGCGGAAGTAGGTCGAGAGCTCCATCGGGCAGCGGACGCCGGGCGGGACGTAGCAGAAAGAACCGTCCGTGAACACCGCGGCGTTGAGCGCGGCGAAGAAGTTGTCCGTGTGCGGGACGACCGACCCCAGGTAGCGCCGCACGAGGTCCGGGTGCTCCCGGACCGCCTCGGAAAACGAGCAGAAGATGATGCCCAGCTCGGCCAGCTTCGCCTTGTAGGTCGTGCCGACCGAGACGCTGTCGAACACCGCATCGACCGCCACGCCGGCGAGCATCTCGCGCTCCTTGAGCGGGACGCCGAGCTTCTCGTACGTCCTGAGCAGTTCCGGGTCGACGTCGTCCAGGCTCGCGGGCCCCGCTTTCATCGACCGGGGGGCCGAGTAGTAGATGATGTCCTGGTAGTCGATCGGCGGGTGGTGCACGCTCGCCCAGGCGGGCTCGGTCATCGTGAGCCAGCGCCGGAAGGCCTTCAGGCGCCATTCGAGCATGAAGTCCGGCTCCTCCTTCTTGCGCGATATCAGCCGGATCACCTCCTCGTCCAGGCCGCGGGCCAGCGTGTCCGACTCCACGTCGGTCACGAAGCCGTGCCGGTATTCGCGGTTGACCAGTTCGTCGAGTGCCGTCGCAGCGAGCGCCATGTTCTTCCCCCGATCGGGCCGCCGGTCGGCGGCGGTTTCCATCCTGCTCATGCGGGCGCTCCCGGCCGGGCCCGGTTCATCGACCGGAAGACGACCGCCTGCGCGATGGGCTGCGTCATCTGCTCGAGCGTCACATCCTCCAGCGCCTGCCGGATCACCCGGTTGATGCGCTGCCAGTTGGCCCGGATCGTGCAATCGCCTTCCTGGGAGCACAGGCCGGGAGTGGTGCTGCATTCGGTCATGCCGATGGGGCCGTCGATCGCGACGATGACCTGCGCCACCGAGATGCGCGACGGCGGGCGGCGCAGCCGGAAGCCGCCCTTCGCGCCGCGCAGGGTATCGACGAGCCCCTGGCCGGACAGGATCTTGAGGACCCTGCTCACGGTCGGGGCGGGGAGCCCGAGTCGCGAGGCAACCTCCGCCGCGCTGTGGAAGCGGCAGGGCTCCCGGGAGAGGTGCGTCATCACCACGGTTGCGTAGTCGGCCATCTTGCTCATGCGGATCATCGTCGCC
>DAORTX010000082.1:0-10547 GCA_035432885.1 Usitatibacteraceae bacterium
ATCCAGATCTACTACCCGCCGGTCAAGTACGCGCCCTCGCTCGGCATCTACGAGGACCTCGAGCAGGCGGCGCAGCGCTTCAACAAGCATGCCTGGAACACCACGTCGCACACGCTGCTCTTCGACCTCGAGGACGGCTGCCGGCAGAAGGAGCTCAGCCGCGAGTTGCTGCGCCGCGAGCTGCCCGGCCTGCCGAGGAAGCGCGAGGTCCAGATCGCGGTGCGCATCAACCCGTTCCGCACGGAGGAGTACGAGAAGGACCTCGCGCTCGTTCGCGACCTCGCCGACTACTTCGACGTGGTGATGCTCGCGAAGGCCGGAGAGGCCTACGGCGCCCCGGAGATCCGGGACCTCTCCGCGGTCCTGGTGGGCCTGAACAACCGGATCACCATCCAGCCCATCATCGAGCACCCGAAGTCGCTCAAGATCGCGCCCGAGCTCATGCAGTACAAGACCGTGAAGCACGTGGTCTTCGGCATCCACGACTTCTCCAAGGCGATGGGCATCCACATCACGCCGCGCCACTGGACCGAGGAGCTCAAGTTCTACCTGCACGACATCCTCTTCGAGGCGCGCATCGCCGGCAAGGGCGTGATCGGCGGCGTGGAGACGCTCATCGGGGAGTCCACGATGCCGGAGGACTTCGTCGAGCCCGACGACGTGCGCCGCTGGCTCGACCTGCACGGCGACGAGGAATCCCGCGTGGTCTACAGGCACGCCTGCGAGGAGGCGTCGCTGGGCCTGTCCGGCAAGCAGGTGATCCACCCCTCGCACATCCACCCCTGCAAGGTGGCGTTCACGCCCTCGCCTTCGGAGATCAAGACCAAGATCGAGATCCTCGGGGCGGCCGTCGAAGCCGATGCGCTGCTCGGCGGCGCCATCAAGTTCCAGGGCGAGATGCTCGACCCGCCGATGTTCGGCAAGGCCCTGCAGACCCTGCTGCGCGCCCACGCGCTGCACGCGCTTTCGGCGGAAGACACCGACTTCGCCATGGACGTCCTGCGGCGGCTGCCGGCCCAGGTCGTGCGGGAGAACTGGCCTTACGGGGTCATCCTGTGACCGGCCGGGCCGCCTCCCCGCTCGCCCCCTTCCCGCCCTGGAAGTGGGAGATCCCGGCGCGCCTGAACATCGGCGTGGCCTGCACCGACGCGCACCTGGGCACCGCCACGGCCGACCGGGTGGCGATGATCGTGGAGGACGACCGGCTCGGCACGAGCACCATCACCTACCGCGCCCTGGCGGAGCGCACCAGCCGCTTCGCGCAGCTGCTGAGGAACCTCGGCATCGGGTCGGGCGAACGCGTGCTCATCCGGCTGCCCAATGCCATCGACTACCCGAGCGCTTTCCTGGGCGCCATGAAGCGCGGGGCGGTGAGCGTGCCGACCTCGACGCTCCTCACTGCGGAGGAAGTCGAGTACCTCGCCCACGATTCCGGCGCGCAGGCGATCGTCATCGACAAGGCCGCGTGGCGCGCGATGGGCCCGAAGCTCGCCGGCAAGGAATCGCTTCGTTTCGTGCTGCTCTCCGGCCCGGGTGATGTCGAGGCCCACGAGGGCGTCGAGGTGATCGACCTCGAGGAGGCGCTGGCCGGGATCGACCGTTGGGAGGCGGCCGAGGACACCGCGATCGACGATCCCGCCTACCTCGTCTACACCTCGGGAACCACGGGCTACCCGAAGGGGGTCCTGCACGGCCACCGCTCGCTCATCGGACGAACGCCCGCGGCGGCCTACTGGTTCGACTTCCACGGCCCCGACGCTGTCCGGGAAACGCCCGGCGGCGAAGGCTCCGACGGCGTCGACCGCATCGTCCACTCCGGCAAGTTCAACTGGACCTACGTGCTGGGCTCGGCGCTCATGGACCCGCTCTATCGCGGCAAGACGATGATCGCCCACGAGGGGAAGAACGACGCCGCGACCTGGCCGCGACTCATCGCGAAGCACGGCGCGACGATCTTCATCGGCGTGCCGACCGTCTACCGCCAGATCCTCCAGAAGACCGGGTTCACCCGCGCCGACGTGCCCACGCTTCGCCACTGCATGAGCGCCGGCGAGCATCTCTCCGATGAGGTCTTCGGGCTGTGGAAGGAGCGTTTCGGCCTGGACATCTACGAGGCGGTGGGCATGAGCGAGTTCAGCTACTACCTCTCGCAGAGCAAGCTGCGCCCCATCCGGCCCGGCAGCGCGGGCTTTCCCCAGCCCGGCCACGACGTGCGCCTCCTCGATCCCGAGACGCTCGCCGAGGTCCCCGCCGGCGAAGAGGGGATGATCAGCATCCCCGAGTCCGACCCGGGGCTCTTCCTTCGCTACTGGAACCTCCCCGAGGAGACGGCGAAGCTGCGCCACGACGGCTGGTTCTTCACGGGCGACTACGCGCGCTACGACGCGGACGGCTACCTGTGGTTCCTCGGCCGCAAGGACGACATCATCAAGAGCTTCGGCTACCGCGTCTCGCCCTACGAGGTCGAACGGATTCTCAAGAGCCACCCGGCGGTCGCCGACTGCGCCTGCGTCGGCGAGGAGGCCGGCAAGGACAAGCTCCTGGTCGTCGCCTACGTGATCCCGCACCCCGGCGCGAGCGTCACGCCCGACGAGCTCGCCGCCTTCGGTCACGAGCACCTGGCGTCGTACAAGGCGCCCAGGGTGGTCTACCTCGCCCGGGACTTCCCGCGGACCCGCAACGGCAAGATCCTGCGACGCGAGATCACCCCGGCCATCGCGGTCTCGCGGTCCGCAGGCTAGAATTCCGCGATGTCCGCCCATACCCCGACCCCTGCCCCCCTCCGCCCGAACGCCCTTCGCTACCTCGGCGGCTTCATCTTCTGGACCCGCTGGCTGCAGGCCCCGCTCTATCTCGGCCTGATCGTCGCCCAGGCGGTCTACGTCTTCCACTTCTGGGTGGAGCTCGTGCACCTGGTCGAGGCGGCGTTCGGCAACAAGGCGGCGCTCGCGTCCCTCATCGACAGCGTCGGCTACAGCCTTCCCGAGATCAAGGACGCCGCAGGCAACGTGATCGGGCACGCCGCGCCCAAGTTCAACGAGACCGTCATCATGCTCGTGGTGCTCGCGCTGATCGACGTGGTGATGATCTCCAACCTCCTCATCATGGTCATCGTCGGCGGCTACGAGACCTTCGTTTCGCGCCTGGACCTCGAAGGCCACCCGGACCAGCCCGAATGGCTCTCGCACGTGAACGCTTCCGTCCTCAAGGTGAAGCTTGCCACCGCGATCATCGGCATCTCCTCGATCCACCTGCTCAAGACCTTCATCAACGCCGACAACTACACGGAGAAGGTGCTGGTCGCGCAGACCGCGATCCACATCGCGTTCCTCTTCTCGGCCATGGCGATCGCGGCCTGCGACCGCATCATGCCCCAACCGGCGGCCCACCCGCACTAGCCCGGCGCGCACGCCCGGCCCTTGACCTCGCGCAACTGACCGGCACGCGCCGCGTGGGACCTTTCGCCCCTGCGGGAGGCCCCGCGCTTTGGTCTAAAATGAGCGTCTCCCACCTTCGACGTCCGGGCCACGCAGCCGGACTTCAAACGCCATGACCACGATCCGCCAGGAAGACCTGATCCAGAGCGTCGCAGACGCCTTCCAGTACATCAGCTACTACCACCCCGTCGACTACATCCGCGCCCTCGCCAAGGCGTACGAACGCGAGGAGTCTCCCGCGGCCCGCGATGCGATGGCGCAGATCCTCATCAATTCCCGCATGTCGGCCGAGGGCCACCGGCCCATGTGCCAGGACACGGGCATCGCCATCGCCTTCATCCGCGTCGGCATGGACGTGCGCTGGGACGTGAAGTTGACGCTGCAGCAGATGGTGGACGAGGGCGTTCGCCGCGCCTACACCGACAAGGACAACCCCCTGCGCGCTTCCGTGCTCGCCGACCCGGACGGCAAGCGAAGGAGCACCGGCGACAACACGCCGGCCGTCGTCCACGTGGAACTGGTGCCGGGCAACAAGGTCGAGGTGATCGTCGCCGCCAAGGGCGGCGGGTCGGAGAACAAGAGCAAGTTCGCGATGCTGCTTCCCTCGGACTCCATCGTCGACTGGGTGCTCTCCGTGGTGCCGACCATGGGCGCGGACTGGTGCCCGCCGGGCATCCTTTCGCTGGGCATCGGCGGCACGCCCGAGAAGGCCATGCTCCTCGCCAAATGGGGAATGATGGACCCGATCAACATCCAGGACCTGCTCGCGCGCGGAGCGAAGAACCGCGCCGAGGAACTGCGGCTCGAGCTCTACGAGAAGGTGAACGCGCTGGGCATCGGTGCCCAGGGGCTGGGGGGGCTTACCACCGTGCTCGACGTGAAGGTGAACGACTACCCCACGCACGCGGCCTCGAAGCCCGTGGCGCTGCTGCCCAATTGCGCCGCCACGCGCCACCAGCACTTCGTCCTCGACGGCTCCGGTCCCGCGACTTTCGCGCCGCCCGACCTCTCGGACTGGCCCGCGCTCGCGCTCGACTTCGCGAAGAGCCGGCGCGTGAACCTGGACGCCCTCACCAAGGCCGACCTCGCGACCTGGAAGGCCGGCGAGACGCTGCTCCTGTCGGGCAAGCTCCTGACCGGCCGCGACGCCGCCCACAAGCGCCTCGTGGAAATGATGTCCCGGGGAGAGAAGCTTCCCGTGGATTTCACCAACCGGTTCATCTACTACGTGGGTCCCGTGGACGCCGTTCGAGAAGAGGCGGTCGGCCCGGCCGGGCCGACGACCAGCTCGCGGATGGACAAGTTCGTCGAGCCCATGCTCGCGAAAACGGGCCTGATCGGGATGGTCGGCAAGAGCGAGCGCGGCGCAGTCGCGATCGAGTCGATCAAGTCCCATGGCGCGGCCTACTGCATCGCGGTGGGCGGCGCGGCCTACCTCGTGTCGAAGGCGATCAAGAAGGCCCGCGTGCTCGCCTTCGAGGATCTCGGCATGGAGGCGATCCACGAGTTCGAGGTGAAGGACATGCCGGTGACCGTCGCCGTCGATGCCGGCGGCAACGCCGTGCACAAGACCGGTCCCGCGCAGTGGCGCGCGAAGATCGGCAAGATCCCGGTCGTCGTCGCGTAGTCGATTTGGCAAGGCCCGCGGTCGCCCGGTCGGGTTCCTCCGACGCTCTCTGGATCGCGCGCCAGGCGAGGCTCGCGAAGCCCGTCTTCGTGATCACGGAGTCGGCGAGGGACGCGGAGCGGCTCCGTGACGAGATCGCGTGGTTCGATCCCGCGCTCGCCGTCAACCGCCTGCCCGACTGGGAGATCCTCCCCTACGACCAGTTCTCGCCGCACCCCGACCTCGTCTCGGAGCGGCTGGCGACGCTGCACCAGTTCTCGCAGGGCGCGTGCGACGTTGGGCTCATACCCGTGTCCACCGCCCTGCAGCGCCTGGCGCCGCGCAGCTACCTCGCCGCGCGCACTTTCTTCCTCAGGCAGAAGTCGCTGCTCGATCTCGAGGCGCTCAAGGCCCAGCTCGCGCTCGCCGGCTACGCGGCCGTCCTGCAGGTGATGGCGCCGGGGGAATTCTGCATCCGCGGCGGCCTGGTCGACCTGTTCCCGACGGGCAGCGCGGTCCCCTACCGCCTCGACCTCCTGGGCGAGGAGATCGAATCGATCCGCAGCTTCGACGTGGACACGCAGCGATCCATCTACCCGGTGACGGAAGTTCGCCTGCTGCCCGCGCGCGAGTTCCCCATGGACGACGAGGCGCGCGCGCGGTTCCGGGCGAACTTCCGGGAGCGCTTCGAGGGCGACCCCACGAAGCGGCGCGCCTACAAGGACGTCTCCAACGGCATTGCCCCCGCGGGCGTCGAATGCTACCTGCCGCTCTTCTTCGAATCGACGGCGACGCTCTTCGACTACCTGCCGCCGGGCGCGACCTTCGTTCTCCAGGAGGACGTTCCTGCCGGCGCCGAGGCCTTCTGGCGCGACCTGAAGGGCCGCTGGGAACTGCTGCGCGGCGACGCGGACCGCCCGCTCCTGCCGCCGGACGATCTCTACCTCCCGGCCGAGGACTTCTTCGTCGGCCTGAAATCATCGCCCCGCATCGACGTGAAGCGCGCCGCCGAAGGCCCGCCGCCGGCGAACGCCGTGACGCTCGCGGCCGCCGTCACGCCCGATGTGGGCGTCGACCGGCGCTCGGCCCAGCCCTTGCACGCGCTCCAGGCGCTGGTGCATACGTTCGACGGGCGCGTGCTCATCGTCGCCGACGGCCCGGGGCGCCGAGAGACCCTCGAGCAGATGCTCGGCGAGCACGGGCTGCACGCGGCGCTGGTGGACGACTGGACCCAATTCGCGAAATCGGCGGCGCCGCTGGCCCTTGCCCACGGCCCGCTTGCCGCGGGATTTTCCGTGCCCGGCGAGCGCTTCGCCATCGTGACCGAGGCCGAGCTCTACCCTGCCCAGGTTCGCCAGTCCCGCCGCCGGGACAATCGCGGCCGCACCAGCGCCGAGGCGATGCTGCGCGATCTCGCCGAGGTGAAGAAGGGCGACCCCGTCGTCCACAGCCAGCATGGCATCGGGCGCTACCAGGGGCTCGTGACCATGGACCTGGGCGAAGGGCCCACGGAGTTCCTGCATCTCGAGTACGACGGCGGCGACAAGCTCTACCTGCCCGTCTCCCAGTTGCACGTGATCAGCCGCTATGCCGGCGCCTCGCCGGAGGACGCGCCCGTGCATCGCCTCGGCAGCGGCCAGTGGGAGAAGGCGCGCCGAAAGGCCGCCCAGCAGGTCCGGGACGCCGCCGCCGAGCTCCTCGATCTCTACGCGCGGCGCGCGGCAAGGCAGGGCTTCGCCTTTCCCCTCGAGGCAAAGGACTACGAAGCCTTCTCCGCCGCCTTCGAATTCGAGGAGACGCCCGACCAGGCGAGCGCGATCCGCGCGGTCATCGCCGACATGACCGCGGGCAAGCCCATGGACCGGCTGGTCTGCGGCGACGTCGGCTTCGGCAAGACCGAGGTCGCGATGCGCGCGGCTTTCATCGCGGTCGCGGCGGGGCGCCAGGTGGCGATCCTCGTGCCCACGACGCTCCTCGCCGAGCAGCACTTCACCAACTTCAGCGACCGCTTCGCCCCGTGGCCCGTCAAGCTCGCCGAGCTGTCGCGGTTCCGCAGCGCCAAGGAGACGGCGGGCGCGATCGCGGGTCTCGCCGACGGCTCCGTCGACATCGCGATCGGCACGCACAAGCTCATCCAGAAGGACGTCTCCTTCCGCAATCTCGGCCTCGTCATCATCGACGAGGAACACCGCTTCGGCGTGCGCCAGAAGGAAAGCCTCAAACGCCTGCGCGCGCAGGTCGACGTGCTGACCCTCACGGCCACGCCCATTCCGCGCACGCTCGCGATGTCGCTCGAGGGGCTGCGGGATTTCTCGGTCATCGCCACCGCGCCGCAGCGGCGCCTCGCCATCAAGACTTTCGTCGCCCGGCATTCCGCCGGCATCGTTCGCGAGGCGGTGCTGCGGGAGCTGAAGCGCGGCGGCCAGGCCTACTACCTCTGGAACGAGGTCGAGACCATCGAGAACCGGCGCGAGGCGCTCGAGCGCCTGCTGCCCGAAGCGCGCGTGAGCGTGGCCCACGGCCAGATGCGCGAGCGCGACCTCGAGCGCGTCATGCGCGACTTCTACCACCAGCGGTCGAACGTCCTCCTGTGCTCGACGATCATCGAGACCGGGATCGACGTGCCATCGGCCAACACGATCGTGATCGACCGCGCCGACCGCTTCGGGCTGGCGCAGCTGCACCAGCTGCGCGGGCGCGTCGGCCGATCGCACCACCAGGCCTACGCCTATCTCCTCACGCCCCCGGAAGACGCGCTGAGCGCCAACGCGAAGAAGCGCCTGGAGGCCATCCAGGCGATGGAGGAGCTGGGCGCCGGCTTCTACCTGGCCATGCACGACCTCGAGATCCGGGGCGCGGGCGAAGTGCTGGGCGAATCCCAGTCCGGCGGCATCCACGAGGTGGGCTTCGCGCTCTACACGGAGATGCTCGAGCACGCGGTTCGATCCCTGCGCTCCGGAAGGGAGCCGGACCTCGCGCGGCCCGTCGCGGTGTCGGCCGAGGTCAACCTGCACGCGCCGGCATTGCTTCCCGAGTCCTATTGCGGCGACGTGCACGAGCGCCTCGTGATCTACAAGCGCCTGGCCAATTGCGCGTCCGAGGACGAGCTGCAGGGGATCACCGAGGAGCTCGTCGACCGCTTCGGCGCCCTTCCCGAGCCCGCTCGCGTGCTGCTCGAGTGCCACCGGCTTCGCGTCCTGGGCGCCCCGCTCGGCGTCGCCCGCATCGACGCAAGCCCCTCGGCGATCGTCGTGCAGTTCGTTCCGGACCCGCCGGTGGACGGCGCGCGCATCATCGCGCTCGTGCAGTCCGGCGGGCGCTATCGCATGACCGGCCCCGACCGCATCCGGATCGATTCCGCCATCGCCGACCTGCGCCCTCGGGCGGCGGAAGTGCGCCGCTTCATGAAACAATTGTCCTCCCCATGAGCGCCTTCGACCTCGTCGTCCAGGGAAAGCGGATCGCCGCGACGGACCTGGCGGCAATCCGCGGCCTCGTTCGCGGCGCCGCCGCCGAACGCCTCGCCGGCGAGGCGTTCCGGGTACGCCACGCCGACACCGCCGCGCGCGATGCCGTCGCGGAGCACTGCGCCGCTGCATCTCTCGACTGGGGATATGTCGCCGCCGAACGCCGCCTCGCGGACTTCGGCCTGCTGGCCCTGGACATGGATTCCACGCTCATCACCATCGAGTGCATCGACGAAGTCGCCGATTTCGCCGGCCGCAGGGACGAGGTGTCGGCGATCACGGCCGCCGCGATGCGGGGCGACATCGACTGGCCGCAGAGCCTGCACCGGCGGGTCGCCGCGCTCGCCGGGCTGGACGAGAGCGTTCTCGACCGCGTCTATCGCGAGAGGCTGCGGCTCACCCCTGGCGCCGAAGCGCTTCTCGGCGCCGCGCGGCGGTGCGGTTTGCGGACCCTGCTCGTGTCCGGCGGATTTTCCTGCTTCGCCGAGCGCCTTCGCGACCGGCTCGGCTTCGACGAGGCCCACGCCAATCACCTCGTCATCGAGAACGGCCATCTGGCGGGACGCGTGAGCGGCCCCCTCGTGGACGCCGCGGGCAAGGCCCGCCACGTGGCGCGGATGCGCGACGCGCTCGCGCTTGCGCGCGAGCGCGTCCTCGTCATCGGCGACGGCGCCAACGACGTCGAGATGATGGGGGAGTCGGGAACGAGCATCGCCTTCCACGCGAAGCCGATCGTGCGCGACAGCGCCACCTACGCGCTGTCGCACGTGGGGCTCGAGGGCGTCCTGAATCTCTTTCCGGCCTAGTTGCCGGCGGATTTCCCCGGAGCGGGCGGCCGGGGGAAGTACACGTAGTCGCCTTGCGGCAACCGGGCGGCCTCCCGGTCACGCTGCGTTTCCGGCTCCTGCGTCCGGTCCCACCAGGTCGCGCGATTGCGCCGGCGCAACTCGCGAAGCTCCGGATGCTTGTCCAGGAGTTCGTCGAGGAACCGGGTGACTTCGGACTGGTAGGCCATCGGGGATGGGAGCGCGGAGGCGGGATCGGGGCGCGATCATAGCACGGCGAAATCGCCTCCCGTTTGCGCCCGCGGGCCGGCGCGGAGGATAATCCCTCGCCCAACCCCGGCTCGCCCGCGATGCGCATCTCCTACCCGCGATCGTTCCTGTCGCTGCTGCTCCTGGGCTTCACGATCGTCGCCGCCCCGCTCGTCTTCGCGCTGTTCGCCAACGCGGTGGCGTTCGACAAGCTCGCCGCGCTCTCGGAGCAGGCGGTGCTCGCGGCCGTCAAGGTGACGCAGGCAAGCCGCACGCTCACCGCCCAGGTGGTTTCGCTCGAGCGCACGGCCCGCCAGTACGCCGTCGCGGGCGAGGCCCCGTTTCTCGACGCCTATCGCGCCGATCGCACGGCATTCGGCGCGACGCTTCGCGTGCTGGACGAGATGTCCCTGTCGGAAGCCCAGCGCCTGGAGACCGCCGCCATCGCGCGCATCGAGGAGGAGATTCACGAAAGACTTGCGCGGATGCCCTCGTCCCCGGAGCTCTCGATGCGACTCACGGCCGATTTCCGGCTCCTGTCGTCGCGGGCGCGGTCGCTGGTCGTCCTGGGCGACGGCGTGATCGAGGAGTCGATCGAGCGCCTGCGCTCGCAGGCCGTGCGCTCCCGCAGCAGCGTCTTCTGGCTGCTGGTGGCGCTGATACCCACGGCGGTGCTGCTCATCGCGAGCTTCACCTTTCTCATCGCGCACCCGATCAACCAGGTGAGCGCCGGCATCCGGCGCCTGGGGGACGGGGAGTTCGCGCGGGTGATCGAGATCGAGGGCCCCGGCGACATGGTCCGGCTGGGCGAGCAGCTCGACTGGCTGCGCCGCCGGCTGGTCACGCTGGAGGAGCAGAAAACCCGTTTCCTCCAGCACATCTCCCACGAACTGAAGACGCCGCTCACGGCGCTCCGGGAAGGCTCCGACCTCCTGTCCTCCGGCGTCGTGGGCAACCTGAACGCGGAGCAGCACGAGATCGCGCGCATCCTGCGCGAGAACTC
>DAORTX010000083.1:0-10446 GCA_035432885.1 Usitatibacteraceae bacterium
TCGCCGCGCTCGAGAAGGGCATCACCAACATCGAGCGGCACGTGAACAACATCCGGAACAACTTCGGGCTTCCCTGCGTGGTGTCGATCAACCACCGCACCGAGGACACCGACGGGGAGGTGAAGCTCCTCATGGACAAGCTCTCCCACCACGGCGCGAAGGTGATCCTCGCCCGGCACTGGGCCGAGGGCGGCAAGGGCGCGGCCGACGTCGCCCGCGAGGTGGTCGCGATGTGCGAGAAGCCGAACGACTTCAAGTTCGTCTACGAGGAGAGCGCGAGCCTCTGGGACAAGATGAAGGCGATCGCGACGAAGATCTACGGGGCGTCCGACATCACCGCGGATTCCAAGGTGCGCGCCCAGGTGAAGCGCCTCCAGGAAACCGGCTATGGCCACTACCCGATCTGCGTGGCGAAGACGCAGTACTCGTTTTCCACCGACCCGCAGCTTCGCGGCGCGCCTTCCGGGCACGTCGTGAACGTCCGCGAAGTGCGCCTGGCCGCCGGGGCGGAGTTCGTCGTCATGGTCTGCGGCGACATCATGACCATGCCGGGCCTGCCGAAGGTGCCCTCGGCCTGCTCGATCGACGTGGGCGACGACGGCAGGATCATCGGCCTCTTCTAGCCGGCGTAAAGGGGAGGGAGCGGGATCGTTTCAATTGAAACGGTCCCGGACCCATTTCGGTGGGCGGCGGCCCCTTTTTCCCTATAATCCGGTTCATGGAGAACATCGGGAAGTACCAGATCGTCCGGGAACTGGGCCGGGGAGCGACCGGCAAGGTCTATCTCGCCACGGACCCGTTCGGCGGCCGGCAGGTGGCCATCAAGGTGGCCTTTCCCGACGCCCTCAAGAGCTCCGAGGACGGCGAGTTCTACCGGAAGATGTTCCTGAACGAGGCCGCGCTCGCGGGCAAGCTGAACCACCCCCACATCGTGCAGATCTACGACGCGGTGGTGGAGGACGAGTGCAGCTACATCGTGATGGAATTCGTCGAGGGCGGCACGCTCGAGAAGTTCTGCGAGGCGGACTCCCTCCTCGACCCCGCGGAAGTCGCCGAGATCATGTTCAAGTGCGTGCGCGCCCTTGCGTTCGCGCAGCGCCTGGGCCTCACGCACCGCGACCTGAAGCCCGGCAACATCCTCCACGTCGACGGCACCGACATCAAGATCGCCGACTTCGGCGCGGCGATCAACACCGTCTCGGACCGCACGGTCATCACCAACGTCGGCTCCCCGGCCTACATGGCGCCGGAGCTCGTCACGGGCGCCGCGCAGGCCTCCGCGGTCACCGACATCTATGCGCTCGGGATCGTGATGTACTACCTCCTCGCGGGGCGCCTGCCGTTCGCGGGCGCCAACACGATGAGCGTGATCTACCAGATCGTGAACACCGAGCCCGAGGCGCCCGGCACCCACCGGGAGGGCCTCATCGCCGATCTCGACGAGATCGTCCTCAAGGCCATCGCGAAGGACCCCGCCGTCCGCTACGCCTCGTGGGAGGAGTTCGGGCAGGCGCTGGCCGAGGTGTGGAAGAAGCTCCACCGCGAGGGCGAGCGCGAGCAGTCCGACACGGAACGCTTCAGCCTTTGCCGCAATCTCGGATTCTTCAAGGAGTTCCCGGAGAACGAGCTGTGGGAGGTGCTGCGCATCTCGAAGTGGCGCAAGTTCGCGCCCAACTCCGTCCTCATCAAGGAGGGCGACCACGGGGATTCTTTCTTCGTCCTCGCCGGGGGCTATGTCCGCGTGACGCGCGGCAAGCGCACGCTCAGCGTGCTCACGGCGGGCGATTGCTTCGGCGAGATGGCCTACCTCGCCCACAAGGATGCGCCGCACCGCTCCGCCACGGTGACCACGACGTCGGACTGCATCATCGTGAAGATCCGCGCCGAGGACCTTCGCGCGTCCTCGCTGTCCTGCCGCCGGCTCTTCGACGAGCGCTTCCTCAATACGCTGGTGGAACGCCTCGAGGCGGCGAACGAGCAGCTCGCGGTGATGTCCTGAGGCGGCCCTAGCCCGAAAACAGCCAGGCGGTCGCGAAGACCCCCACCATCAGGAAGGCGAGGGTGAGCTTGGCGATCGAGCCGAGCAGGAGTCCCAGCCAGGTGCCCAGCCCGGCGCGGCCGGCGTGCAGCAATTGCCGGTTCGCCGAGAGCTCGCCGGCGACCGCGCCGATGAAGGGCCCCAGCACCAGCCCCGGCAGGCCGAAGAAGAGGCCCAGGATGGCGCCGAGGGTCGCGCCCACGATGGCGCGCGGGCTGGCCCCCATCCGTTTCGCCCCCAGGGCCGACGCGAGCAGGTCGGCGGCGATGGCGAGCGCCGTGAGGAGCCCCAGGATCGTGAGGGTCAAGGCGCCCACGCGCTGGAAATCGTCGGCCCAGGCCGCGAGCAGGAGCCCGCCGAAGACGAACGCGACGCCGGGAAGCAGGGGAATCACGGTTCCCGCGAGCCCGACGATGACGAGAACGACGGCGATGACCTGCAGGATGACCGGATCCATGGCGGGCAAAGGGGCTGTTACCGGGGCGCGCCGGCGGCACGCAGGGCCCATGCTATCGTATGAGTGCCATTCGTCCCCGCCATGACCGCGAACGCCCCAACTGCCGGAATCCACGAGCGCCGGGCCCGCGTATCCGAAGCCCTGGCCGCCCGCTTGCCGGCCCACGCGGTGCTCACGGCGAGGGAGGACCTGTTTCCGTACGAGTGCGACGGGCTCTCGGCCTACCGCCAGACACCGCTGGTGGCAGCGTTGCCGGGCACGGTCCGGGAGGCGGCCGACGTGCTTCGCATCGCCCGCGAGACGGGCACGCCTGTCGTTGCGCGCGGCTCCGGCACGGGGCTCTCCGGCGGCGCGCTGCCACTCGCCGACGGCATCCTCCTGTCGATGGGGAAGTTCAACCGGATCCTCGCCATCGATCCCCTTGCGCGCGTCGCCCGCGTGCAGCCGGGCGTGAGGAACGCGCAGATCACGGAAGCGGCCGCGCCGCTCGGCCTCTACTACGCGCCCGATCCGTCCAGCCAGATCGCCTGTTCCATCGGCGGCAACGTGGCGGAGAACGCGGGCGGCGTGCATTGCCTCAAGTACGGCCTCACGGTGCACAACATCCAGAGGGTGCAGGCGCTCACGATCGAAGGCGAGACCCTCGAGATCGGCGCCGACGCGCTCGATGCGCCGGGCTTTGACCTCCTCGCCCTGATGACCGGATCCGAGGGCCTGCTGGCGCTGCTTTCGGAAGTGACGGTGAAACTGCTGCCGAAACCGCAGGTGGCGCAGGTGGTCATGGCGTCGTTCACCAACGTGGAGGCGGCAGGCGATGCGGTGGCCGCGGTGATCGGCGCCGGCATCGTGCCCGCGGGCCTCGAGATGATGGACAAGATGGCCACCGCCGCGGTCGAGGACTACGTCCACGCCGGCTACGACCTCGAGGCCGAGGCGATCCTGCTGTGCGAATCCGACGGCACGCCCGAGGAGGTGGCCGAGGAGATCGCGAAGATCACCGAGGTCATGCGAAAGGCCGGCTGCACGCGCTTCGCCGTTTCCGGGAGCGAGGCCGAGCGCCTCAGGTTCTGGTCGGGGCGAAAGGCCGCGTTCCCGGCGGTGGGCCGCATCTCGCCGGACTACTACTGCATCGACGGCTCCATTCCCCGGGGCGCGCTGGCGCGGGTGCTCCGGCGCATCGCGGAGCTCTCGAGGCATTACGGGCTGCGCTGCGCGAACGTGTTCCACGCGGGCGACGGCAATCTCCACCCCCTGATCCTCTACGACGCGAACGTCGCCGGGGAATTCGAGAAGACGGAGGACTACGCCGGCGAGATCCTCGAGCTCTGCATCGAGGTGGGCGGCACGATCACCGGCGAGCATGGCGTCGGCGTGGAGAAGATCCGGCAGATGTGCACGCAGTTCAAGCCGGCGGAGCTCGCGCAGTTCCACGCGGTGAAGGCGGCCTTCGATCCGCCGGGGCTCCTCAACCCCGGCAAGGCGGTGCCCACGCTCAACCGGTGCGCCGAGTACGGCGCGATGCGCGTGCAGCGCGGCCAGCTTCCGCACCCCGACCTGCCGAGATTCTGATGAGCGCCGTCGCGCAGGCCGATCGTCGCTCCGAAGCCCTCGCCGCGCTCCACGCGATCCGGCCGCCCGTGATCGTCGTGGCCGAGCACGAGCGGCTCGTCGCCTTCGAGATGGACGCCTACATCCAGAAACGCCAGACGCCGATGGCGGCCGTGATTCCCGACACCGAGGAACAGGTTCAGGACATCGTTCGCGCGCTCGCGCGACTGGGCGTTCCGGTGGTGTCGCGGGGAGCCGGAACGGGCATCTCCGGGGGGGCCACGCCGACGGCCGATGCCGTGATGCTGGTGCTCACGCGCATGCGCCGCATCCTCTCGATGGACGCGGCCGCGCGCACGGCGACGGTGGAGCCGGGCGTGCCCAACGCGAAAGTGAGCGAGGCGGCCGCGCCGTCGGGCCTCTTCTTCGCGCCCGACCCGTCGAGCCAGGTCGTCTCCTCGATCGGCGGCAACGTGGCCGAGAACGCCGGCGGCGTGCATTGCCTGAAGTACGGTCTCACGGTGCACAACGTCGTCGCCCTGCGCGCGATCGACGGCGAGGGCGAGCTGCTCGAGCTGGGTGGCGAGGCGCTCGATGCGCCCGGCTACGACCTGCTCGCGGCGATGCACGGCAGCGAGGGCAACCTGGGGGTGGTCACCCGCGCCACCTTGCGGCTCCTGGCGCGGCCCGAGACCACGGAAACCGTGCTCGCCGCCTTCGCGTCGGTGAAGGCCGGCGCCGAGGCGGTGAGCGCGATCATCGGCGCGGGCGTGATCCCCGCGGCGATCGAGATGATGGACCGCGTGGTCATCGACGCCTGCGAGCGCTACATGGCGCTGGGGCTGCCGAAGGCGGAGTCGCTCCTGCTGGTGGAGGTGGACGGCGGCGCGGAGGAGGCCGCGGAGACGCTCGCCAAGGTGCGGGAGATCCTCGAGGCCTGCGGCGTCACGGAAGTGCGGGTGGCCCGCAGCGACGAGGAGCGGGCCAATCTCTGGAAATCGCGCAAGGGCGCCTTCGCGGCGCTCGCGACGGTCATGCCGGACTACTACACGCTGGACGGGACCATCCCCCGGCGCGCGCTTCCCGAGGTGCTCGAGCGAATCTACGCGCTGGGCCGGGAGTACGGCATGGTGATCGGCAATGTCTTCCATGCGGGCGACGGCAACATGCACCCGTGCATCTTCTACGATTCCGCGACGCCGGGCGAGCTCGAGCGAAGCGAGGAGCTGGGCGGCAGGATCCTCGAGATGTGCATCGACTACGGCGGGACGATCACGGGCGAGCACGGCGTCGGCATCGAGAAGCTGGAGGCGATGTGCCTGCAATTCCGCGCGGGGGAAATCGCGGCGTTCCACGACGTGAAGCACGCCTTCGATCCCACGGGCATCCTCAACCCCGGCAAGGCCGTCCCCGCGCTCAAGCGGTGCGCCGAATGGGGCGGCCTTCACGTGCGCGACGGCCGCATCCCGCGTCCCGACATTCCGCGGTTCTGAACCATGACCGAACCCTTCATCTCCGAACTGGCCGAGCGAGTCCGCGAGCACGCGGCGCGCAAGGCGCCGCTTCGCATTCGCGGTGGCGGCACGAAGGACTTCTACGGCGCGGGCAAGGGCGGCGAGCCGCTCGACCTGGCGGGCTACGCAGGCATCGTCGCCTACGAGCCCCGCGAGCTGGTGCTCACGGTGAAGGCGGGCACGCGGGTCGCCGACATCGAGTCGGCGCTGGCCGCCGAGGGGCAGATGCTCGCCTTCGAGCCGCCGCGTTTCGGCGAGGCGGCGACGATCGGCGGAACCGTCGCGTGCAACCTTTCCGGGCCCCGGCGGCCCTACGCCGGCGCGGTCCGCGATTTCGTCCTGGGCGCGCGCATCGTGAACGGCAAGGGGGAGGATCTCTCCTTCGGGGGGCGTGTCATCAAGAACGTCGCCGGCTACGACGTGTCCCGGCTCATGACAGGCGCCCTCGGAACCCTGGGCGTGCTCACCGAGCTTTCCTTCAAGGTGCTGCCGCGGCCGCCGGCGGAGGCCACGCTTGCCTTCGAGATGGACGAGGCGCGAATGATCGAGGCGGTGAACCGGTGGGCCGGCCAGCCGCTGCCCCTGTCGGCGACGGCGTGGGAAGCCGGCGTGCTCCGGGTCCGGCTCACGGGGGCCTCGAGCGCGGTGGCTGCCGCGCGGGCGAAGCTCGGCGGCAGCCAATCCGCGGACGGCGCTTCGTACTGGGAGGATCTGCGCGAGCAGCGGCTCGCCCACTTCGCCGCCGGACAGCCGTTGTGGCGCCTCTCGGTCGCGCAGACCGCCGCGCCTTTCGCGCTGGGCCATCCCCAGCTGATCGAGTGGGGCGGGGGCTTGCGCTGGGTCGCGGGCGATCTCGGCGCGGCGCGGGCGCGCGAGGCCGCCGGACAGGCCGGCGGCCATGCGACGCTTTTTCGCGGCGGCGAGATCGCCGGGGGCGTGTTCCATCCGCTCGCGCCCGCGATCGCCAAGATCCACCGGCGGCTCAAGGAGGCTTTCGACCCCGCCGGCATCCTGAACCCCGGCCGCCTGGACAACTTCTGACCGCAAGCGATGCAAACGAACCTCGCCGACTGGATCAAGGACACCCCCGAGGGCCTGGAAGCCGACGCCATCCTTCGCAAGTGCGTCCACTGCGGCTTCTGCCTCGCCACCTGCCCCACCTACAACCTGCTGGGCGACGAGCTGGACAGCCCGCGAGGGCGCATCTACCTCATGAAGCAGGCGCTCGAGGGCGCGCCCGTCACCGCGCGCACCCGGGTCCACCTCGACCGCTGCCTCACCTGTCGCGCCTGCGAGACCACGTGCCCGTCGGGCGTGCAGTATGGCCGGCTCGTCGACATCGGCCGGGAAGTGGTCGAGCGCAAGGTGCCGCGCGGGTTCGTGGAAGGGCTCGTCCGCCGGGTCCTTCGCTTCGCGTTCCTGTCCGGACCGCTGTTCGCGTTCGGCGTCGGCGCGGGACGGCTCATTCGCCCCCTGCTCCCGGCATCGCTCGCGAGCCAGGTGCCGCCGAAGCGTGGCCAGGGCGCGTGGCCGGCCGCGCGGCATGCGCGCCGCATGATCGTGCTGGGCGGATGCGTCCAGCCGACGCTCGCGCCCGACATCAACGCGGCCACGGCCCGCGTGCTGGACCGGCTGTCGATTTCGCTCGTGTCCGTTCCGCAGGCGGGTTGCTGCGGCGCGATCGAACACCACCTCAATGCCCAGGCCGCGGCGCTCGATCGAATCCGCCGCCAGATCGACGCGTGGTGGCCGCACGTGGAGGCTGGCGCCGAAGCGATCGTGATCACGGCGAGCGGGTGCGGCACCATGGTCCAGGACTACGGTCACCTGCTCGCCGGGGATCGCGCCTACGCGGCGAAGGCGGCGCGCATCACCGGACTCGCGAAGGACGTGGGGCAGGTGATCGCCGCCGAGCGCGAGCCGCTGTCGAAGCTGCTCGCGGGCATGGCGCCGGTGTCCGAAGTCGTGGCCTATCACGCGCCGTGCAGCCTTCAGCATGGACTGCGGCAGAAGGGAATCGTCGAAGGCGTTCTTCGCGACGCGGGATTCCAGCTCGCTGCCGTGCCGGACGCCCATGTGTGCTGCGGGTCCGCCGGAACCTATTCGATCCTGCAGCCGGCGCTGTCGGGGCAACTCCTCGCCAACAAGGTGGCCGCACTGGAATCGGGCGCGCCCGCCGCGATCTGCACCTCGAACATCGGCTGCCTGCTGCACATCGAGTCGGGAACGCGGACGCCCGTTTCGCACTGGATCGAGCTGCTGGACCAGCGCCTGTCGCGAGGCGCGTAGCGCCCCCTTTCAGGGAACGCGACGGTACAGCACGAAGGACTCCGTGCGATCCCCCGGCCGGGAGCCCCGCCAGGCCACCCGCCATCGCGATTCGTCGATTTCCGGCTTCGCGCGATGGGAAACCTGGGCGAGGAGCGTGTCGCAGCGGGCGGCGCCGGGATGGCCGGGCGCGAGGACCCGCAATCCCGTGAAATAGTCGAGGAGCGCGCGCTGCGCGTCGCCCACGCCGGCGCCGATCGTGCAGGTCGACTCGCCGATCGCGCTCGCGAGCCTGCCCGCGACGCCGCGATAGCTTCGGGCCTGGTCGATGAGCGGCAGCCCCAGCATCATGGCGAGCATCCACACCATCGTGATCCCCGCGCTCCAGTTGACGACCGCGCGACGCGTGGATCGAAGCGACCGGGCCACCACCGCCACCCAGATGCAGGTGAGCAGCGCGGCGAGCGCGAAGGGGATGAAGCGGAAGGGATAGTGGAATCCGGGGACCTCGCGGCGCAGCCACGCGGCGACTGCCTCCGGGCTTCCCGTCAGCGCGGCGACGAATCCCACCCACAGGATCAGTCCCAGGAGCAGGAAGGTGGTCACCCCGAACCAGTCGAGGGCGCTCGCCGCGCCCCGCGGCAGCGAATCGAGCTCCGCCACGCCCAGCAGAACGAGCGGAACCAGGATCGGCATCGCATTGATTTCACGCGCCTCCGCCACCGAGGACAACAGGACGAAGAAGAGCAGCGAAGCCGCCATCGGCAGGTGCAGGTCGGGCCTCGCCGCAAGCGACCTCCGCGCCCGCCACGTCGTCCATGCCGCGAGGGGCAGGGCGGGCCATGCGTACCAGGGCAGGATCGTCGCGAAGTAGGCGACATCCGAAAAGGCACTCGCCGTGATTCCAGCGCTCCAGCGCGTCGCGAGCGCCACGGCGAGCCATTCCGCCGCCAGGGTCGGGTCGCGTTGTGCGAGCACGATGGGCCAGGCACAGACCAGCGGCGCGGCGATCGCCAGGCCACCGGCCACCGCCAGGACGTAGGGGCGCGACCGCCAGTCCGGTCCGAGCACGGGGAGCGCCAGCGCCAGCGCGCCCACCAGCAGGGCGGGAATCAGCCCGTCGCCGAGGAAAGCGATGCCCAGACCCAGGCCAAAGAGCGGCCCGCCGATCCAAGGCCGCCGCCGGGCTGCCGCCAGCCCGGCCAGCCCGAGCGACACGCCGGCGAGCCCGGCCAGATCGGTGCTCATTTCGTGGGCGCGGATGAGCAGGCCGAGGCAGCCGACCAGGAGGAGGACCGCGATCCGCCCCGCGCGGGGGCCATGCAGGGCCACGGCCGCGCCGTGCACGCCCGCCATGGTGATCGCCATGAAGAAACCGGATGCGAGCCGCGCCGCGTCGTGGAGCGCGAGCCAGCCGCCGAACACCTTGGCGAAGGCCGCGGCGGTCCAGAAGAAAAGCGGAGCGCGGTCGAGGTAGGGATCACCGGCGAGCATCGGCACCGCCCAGTCACCGGTGCGCAGCATCCCGGAAACGGCGCCCAGCGCCAGCGCCTCGTCCCACTTCCACGGATCGTGCCCCACGAGTCCCGGCAGGAGCCACGCCAGGCACACGAGCAGGAAGAGCGCCGATTTCACGGGCGTGCGCGTGCCATCCCAGGAAATGCGCTGGCGAAGCGACTCGACGAAGGGATCGGTTGTGCGGTTCACTCGCGGACGGGGCGGCGGCGAAGCATCGGCTATTGTAGCCGCGGCAACGAAAAAGGCAGCCGAAGCTGCCTTTCGTGGTCTCCGGCGCGGGAACCTGCCCCGCGCCCGCCTGCCCTCGCTGCCTCAGGAGGGCGTGGTCGACTTGCGCGCGTAGCGCTTCTTGAACTTGTCCACGCGGCCCGCCGTATCGACGATCTTCTGCTTTCCGGTATAGAACGGGTGGGATTCGGCGGAAATCTCGATCTTGTAGACCGGGTATTCCTTGCCGTCCTTCCACTTGATCGTTTCGCTGGTCGAAACGGTCGAGCGCGTGACGAAACCGAAGTCGCAGCTCGTGTCGAGGAACACGACTTCGCGGTAATTGGGGTGAATGCCTTCTTTCATGGTCTCTCGCGCCTTTCTCGCTCTCGGGGCGCCGGGTGGGGTCGCTGCACCGGCCGCCGGGAAACGCAAATTATCGCCGAATCGGGGTTTTTAGGCAAATCCTATGCCAAGCAAGGGTTTACGGGCCCGCCGGCGCGGGTTGCGCCGGCTCCGGGGTTCCAGGATGGACAAGCGTCCTTTACGGAGGTTCGCGACGCGCGTCGCCGTCGTTGCCGGCCGAGCCGCATAACGGGCCCGGGCGGGCAGGGCGGGGCCGCTGGGGTGGACCGCGGCGCACGGAGCCGGCCCGAAGCTGAAAGATCAGCCCTTCTTCATCGAGTTGAAGAACTCCTCGTTGCTCTTCGTGGCGCGCAGCTTGTCGACCAGGAACTCGGTCGCTTCCAATTCGTCCATGCCGAACAGGAGCTTGCGGAGGATCCAGACCTTGGGGAGGATCTCGGGCGCGATGAGGAGCTCCTCGCGGCGCGTGCCGGAACGGTTCACGTTGATCGCCGGGTAGACCCGCTTCTCGGCCGCGCGGCGGTCGAGGT
>DAORTX010000084.1:0-7789 GCA_035432885.1 Usitatibacteraceae bacterium
CCTGGAAGGCGAGCGAGATCGACACCGAGAACTGCTGCCCCATGCTCCAGTACACCGACAGCCACAGCACCGAGGCGAGCACCATCAGCCCCGTCGTGAGCACGAGCATGTCCCCGGAGAGCTTCTCCTCGGGGCTCAGTGCCTTGGGGGACATGAAGGAATCCCTGGCTTCCGGCGCCGCGGGGGTCGCGCCGGGGGAACGGGAGGGTTCCGTCGAATGATCGGACGGCGTGCGCACGGATCGGCGGAGTTTCGGTTGGGCGGAGTCCTGTTGATTATGGCATACCGGCGCGGTTTGATAGAATTCCGGGTTCTGGAAATCCCGAAAGCGCAGGAACGAACATGTCGATGTCCGACCGTGACGGCTTCATCTGGTACGACGGCAAGCTGGTGCCGTGGCGGGAAGCCACGACCCACGTCCTCACCCACTCGCTGCACTACGGACTCGCGGTCTTCGAGGGCGTGCGGGCGTACAAGTCGGAGATCGGCACCGCCATCTTCCGGCTGAAGGAGCACACGGACCGCTTCTTCAATTCCGCCAAGATCTACATGATGGCGCTGCCGTACACGAAGGAGCAGCTGATGGAGGCGCAGCGCGAGGTCGTGCGCGCGAACAAGCTCGAGAGCTGCTACCTGCGACCGCTCGCCTTCTACGGTTCCGAGAAGATGGGCGTCTCCCCCGTCGGTGCGAGCGTGCACGTCTCGATCGCCGCCTGGCCCTGGGGCGCCTACCTCGGCGAGGAGGGCCTCGCGCGCGGCATCCGCGTGAAGACCTCGTCCTTCGCGCGCCACCACGTGAACGTGACGATGCCGCGCGCCAAGGTCGCCACGACCTACGCCAATTCCATCCTCGCGAACCTCGAGGCCACGCAGGACGGCTACGACGAGGGCCTGCTGCTGGACACCGACGGCTTCGTGGCCGAGGGCTGCGGCGAGAACATCTTCGTGGTGAAGGACGGCAGGCTCTACACCCCGCAGCTCACCTCGGCGCTGGACGGCATCACCTGGAGGAGCGTGCAGCTCATCTGCGCCGATCTCGGCATCGCCGTGGAGAAGACGCGCCTCACCCGCGACGACATCTACATCGCCGACGAGGCCTTCTTCACCGGCACGGCCGCCGAGGTCACGCCCATCCGCGAGCTCGACCGGCGCGTGGTCGGCAGCGGCAGCCGCGGCCCGGTCACGGAGAAGATCCAGTCGGTGTTCTTCGACATCGTGAACGGCAGGAATCCGAAATACCGCCACTGGCTCACCAAGGTCGACTAGGCGTGGCCGGCGAAGCAAGCGGCGCGAAGCCGGCGATGCCCGCGGAACTCGACCGCATGTCGGTCGAGATCACGGCGGCGCAGCTGCCGCTTCACTGCCCGCTCGCCTCGCAGAAGCTCTGGAACACCCACCCGCGCGTCTACCTGCCCGTCGAGGCGACGGGCGAGGCGAGGTGCCCCTATTGCGGGACCGTCTACCGGCTCGCGGAAGGCGCCCGCGCGAAGGGGCACTGAGGCCCCCGGCAGCACGCCTGCCACGCCCCCCGGGCACGATCCCATGAGCGAGACCCTCGTCGTTTCCCCCTCGTGGATCGGTGACGCGGTGCTCGCCCACCCCCTGCTCGCCCGGCTGAAGGACCGCGACCCGCACGGCGACATCGACGTTCTGGCTCCCGCGTGGGCGTCCGCCGTCTACGGGCGCATGCCCGAGGTCCGCCGCACCATCGCCTTTCCCTTCGGCCACGGGGAACTGGCGCTCGCCGGCCGGCGGCGCTTCGCCCGGGCGCTCCCGCGATACGACCACGCGGTCGTCCTGCCGGGCAGCCTCAAGTCCGCGCTCGTGCCGTGGTTCGCGGGAATCGCGCGGCGCACGGGCTGGCGCGGCGAGATGCGCTTCGGCCTGCTGAACGACCTGCGCACCCTGGAGCGCGAAGCGCTGCCCCTGATCGTCGAGCGATACGCGGCGCTCGCGCAACCGGCCGGCGAAGCGCTCGAGCGTCCCCTGCCCGCGCCGCGGCTCACGGTGGACCCGAAGACGCGCGACGCGACGCTCGCGAAGTTCGGACTCGAGGCGAAGGCGCCGGTTCTCGCCCTCGCGCCGGGCGCCGAATACGGTCCCGCGAAACGCTGGCCGGCCCGCCATTTCGCCGAAGTCGCGCGCGTCCACGCCGGGCGCGGATTCCAGGTGTGGCTCTTCGGATCGGCCCGGGATGGCGCCGTGACCGCCGAGGTGGCCGCGCTCTCCGGCGTCGCGGTATCGGATCTCGCGGGGCGGACCACGCTCGACGAGGCGATCGACCTCCTGTCGCTCGCCGCGCGCGTGGTGAGCAACGACTCGGGCCTCATGCACGTGGCCGCGGCGCTCGATCGCCCGATGGCGGCGGTCTTCGGCTCCTCCAGCCCCGAACACACGCCGCCGCTCTGCGCGAAGGCCCGGGTGGTCACGCTGCGGCTCTCCTGCAGCCCCTGCTTCGCGCGCCAATGCCCGCTCGGCCACACCGATTGCCTGGAGAAACTCGACCCCGCGCGGGTGCTGGCCGCCCTCGACTAGAATGGGCGCCTTGCGCGACCCTTGCCCCGGAGCCCGCCCATGCGAATCCTCGCCCTTGCCCTCGTCCTTCTCGCCGCCTGCGCCACGCCCGCGACCGTGGACACCGCCTGGGAGACGTCGATCACCGAGTGGCGCGCCCGCGCCGAGAAGAGCCTTCGCGCCGACAACGGCTGGCTCACGCTGGCCGGACGATTCGTGATGAAGCCGGGCGCCAACACCTTCGGCACCGGCGCGGCGAACGACATCGTCTTCCCGAAGGGGCTCGGCCCCGAGCGCATGGGCACCATCACGATCGCCGGCGGCAAGGTCCGGCTCGCGATGGCCCCCGGCCTCACGGTCCGCAAGGAGGGCATGGACCTCGACGAGGTCGTGCTGGGCACCGACCTCGAGCGGCGCGACTGGGTGAGCCTGGGCCGCGCGGCGATGCACGTGATCGAGCGCGAAGGCCGCTACGTGCTGCGCCTCGCGGACAACGAGAGCGAGGTGCGAAAGGGCTTCGGCGCCCGCCTCTGGTACGCGCCGGACGCGAGCTACCGCGTGAACGCGACCTTCGTCGCCTACCCGCCGGGCAGGAAGCTCACGATCATCAACGTGCTGGACGAGGCTTCCGACGAGGCCTCGCCGGGATACGTCGAGTTCACGCTCGCCGGCAAGACCCATCGCCTGGACGCCGTGGGCGACGACGAAGGGCTCTTCTTCGTGCTTCGCGACGCCACCGCGGGCGACACGACCTACCGCCCGGGGCGTTTCCTCTACGTCGCGAAGAAGCCCGAGCCCGGAAAGTCCTTCGAGCTCGATCTCAACCGCGTCTACAACCCGCCCTGCGCGTTCAGCGAGTACACCACCTGCCCCCTGCCGCCGAAGCAGAACATCCTCAAGGTCCGACTGGAGGCCGGCGAGAAGTACCCGCCGCGCCGCGCGGGCTGAGCGGCCCGCCCGTCCATGGCATGGCGTGACGTGGCGATCGGCGCGCTGGTCTCGTGCGCCACGTCCCTGGCGCAGGCCACGGGCCCCGCGTGGCCTCCTGCGCCGGAAACGCAGGTCCTCATCGACTCCCTGCGGCGCACGATCGGCGATCCCGCGGCCACGGCGAACGATCGCCACGCGGCACGCGAGAAGCTGGTGCGGCTGCTGATGCACCCGGACACGAAGGCCGGCCCGGCGCTTGGGCCGATGGTGCCACGAGCGGCGATCGACCCCGCCCGGACGACCGGGCGGCCCGCGACGGCGGCACCGGTTGCCGGAACGAATGCCGCGACGACGGCAGGGGTTGCCATCAGGCCGGTCGCGCCGCCCGTGCGCGCGCCCGATCCGGCCCCCGACGGTCGCGGCGGCGTCGTGGTGCCCGCCGGCGCCCATGCCGTCGACCCGAAGACCGGCGCCCTCCTCCTCGACGCCGGCAACGGCTGGGTGGATCCGGCGACGGGGCGCTTCGTGCCGAAGAACTAGCCGCGCCTAGCCGGCGGCCAGGTCGCCGGGCGTGTCGACGTCGAAGAAGATGCCGGGGTCGTCGACGCGGACGACCTCGAGCCAGGCACGGTGGCGCTCGATCACGCTGCGCGCGCCTTCGTCGCCGTCGAGCGCGGCGAGGTCGGCGAAGAGGTCCGAGGCGAACCCCACGGGATGGCCGCGACGGCCGGCCGCGTCGACGACGATGGCGAGCTTCGCGCCGCGCGCGAGCGCTTCCGCGACGGCGCGATGGGTCGCCGGGAGGATGCGCGGCATGTCGGCGAGCGCGATCACCCAGCCGGGGGCATCGGCGCTCGCCTTCACGCCCGCCGCGAGGCTGGCGCCCAGCCCTCGCGCCGATTCCGCCGACTCGAGCACGTCGCATCCCGCTTCGCGAAGCGCCTGGGCGAGGGCGCCGTCGCCTGCCCTCACCACGGCGAGCGCATTGCCGGCGCCCGCGACGAGCGATCGCGCCGCGCGCACGCCGATGGGCGTCGCATCGAGCCCGGCCGCGGCGAGGAGCTTCGCCCCGCCGAAGCGCGTTCCGGCGCCGCCGCCGAGCAGCAGCCCGCGAATCACGCGCGCAGCCGCGAGGCGGGATCGGCCGCCTTCTCGAGCACCACGCCGTTGCGGGTCGCGATGAGGTCGGCGAGGATCGCGACGGCGATCTCGGGCGGCGTGCGCGAGCCGATGGAAAGCCCCACCGGGCCGCGCAGCCTCGCGATCTCCCGCGCGGACAGATCGAGGCTCGCGAGTCGCTTCCGGCGCTCCGCGCTGGTCTGCGCCGAACCCACCGCGCCCACGTAGAACGCATCGGACTTGAGCGCCTCCAGCAGCGCCAGGTCGTCCAGCTTCGGGTCGTGGGAGACGGCGAGGACGACCGTGTGCCCGTCGGGCCGGAAGGCATGCACGGCGTCGTCGGGCATGGCCTCGACGAGGACCGCGCCCGGCACGCGCCACGCCAGCCGGTATTCGACCCGCGGGTCGCAGACGAACACGCGGTAGTCGACCGTGGTCGCCATCTCGGCGAGGTAATGGGCGATCTCGGAGGCGCCGATGACGAGCATGCGCCAGCGCGGGCCGTGGACGCTGGTGAACCGGGACCCGGTGCGCTCGCATTCGTCGGCGGGCCGTCCCGGGGCGAGGCGCCACGCGCCCGTGCCGAGATCGACCTGCCGGCTCACGACCTCGCCGCTTTCGATGTGCCCGAGGAGGGCTTCCAGGTCGGCCACCGGCACGTCCGGCTCCACGATGACCTCGAGCCGGCCGCCGCAGGGCAGGCCGAAACGGCGGGCATCCTCGGCCGCGACGCCGTAGGCGACGAGGCACGGCACCCGCCCCGCGAAAGTCTCGCGCCGGGAGACGAGATCGTCCTCGATGCAGCCGCCGGAGACCGAGCCCACGAGGATGCCGTCGTCGCGCATCGCGAGCAGCGATCCCGGCGGCCGGGGACTCGCCCCGAAGGTCCGCGTGACGGTGACCAGCCACACCCGCCGGCCTGCCCGCTTCCACGCGAGCGCATTGTCGAGGACGTCGAGATCGAGGCTCTGCATGGCGGGAAATATAGCACCGGCCCTGCGGCTCAACGGGGAACGGAAACCTCGATCGCGTGGGGCGGGAGCCGGAAGAGATCGCGAAGCGCGGCGCGGTACTGCTCGCTTGCGACGGCGGAGAGGTTGTGGTGGCTGCCGCCTTCGACCTTGATGAAGCGCTTGGGACCCAGCGCGGCCGCGTAGAGGCGCTCGCCCATCTCGTAGGGCACGATCGAATCCCTCGTGCCGTGGACGATGAGCACCGGCAGGCGAAGCTTCGCGATCTTGGAGAGCGTGTCGAATTCCTGGGTGAGGATGAGCCCGACCGGCAGCAGGCGCCACGCGGTGTGTTCCACCATGTCGCGAATCGAGGTGAAGGTGGCCTCCAGCACGAGGCCCGACGCGTCCGGCTGCCGCACGGCCAGCTCCGCGGCGATGGCGCCGCCCAGCGAATGCCCGACGATGTAGCGCTTGCGGCCGGGCTCGGTCCTGCCCAGGTAATCCCACGCCGCCTCGGCGTCCTCGTAGGAGAGCTGCTCGGAAGGCGAGGCGTCCGTGCTCCGGCCGAAGCCGCGGTAATCGATCGCGAGCACGCTGAAGCCGAGCTTTCGCCAGCGCTCGATGCGGGTGACGCTGCCGGTCAGGTTCCAGCGCGCGCCATGCAGGTAGAGAACGACGGGGGCCGCCGGATCGTCCGACGGCGCCCAGAACGCGTTCAGCCGGTCGCCGTTGGCGCCCACGGGAACCCAGCGTTCCTCGTACCGGAGACCGGCGTTCTGGTAGCCCCACCAGGTGTCCTTCGTGGGACGGAAGATGAGCTCGCCCTGCTTCTCGGAAAGATAGGCGCAGCCCCCGATGGCCGCGGCGATCGCGACCGCGGCAACCACGCGCGCGACCAGGGCGCGGCCTCTCATCGCGCGGCGGCGCTCACTTGGGGCTGAAGACCACGGGCGCGTCCGGGCTCGCGATGAGCCGCGACTCCACCATCACGAGCGTGGCGAGCGCCACCAGGACCAGCGCGACGAGCGCCATGATCTCGGTGACCGGGTGCGTGAAGAACCGGCGCAGTTGCCGTTGCCATTCGTTGTGCCGAAGCCTGAGTCCCATTGCCGTCTCCCGCAAATGCCGGGCGCCCCGTGTGCCGAAGCCGGTCTGACCCCGCGGGCGCGAAAGCGTTCACCTTCGATGGTCATTCTTGGGCCAAGGGCTGCCGGGATCAAGGGGGGCCTTTCACGGAATGGGCGGGACGGGCGGGTCGCGCGGAACGCCTTTGGTATGATTTGCTCCGCCGCCCGGAACTCCCCCATGCCCCCCCGCACGCGCAAGATCTTCCCCACGCCCGACGACGCCGAGACCGCGTTCTACGACGCCTTCGAACGCGCCGACCTCGCCGCCATGATGGTGGTGTGGGCCGAGGGCGACGAGGTGGTCTGCGTGCACCCCGCGGGGCCTCGCCTCACCGGCTTCGAGGCCGTCCGCGACAGCTGGATGCAGATCTTCTCGAGCGGCATGAAGCTCTCGGTGCGCGTGACGCAGTCGCGACGTGTCGACGGCCCTTCCGTCGTCGTGCGCTCGGTGGTGGAGGCGATCACCTCGCCCGGCACCGAGTCCGCGCCGCAACTCGTGAACGCGACGAACGTCTACGTCCTCACCGACGCGGGATGGCGCATCGCCATGCACCATGCCTCGCCGCCGGAGCAGCCCGACGTGCCCGTCGAGGAAGAGGCGTCGCAGTCGCACACCCTGCACTGACAGGACCCGGAGGGCCCGGAGGCTCCCCTTGCCTGCGGGCGCCCCGCGGACGATGGCGCCAGACGACTTTACGAGCCGATGGTCACGGTCTTGTTCGCGTCCATCGCGAGATCGCACTCGAACTGGAACCCTTTGCCCGCCACCCCGCTCGACGAGAATGCCCCCTGGCAATCGCCGGTGGCCCGCGAGTGAATCGTGCCCCCCACGATCGTCAGATGAACGCTCGCGCCGGGACAGAAGGCGCCCGACACTTGCGTGATCCCGGGGGTGACGGGGATGGAGTTGACGTAATACAGCGGGGCAGCGTTGATCGCCGCAGGCGAGGTGTCGACCGTGTAGTTGCCGCCGTGACCGGGTGCAATGTTTACCGTCAGCACCCGTTGCACCGGCGGCACGCACCGCAACGCGATGCCGAATGTCGCTTCGTCGAATCGAACGACCGTCACGCCCTGGCATAGCGTTCCGACGTTGCAGGAAACGCCCGCCAGCGAATCCAGGCTCGGGACCGAAGTGCCGCCGCC
>DAORTX010000084.1:7889-10074 GCA_035432885.1 Usitatibacteraceae bacterium
GGACCCGCCGGTCCGGGCGGACCGGCAAGGCCCTGCTGGCCCGTCGCTCCGGCGGGGCCCGCGATGCCCTGCGGACCGGAAGGCCCCTGCGCGCCCAGCGTCACCCAGAACTCGTCGCCGCGCGGACCTTCCGAATCGCTGCTCTTTCTATCCCTGTACTTGCCGATCGTGAGCGTGAGCAGGTAGGTGCCCGGCGGGACTCCCGGGGGAAGCAGCGCCTCGATTCGCGTCGACGTGGCGAGCGTCACGACGAGCGGCGCGGCTTGCGTTCCGAGCGTGAGCCGCGGCGCGCCGCCGGACAGGTCCGTGCCGAAGACTTGCAGGATCGTGTTGGCGTCATTGGCGCGCGCTTCGGTTATCACCGGGTCACGGGCGGAATCCGCACCGGCTGACGGCGCTGCCCCCGACAGGGCGACAAGGGCGATCGCAGCCAATCCACTCAGGGTCCTGTTCATCATTCCTCCGGTTCGGGCAGGCGTCGCGAGCCCCGTGCCCGCGATCGACGTCTTGCAGGGATAAACGCGAACGAGCGCCGAAACACGCCAGATCCAGCCCGGAACCGCGGTCCCGCAGGGAAAGGCACCGCCCATCAAGTACGATGGCGCCTCGCCGCCGGCCTCGTCCGCTCAAGGGCTTCCGGTCGGCCCGCGCCCGATGAGACTCGCCACGCCACTACGGACCTTCGCAGCCTTTGCCGCCCTGGCAGTGCTCTTCACGGGGGCGCCGGTGGCCGCGCAACCCGATCCGCGCAAGGTCGTGCGCACGGCCTATCCCAGCGCGGAATCGAAGCTCGACCCGGCCGCGGAGTCCGACGAGGCCTCCGGCAGCATCTCCCACGCGATCTTCGACCCGCTGCTCGGCTACGACTTCCTCGCGCGGCCCGCGAAGCTCGTGGGCAACACCGCCTCCCTGCCCGAGGTGAGCGACGAGGGCGCGACCTTCACGCTGCGGATCCGGCCGGGGATCTTCTTCGCGCCCGATCCCGCCTTCGAGGGCAAGCCGCGCGAGCTGACCGCCCACGACTACGTCTATTCCATCAAGCGCCTCTTCGACCCGAAGCTGCGCAGCCAGTGGCTCTTCCTGGTCGAGGGCAAGATCCTCGGCGCCGACGCGGCGATGGCTGCGGCAAGGGAGAGCGGGCGCTTCGACTACGACCGGCCGCTCGAGGGACTCGTGGCGCTCGACCGCTACACCGTGCGAATCCGGCTCGCCAACCCCGACTGGTCCTTTCCGTTCGTGCTCGCCATGCCCGCCACCGCGGCGCTGGCCCGCGAGGTGGTGGAGCGTTACGGCCAGGACATCGCCTTCCATCCCGTGGGCAGCGGTCCCTACCGGATCGCCGAGTGGGTGCGCGGTTCCCGCGTCGTGCTGGAAGCCAATCCCGGCTATCGCGAGGAGATCTTCGACGGCGATCCCGGCCCCGACGAGGCGAGCCGCGCCATCCACGCGCGCCTGAAGGGCCGGCGCCTGCCGATCGTGGGCCGGATCGAGATCCACGTGATCGACGAGGCGCAGCCGCGCTGGCTCGCGTTCCTGAACGGCGAGCACGACTACATCCGGCCGCTGCCGGAGGACTTCGCCAACACCGCGCTTCCGGGCGGAAAGCTCGCGCCGAACCTCGCGAGGATGGGTCTCTACGTGACGCCCGACGAGGTCGCCTACACCACCTACACCACGTTCAACACGGCGGCGACGATCGACGGCAAGCCCAATGCCCTCGGCGGGTACACGCCGGAGCGCGTGGCCCTGCGGCGCGCGATCGCGCTTGCGTTCCGGGTGGGCGACATGATGGCGATCCTGGACAAGGGGCAGTCGGTGCGCGCCTACACGCCGCTGCCGCCGGCCGTCTCCGGCCACGACCCGCATTTCCGCACGCCGATGCTCGACTACGACCCCGCGCGGGCCAAGGCGCTGCTCGACATGTTCGGCTACGTCGACCGCGACGGCGACGGCTACCGGGAAGCACCCGACGGCTCGCCTTTTTCCTTCCAGCACGCCTCGGTGCCCACGCTTCGCGAGCGGCAGCGAAACGAGCTGTGGAAGAAGTCCATGGACGCGATCGGCCTTCGCGTCACTTTCGACAAGGTCGAGATACTGCCGGAACTGCGCAAGCAGGCGCAGAACGGGCGGGTGCAATCCTTCAGCTACGGCTGGATCGCGGATTTCCCCGACGGCGAGAACTTCC
>DAORTX010000085.1:0-9879 GCA_035432885.1 Usitatibacteraceae bacterium
ACGGCATCGGAGATCTGGTCGGCCACCTTGTCCGGATGGCCTTCCGACACCGATTCCGACGTGAATAGGTAGTTCGATTTCATCGGGTTCGCCCCACAGTCGCAAATGAACCCGGGATTTTAGCAAACTTCCCGTCCTCGCCACCCGCGGCCGGCCCTCACGCCTTGAGACTCCTCCTGCGGTTCCTCGCCTGGCTCGACCTCCCCGCGAACCACCGCGTGGGCGCCTTCACGGGACGCCTCGTCCACCTGCTGTCGCCGCGCTACCGCCATCGCGCACTCGAGAACCTGCGATCGTCCGGCATCGCGGCCGACGACGACGCGGTGGCGCGGCTGGCGCGCGAGAACGCCGACCAGATCGGCATGGGCGCCGCCGAACTGGCCTGGGCGCTCTTTCGCCCGGTGGAGGAAGTCGCGGGGCTGGTGAAGGAGCTGGACGGCTGGGAGGCCGTCGAGCGGCTTCGCGCGGAGGGACGGCCCATGCTGTTCGTCACGCCGCACCTGGGCGGCTACGACGTCGCCGGACGCTATCTCTGGTCGCGGCTGCCGATTCTCGCCATGTACCGGCCCCACAAGGTCGGCTGGCTGGACGACATCATCCGCGAAGGCCGCAATCGCGGCGCCGCGCCGGACGGCTCCAACGTCGCGCCTGCCACCATGGCGGGCGTTCGCATGATCCTTCGCCACCTGCGCAAGTCGGGCTGCACCGTGATCCTGCCCGACCAGGTCCCGGGCGAGGGAGAGGGCGAGTGGGTCGACTTCTTCGGGCGCCCCGCCTACACCATGACGCTCACCGGCCGCCTGCAGGAAGCCTCGGGGGCCGCGATCGTCTTCTGCTTCGCAGAACGCCTGCCCGGCGGCGCGGGGTTTCGCCTGCACGTCCGGGCGCGCGAAGATCCGCTGCCGGCCGACCGCGCGGCGGCCGCGCGGGAGGTGAACAAGGGCGTCGAGTCCCTGATCCGCATGGCGCCGGCGCAGTACCTCTGGGGCTACAACCGCTACAAGCGGCCGGCGGGCGCGCCGCCGGCGCCGGGGGCCCTGCGGTGGTGATCCTGCGCCGCCTCGGGTCCTGGCTGGCGCTCGCGCTGCTCTGGCTGCTGCACTGGCTTCCCACGCCCGTGCTGGGCGCCATCGGGCGCTCCCTGGGACGGCTCCTCTACCGGTTCGGGCGCGGGCGGGTCACCGATACCAACCTCGCGCTGTGCTTCCCGGAAATGCCCGAGGCCGAGCGTCGAGCGCTCGCGCGCCGCCACTTCGAGCTGCTCGGCCGCAACGCGATCGAAATGAGCGTCATGTGGTTCGGCAGCGACGAGCGCGTGCTGGACATGGTCGCGATCAGCGGCCGCGAGCACCTGGACCGCCTGCGCGGCAAGCCGGTCATCCTCCTCGTGCCGCACTTCATCGGCCTCAACATGGGCGGCGCGCGGATTGCGAACGACCTGCCGGGCTCGGCGAGCATCTACAGCCGCCAGAAGAACCCGGTCCTCGACCGGCTCTTCCTGCACGGGCGGATGCGCTTCGGCAGCCCGATCCTGCTCTCCCGGCAGGACGGCATGCGCGCCATCGTGAAGACGCTTCGCGAGGGCAGGCTTCTCTATTTCCTTCCCGACATGGATTTCGGGCCGCGCGACGCGCTTTTCGTCCCGTTCTTCGGCGTGCCCGCGGCCACGGTCACCGCGCTCCCGCGGCTCGCGCAGCTCGGCCGGGCGACGGTCGTGCCAGCGGTCGCGCGCCAGCACGAACGCGGCTACGAGATGGTCGTCTATCCCCCTTGGGAGAACTACCCCAGCGGCGATGTCGAGGCCGACGTGCGGCGCATGAACGCGTTCATCGAGGACCGGGTCCGCGAGATTCCGGAGCAGTACTTCTGGGCCCACAAGCGCTTCAAGACGCGACCGCCCGGCGAGCCGTCGCCCTACGGGCGCAAGTAGGCCGCCGGGCGGGCGCCGCGGCCCGACTCATTTCGCCACCTCCGGCATCTCGTAGGGATGGCCGCCCGCCAGGAAATCCACCAGGCGACCTTCGTGCTCGATCAGGACGCGGGCCGCCGCAATTCCCTCGCCACGGATCTCGCGAATGATGTCCGCCGCGCGCCACTGCGGCGGGATGATGAGCGTTTGCGCAGGATGGTCCTTGAGCCAGTCGCGAAATCGGATTTCCTGGCCCGTGCCGGGCACAAAGGTCCCCGCCTTCGACCGATCCGAATCCACGACCACGGGGAAGCGAACCGCGTCGCAGCCGTATCGATTCATGAACGCAGCCGACTTTCCCGTTCCGCCCCAGATCGCAACGCCGCCGGGTTCCGCCGCGAGCGCCTCGAGTTGCCGCAGGATTGCGATTCGCGATCGACTCGCCGCCTCCCGGTAAGCGCTCGACGCGCGGGCATTCTCGCCGTGCGCGAACGGCGAGCGCAGCGTGACGAACGCCGTCACCACCTCGCGGTCATACGCATGCTCGATGGATTCGATTCGCGCGCCGCTCGCCCCAAGCATTGCGGTGAAGGAGCGCGTCGTGAACTGCGAGTTGTGCTCGTAGTAGAAATCCACCGTTCGGCCCGTCTCCTGGACGCGGTCCACGCACGGCACCTCGAGATAGGCCTGGACATCGCGACCGGACTCGGCGGCGGCGAAGGCGATCCACTGCAGAAACGAGACGGGGCTGGAGAGATGCTCGAGAACGTGGCGGGAGATCACGATATCGGGCGCGAGCGCCGCCACGTGGACGGACGGATCGAAGAGTTCCGCGCGCAACTCCACTTCGCCGTGATTTCCCGTTGCGCCGTGGGGATCGAACCCGATGTAGCGCCCTCCGGGACGAAGCGCCGCAAGCGCCGCGATGAGACCTGCGTCGCCGTGACCGATCTCGACCACCACCGGTTTCGCCGGAATCCGCGCGAGGATTCGTCCCTGCAAATTCCGGATGAAAGCCGACCACGCCGTCCCGCGGTTGAACATCAGGTTGGGCTTGCTCGAATACGGCACGCGCGCGTAGTCGAAGGCCGCGTTATAGATGTGCGTGCAGTTCACGCACTGCACGAAATCCACCGGAAGGCGCGGAAGCGCGTGCGCGTCCGCCGCGGTTTCGGGCCAGGCGATCGTGGCGAGCGGCTGCTCGCCACCGTCGAAGAACGGCGTCGCGACGTGGTGCGCGCAGGCCGGGCACGCGCGCGAACCCGATTCGCTCAATGGAGACCCTCCCCCCCGAGCGCCTCGTCGAATGCGCCCTCGAGAAACGACTCCAGCTCGCGCACCGCGAGGTCGTCGTCGAAGAGCACGCCGGATCGCTCCTGGATCCGGCGACTCATGGCTTCCCGGAACGCCGTGTCGTTCGCCAGGCGCACGGCGAGTCCAACGTAGTCCTGCGTCGTGGCGGCCACCAGGTCCTCGAACCCCATCTGCCGGTAGCAGCCGAGCGTCACGCGCCCGCGCATGAGGGGGCCCGGCATCGTCACGACGGGAACTCCCAGGCCCAGCGCCTCGTAGGTGGAGTTGCCGCCGCCGAAATGGACGGGGTCGATGACCGCATCGGCGCTCGTGAGCAGGTCGAAGAACTCGGCCTCCGGCATGAAGGGGAGGAAGTGGACACGGTGCGCGCATCCCGGAAAGGCAAGCCGGAACCGCGCCCGCAGCGCCTCGTTCCACCCCGAGCGCGCGCTGGAAACCAGCGCCAGGTGGCCGGCAGGATCCGTCTCGAGAATGGCGCCGAGCGTCGCATCGAATGCCGGGTGGAACTTGAAGAGGCTCTGGGGACACGCGTAGAGCTTCGCGCCCGGCGGCAATCCGATCCTTGCCCGCGCGCCCGTGGCGCCCGCGGGCCGCGGCCTCGCATAGCAGGTGGGCAATCGCGCGAATCGCGCGAGGCGCTCGCCGTAGTGCGCCTCGGCGCCCGCGGGCTCCAGGTCGGCGCCGGAGATGAAATGGTCGATGGCGGGCACGCCGGTGGTATCGGGATGGCCCCAGCTCGTCACCTGCACCGGCGCGAGGCGGGCGAACGCGAGGAAGTAGGAAAAGGGATGCATGCCGACGTCGGGGTAGAACAGGATATCCGAATTCGCGTCCGCGATCGCGAGGCGCGCTTCCTCCAGCCGCGCCGGGAGCGCGATCACCCGGTCGGCCGCCGCGTCGATCCTCGCGCGCACGGCGTCCCGGCGCTCCAGGGAATGCATCACCACCACCTCGAACCGTTCGCGATCGAGGCGCTCGATGAATCCGCGGTAGAGCTTCCCGACCGTGTGGTCGTGCAGGAAGGCTGACAGGAACGCGATCCTCAGTCGTCGCCCCGTGCGCGAACGCGGCTTCGATTGCGGCGCCTCCCAAGCGAGCTTCGGGTGCAGCGCGAGAAACATCGCGGCGATGGCGCGCTGGAGCGCGAGATCGGGCAGGCCGTGGTAGGCGAGGTAGAAGCCCGTCACCCCGATTCGGCGAGCCGGGTCGTCGAGCGCCAGCCCGCTTGCGGTGAGCTGTTCGACCCGCCCGGCAAGTTCTGCCCGGTCGCGCGCGATCGCATCGACCGACGGCGCGATGACCGGCAACGCGAGCGCGCGCAGGACCTGCCAGCGCGCCTCGCCCGGCGCCAGCCGGACGCCCGCGTCGAAATGCGCGATCGCCTCCTCGTGGCGCCCGTCCTCCGCAAGAAGGCTTGCGGTCATCGCCTGGATCTGCGCATCGCCCGGCGCCAACCGCGCGGCCTCGCGCGCGAGCGCCAGGGACTCGTCGTGGCGCTTCTGCAGCGTGAGCGCGCCGGACAGGTTCACCATCGCCCGCACCTGCGCCGGCTCGCGCCGCAGCACCTCGCGAAGCAACGCTTCGGCCTCCGGCGCCCGGGCGAGATCGTTCAGGGCCGCGGCGCAGGTGATGGCGGCCTCCGTGAACGCCGGCGACAGGTCGATCGCCTTTCGCTCGGCCTCGACGCAGGCGTCGAATCGACCTCGCTCCAGCAGCGCGCAGCCGAGGTTGTGCCACGCCGGCGCGAGCGCGGGATCGAGTTCCACCGCGCGCCTGAACTCGGTCTCCGCCTCGGCGGCGCGACCGAGCCCGAGCAGCGCCGTGCCGCGATTGTTGCGCGCGCCCGCGTCCCGCGGCTGCGCCGCGAGGACCGCGTCGAAGCAGGCGACGGCCTCCTCGTGCCGTCCCATCCGGAAGAGCGTGTCGCCCAGCAGCGAGGCGATTCCCGGATGTCCGGGGGCCAGGCGCTGGGCCTGGGCAAACCGCGAGCGCGCAAGCTCCAGGCGACCCACGGCAAGGGCCGCGTGGCCGCCCACCATCCACATGGGCAGGAACTGCGGCAGGTTCGCGAGCACTTCTTCACTCAACCGGTCGGCTTCCTCCAGCCTTCTCGCGCCGAGCAGCGCCATGCCGAGATTGCCGGCCGCGTCCGCATAACGGGGGTCGGCGTCGAGGGCGGCGCGATAGGCGAGAACCGCCTCCTCGCTCCTGCCGAGTGCCTGCCAGGCGGCGCCCCGCGTATTGAGCGCGAAGGCGTCCCGCGGCCAGTCCCGGAGCAGGCCGTCGATGATTTCGCCGGCTTCCCCCGGGCGACCGCGCTGCAGCGCGACGAGCGCAAGCAGGTGCCGCGCATCGGGATTGCCCGGCAGCCGCGTGAGCAGTCCACGCGCCGCGCGCTCCGCCTCGTCGAGCCGGCCGGACTCGAAATGCGAGACCGCTTCCTTCAGCGAGGCGGCGTCGGTCGGCGATAGCGCTTCGGGAGTGGCTGGCATGGATTCCGGGCCACGGGCATGCCGGGCCAAGGGCGAGGGCGAGGACGAGGACGAGGACGAGGACAAGGACGAGGCGCAATGGTAGTCCACGAGCGCGCCGGCGCCCAAGCCCCGGCCGCCGCGGGCACGCACCCACCGATGCTAGAATCGCGCCGTGCGACTGCGCTTCACGAAGATGCACGGCCAGGGCAACGATTTCGTCGTGATCGACGGCGTTCGCCAGGCCATCGCCCTCACGGCGGGGCAGGTCCGCGCGATCGCCGACCGCCACTTCGGCATCGGTTGCGACCAGCTCCTGCTCGTCGAGCCGGCGCGCGATCCCGGAAACGACTTCCGCTACCGGATCTGGAATGCCGATGGCGGCGAGGTCGAGCAATGCGGGAACGGCGCGCGCTGCTTCGCCCGCTTCGTGCGCGACCAGGGGCTCACGGACAAGGATCAGCTGCGCGTGGAGACCGCCCGCGGCGTCATCCTTCCCCGGATCGAGCCGTCGGGGCGGGTCCGAGTCGACATGGGTCCGCCGCGTTTCGCGCCCGCCGACGTGCCGTTCATCCCGACGGGAAAGGGTCCGGTCCACGAGATCACGGCGGGCGACGAGACGATCCTCGTGAGCGTGCTTTCCATGGGCAACCCGCACGCCGTGCAGGTCGTGGCGGATGTCGACGACGCGCCGGTCGCGCGGCAAGGACCGCTCATCGAGAACCATCCCGCCTTTCCCGAGCGCGTGAACGCGGGCTACCTGCAGGTGGTCGCGCGAAACCATGCGCGCCTGAGGGTCTGGGAGCGTGGCGCCGGAGAGACGCTCTCCTGCGGCACCGGAGCCTGCGCCGCCGTGGTCGCGGGCATCCTTCGCGGCCTTCTCGACGCCGAGGTGCGGGTGACGACTCGCGGCGGGGACCTCACGATCGCCTGGTCCGGGGTGCAATCGGACATGACGCACCCCGTCGCTCCCGTTATGATGACGGGCGATGCCGTGCGCGTCTTCGAGGGCGAGATCGATCTCCCGGCGCCGGGCACCCTGGAGACCCCCGCTTGATGACCCCGGAACAAGTCGCCGATTTCCTCCGCCAGAACCCCGGCTTCTTCGAACAGAACGTCGACTTGCTGGTGAACATCCGCATCCCCCATCCCCACGGCGGGCGCGCGGTGTCGATCGGCGAGCGCCAGCTCGTCGCGGTTCGCGAGAAGACCCGGCTGCTCGAGGAAAAACTGCGCGAGCTGATCGGTTTCGGCGAGGAAAACGATTCCCTCTCCGGCAAGGTCCACCGGCTCGCCTGCCGCTTGATGGAGGCCACGGGCCTCGATGCGGCGCTCGACACGGCGTACCTCGACCTGCTCGACCATTTCGCGGTGCCTCACGTCGCGGTGCGGCTGTGGAACGTGGCCGAGCGCGACCCGCAGACCAAGGAGTTCGGCGATGTCGCCGGCGAGATGCGCGAATTCGTGGCGAAGCTGACCACGCCCTACTGCGGCAACCACGCCGTCTACGAAAACCAGGGCTGGTTCGGCGAGGCGGCGCCGCACCTGAAATCGTTCGCGCTCATCGCGCTGCGGCAAGGCGAGCACTGCTTCGGCGTGCTGGCGCTCGCCTCCGAGGACGCCCGGCGCTTCTACCCGGAAATGGGCACGCTCTACCTCGAGAGGATCGGCGAGCTTCTCGCCTGCGCGTTGTCGCGCCACCTCACCCACGTCCGTGAAGCCGCCGGCTAGCGCGCTCGCGCGCTACCTCGATTTTCTCGGCACCGAGCGGCGGCTGGCCGCCCACACGCTCGCCGCCTACTCGCGCGACGGCGCGCTGCTCGGGATGCTCTCGCAGGGGCGCGAACCCGGCGAACTCGGCGCGACCGACATCCGGCGCTTCATCGGCGCCCTGCACGCGCGGGGACTCTCCCCCCGTTCGCTCGCCCGGCTGCTTTCGTCGTGGCGCGGCTTCTTCGACTGGCTCGCGAGGCACCGCGAGATCGCCGCGAATCCCTGCAAGGGCATCCGGGCCCCGCGCGCCGCCCGGACGCTCCCGGAGGCGCTATCTCCCGACGAGGCCACGCTGCTCGTCGCGCTGGACGACGAATCCGATGCCGGCATCCGCGACCGGGCGCTCTTCGAGCTCGCCTATTCCTGCGGCCTTCGGGTTTCCGAGCTCACGGGACTCGATGTCGGCCGCATCGACCCGGACGCGGGCGAGGCCCGGATCACGGGCAAGGGCTCGAAGACACGCATCGTTCCCGTCGGGGCGCCCGCGCTCGAGGCGCTGGCACGATGGATGCCGGTGCGCGATCGCCTCGCGGCGCCGGACGAGAAGGCCCTCTTCATCGGCCGCTCCGGGCGGCGCCTGTCGCCCCGCGAGGTCCAGCGCCGCATCAAGGTGCGCGCGGCCGCCGCCGGGCTCGCAGTCGACGTGCACCCGCACATGCTTCGCCATTCCTTCGCCTCGCACGTGCTGCAATCCTCGGGCGACCTGCGGGCCGTGCAGGAGATGCTCGGCCACGCGAGCATCTCCTCGACGCAGGTCTACACCCACCTCGATTTCCAGCACCTCGCCAAGGTCTACGACGCGGCCCACCCGCGGGCCCGGCGCAAGGGCTGACCGGGGCGCAACCGAATTGCATCTGCGCCGCCCGCCGGCCTAGAATCCGGCCATGGGAAAGTCCCGAGCGCGTCATCCCGAACAGCTTGCCGCGGCGCAAGGTCGGATCCGCTCGGCCGGGGAGCGCCTCACCGCCTCGCGCGCGGCCGTTCTCGCCGTGCTCCTGGCTTCCGACACCGCGCTCACGCACCACGAAGTCGAGAAGTCGCTGCCCGCCGCCACCCCCGTCGACCGCGTGACCGTGTATCGCGTGCTCGACTGGCTCGTCTCGCTGGGCCTCGCCCACCGCATCCCGGGCGAGGACCGCACCTGGCGCTTCCGCGCCAACCGCGATCCCGCCCACGGCCCCCATGCGCACTTCACGTGCTCGAGCTGCGGGAAGACGGTCTGCCTGGAGGACGTGGCCGTGCCGCCGAGCGTGCGCGTGCCGAGGGGATTCCTGCCAAGGAAGGTGGAACTCACGGTGCAGGGCCTTTGCGCCACGTGCCACTGACGCGGGGCGACGAGACGATGGCCGCCACCTCCGTCACGCCCGTGACGCTTCTCACCGGCTTTCTCGGCAGCGGCAAGACCACGCTCCTCAACCGCCTGCTCGTGCATCCGGCCGCCGGCGATTGCGCGGTGATCGTGAACGAGTTCGGCCCGGTCGCGATCGACCACGCGCTCGTGCGGACCGCCTCGGAAAACGTCGTGCTCCTGCCCAGCGGCTGCGTGTGCTGCCAGGTGGCGGGCGACCTTGTGCAGGCCATGCGCGACCTCTACTTCAAGCGCGCCGCGGGCGAGATACCCGCGTTCCGGCGCGCGATCGTCGAGACCACGGGGCTCGCCGATCCGGCGCCGCTCGCTCGCACGCTGATCGAGCTGCCGATGGTCGCCGCCCGCTATTCGCTCTCGGGAATCGTGACGACCGTCGACGGCACGCATGGCATGGGCCAGCTCGACCGCCATCCCGAGGCCGTGAAGCAGGCCGCGGTTGCCGACCGGCTCGTGATCACCAAGGCCGATCTCGCGGATCCGCAGGCGCTCGACGCCCTGGAGCAGCGCCTGGCCGCGCTCAATCCGGGGGCGCCGCGATTGCGAAGCGCGCAGGGCGATGCCGACCCGGCGCTTATCCTGGATACCGGCCTGTACCGCGGCGGCGAGACGATCGCGGACGCGGGTTCGTGGCTGCGCGCGGGTGTCTACCGGCGAGTGGGCGCGCCGTTGTCCGCGGCGCACGATCCGCGCGTGAGCGCCTTTGCCTGGTTTGCCGACCGCCCTGTCGACTGGGCGGCCTTCGAGGACGCGCTTGCCACCTTGCTCGACCTCGCCGGTGACCGCATCCTGCGCCTCAAGGGCCTGGTGAATGCCGTGGGCGCCCCGGGACCGGTCGCGGTGCACGCCGTCCAGCACACCCTTTACCCGGCCGCGCAGTTGCCATCCTGGCCCGACGCCGACCGGCGTACCCGCCTCGTCTTCATCGTCCGCGACCTCGAGGAATCGTTCGTCGCCCGGACGCTGGAATCCTTCATCCTTGCCCCCGCAGAGAGGTAACGCATGGCCGCCGTCCCGAACCCCGACAAGGACCTCATCCCCGTCAC
>DAORTX010000086.1:0-9819 GCA_035432885.1 Usitatibacteraceae bacterium
CCGCTGAAAGCATCTAAGCGGGAAACTTGCCTGAAGATGAGATCTCCCGGGGGTTTAACCCCCCTGAAGGGTCGTCCGAGACCAGGACGTTGATAGGCCGGGTGTGCAAGGCGGGCAACCGCTTGAGCTAACCGGTACTAATTGCCCGTGCGGCTTGACTCTATAACTCTGCGAAACGCCTGTGCGCGCGACAAGCGCCGAGGCGATGCATTTGCCCCACCTTCGAAAATTCCCCAGACAAGCGCGTGGCCGCTCCAATCGCGACCACGCCAGCCGAATTCCTGGCGACCATAGCGCGTTGGCACCACCCCTTCCCATCCCGAACAGGACCGTGAAACGACGTCGCGCCGATGATATTGCGGATTTACCCGTGAGAAAGTAGGTCATCGCCAGGGCCTTACCCGAAAAGCCCGGTCTCGAAAGAGTCCGGGCTTTTTGCTTTGGGAGGGCGGGAAGAGTCTTGCGCGGTCGGGTCCGCGGGCGATAACCTCGTGCGAATATCCGCACCGGAGATTGCCTTGAAAGCGCGCGCTGCTGGCTTGCGCCACCCTGTCCTTCGCGGATGGACGCGATCCGCAGAAGATGCGCGAAGGAACCCCCGGACCGGCGACCTTGCCGGCGGCTGCCTCGTCCCGCAGGTCGCGGCGTCGTAGACAAGAGTCGACGAACGACATCCCGCCAATGCCGCAACCCGGCCAATCCGCGCCAAGCAGGCCATCCTGGGTACGGGTGCTGGCTTCGTTCTCGCGAAGGGCCTGGGCCCAGCCTCGATCCCGCGGTGTCGTCCTGTACCTGCTCGTCGTCCTGCTCCTGCTGATGGCCAGCCGGCTGCCCGACCTGGAAGGGGCACCGTTGGCGAGACTCGAACGGGCGGCATTCGATTCGCAAATGCGGATACTGCGGGACCATTGGCCGCAACCGATCGCGAGCGACGTCGTCCTGATCGGGATCGACGAAGGAAGCGAGGAGGTGTTCACGGAGCCGGTTGCCCTCTGGCACAAGCACTTCGCCCGTCTGCTCTCCGCACTGACAATCGCCGGACCGCGCGCCGTCGGAGTCGACGTCGTTCCCCCGGAGCGCTCCTACGACGATATCGCGCCCGGCTACGACCTGGCCCTCTTTCGCGCGATACGCGATATCCGTCAGAAAACGGTTCTCGTCTTCGCGCTGACCGTGGACCGGGAGGGACGCGCGGCACGGATGCATCCCACTTTCGCGCGGGTCATTGGCGAGGAGGGGCTGGGCCTGGATCAGCAGTGGCGCGATCCCGATTCCGTGTTGAGGCGCTTCAGCGAACGCGAACTCGGCAAGTCGCAAGAGGCGCAGACCATCGCTGGACAGATGTTGCGCGGCATGGGCATGCCCGTTGGCGCCGGGTTCATCGACTACAGCATTGGGTCGCGCGCGAAGTACATCCCGATGCAGGACGTGATCGCATGGAAGGAAGCGGGAGACATCGCTCGACTCCAGAGCGAGTTCAACGGGCGGGTGGTCCTGGTGGGCTATGTCCTCAAGCGCGCGGACCGGTGGGAGCTGCCCGTCCAGCTTATCGACGTCGACCTGGAGGACGCAGACGGGCGCGCACGGCTGAGCCAGCCTGGCGTCATCACCCACTTGCAGGTGCTGCGCAGCCACCTCGCGAGCGGACTTCTCCACCCCGTGGGCGATGGGATCCGATGGGCGGCCTGCCTCCTTGCAGCGGGTATCGTGTTCGTGCGCGTGCGATTCGCGATATCCCTTGCGGCCGTCGTCGTACTGACCGCGGCGACATTGGGCACGGGCCTTTTCGCCATCAGGGCGCACCAGCTGCTCGTCCCGGTCGCATCGATCATCCTCACGCTCTGGACGGGATTCGCCACCCGGGGCATCGTGAATGGCATCGAGAACACGGTCGAGCGAGGGCGGCTCCGGAGGACATTCGCGGGACAGGTCAGTCCGGCGGTGATGAACGAAATGCTGGCGGGAAGCCTCACCCCGGGCGTGAGCGGCCAACTGGCCGACGTGTGCATCCTTTTCAGCGACATTCGGGACTTCACCACCTTGTCGGAGCGCATGCCCCCGGTAGTCGTCACGACGGTCCTGCAGCGCTATTTCGACAGGATGGTGCGGGCCGTCCATCGCCACGAAGGCACCGTTGACAAGTTCATCGGCGATGGCATGATGGTCCTCTTCGGGGCTCCCCGGAAATCGGCAGATCCTTGTGGCGATGCCGTGAAGTGTGCCCTGGCAATGATGACGGAACTCGACGAACTCAACACGGAGTTCGAGACCGAGGGCCTTCCGACGCTCACGAACGGCATCGGCATCAATTTCGGCGTCGTGACGGTAGGCAACATCGGCTCTTCCGAGCGCCACAACTATTCGGCGATCGGCGATGCGGTAAACGTCGCCGCTCGCATGGAGGGGCTCACCAAGGAACTCGGGCGTAAGATACTCATCACCGAGGCCGTGGTGAGCCGGATCGGGGAGAATTTCCATTTCGATCCGCTGGGAACGCACCAGGTGAAGGGGCACAGCCCGGTCAATATATGGGGCATCCGCACGGCGAGACCCGCGCCTGCGGCGACATGACAGAGGTCCAAATGAAAAACATCCTGCGCGCACTCCTGATTTCGGCTGCTGCCTTCACCGTCGTGCCGGCCGCGGCGGTCGAAGGCGTCGCCTTCGTCACCAACGTCAAGGGCGAGATCGCCGTCGACGGCTCGCCCAGGCCAATGCTCATGAGCGAATTGGCCAAGGGACAGAGGATCGTGGCAGGCAAGGAATCGCAGCTCGCGGTCATGTACATCCAGTCGGGGAAGGAATACGTCCTCAAGGGTCCAGATGAGTTCACGGTAGGTGAGCGAGGGATCATCGCGGAAAGCGGCATGCCGACCGCGACTCGGGAGACCGCCTGGCGGCCCGGCAGCCGGGTGCTCGTGCAGGCCGCGCAGACTTCGGCCGCGAGCATTCGCATGCGCTCGCTCGCCCCATCGAAGGCCGCCTCCAGGCCGAGGCTCGAGTTTCCGACACAGGGCACTGTGGCCACGCTTCACCCGACCTTTCGATGGGCGGGATCCGGGGCGAAGGCGTCATACGAGTTGACCGTTGCCGTCGTCGGCAAGGACGAGAAGCCGGCTGCGAAGGCCAAAATTTCCGGAACCAGCCACCGGTTCGCGATGGCGTTGGATCCCGATACCGAATACGCGTGGACGGTATCGGCGGGCGAGCGCGAGCTCGGTTCCGCGAAGTTCAGGACGCTGCCGGTCCCGGTGCTGCTGGACGCGGAGAAGCGCCGCCCTGGCGACAAGGGCGAGTTCACCGACCGGGTGCTGTTTGCGCTCTTCCTTCAGGAACTCGGCGCGGTCCAGGAGGCGCAGGAAGCCTGGGGCAAGCTCGCCCTGGAACGTTCCGACCTTCCCGAACTGGCAGGCCTCGCGAAGTAGGTTCGCGGTGGCGCGATGAACGCGTTCATGGCACGCCTGACCCGCGCGCTTGTCGCCGCGACCGGACTATTCCTCGCCTGCGGCGCGCAGGCGGCGGATCCCGTCGCGTTCGTGTCGGATTTCAGGGGCGATGTCACCTTGAACGGCGTGGGCCGCCCGTCGTTCCTCGCTGAGCTCCTGCCGGGATCGACGCTCGTGCTCGGCGAACATTCCACCGCAGCAGTGATGTATGTCGTCAGCGGCGAGTCATTTTCCGTCAAGGGCCCCGGCGAATTCGTGATCGCCCGGCAAGGCGTGAAGGCCGTCAGGGGAGCCGAGCCATCCGTGCGCGTGCCCGCGATTCGCGCCAGCGCGAAGGTCCTCATCCAGGTTTCGCGAACGGCCACGGCGAGTCTTCGCATGCGCAGTGCCATGGCTCCCCGTGTCGAGCGATCGGGTCCGTCTTATCCCGTCGATGCCCGGATCGCGACGCTTCAGCCAACCTTGCGCTGGCTCGGGGAGCCGGGCGCCGTCCACCTGGTCGTCGTGATGGCCTCGGAGGGCAAGGAAGTCTTTCGCGGTAGCGTCAGGGGCCTTTCGCTGCCCTTGCCTTCCCGGCTCGTGGCCGACCAGGAATACTCGTGGATCCTGGACCCCGGAAAGGCGGACGCCCGGGAATCCCGGTTCAGGACCCTGCCGGCGGAATCCATCTCCCTTGCGGAAAAAGCCCGCCTGGGTGCGAACTCGTTCCAGGACCGGGTGCTCTTCGCCCTGCTCCTGCACGACCTTGGCGCGACCCAGGATTCGCGCGAGATCTGGACGAAACTCGCCGCGGAGCGTCCGGACATGCCGGAACTCGCGGGTCTGGTCCGCTAGCCCGGCCGGCGGCCAACCCGGTGCCCCGGGTATCGTCTTGAGCGATAATTCGCGCTCCTGACCTGCGCTCGACGCCGATCGGCTCGCGACCACGATGAAAACGGGGACACTCACGAACAGCCTGCGCTCGCTCGCCGCCACCCTGGCGATCGCGTTGCTGGCGTCGTCGCCCGCGGCCGCGCTGGCCAGGGGACGCGTTGCCCTTCTCATCGGCAACAATGCCTACCCGACTTCGCCCCTTCGCAATGCGGTCAACGACTCGCGCGACCTCGGCGCGACGCTTCGCGAATTGGGCTTCACGACGATCGTGAAGGAAAACACGACGCGCTCGGAGATGATCGCCGCCCTGCAGGAATTCGGAAAGGCCCTCGAAGACGCGGACGCCGCGTTGTTCTTCTATGCGGGCCACGCGATGCAGTTCAAGGACCGCAACTACCTCATTCCGATCGACGCCGTCATGGCATCGGAGGAGGACATCACGTTCTTTTCGGTGGAAGTGGCGCAGGTCTTCGACCGGATGGAACGAGCCAGGACGAGTTCCAATTTCGTGATCCTCGATGCCTGCCGGGACAACCCGTTCCGGGATTCCTTCAAGGTTCGCGCCACCGGTCTCGCGCAGATGAGCGGGCCGTCCGGCACGCTCATTGCGTACGCCACCGCACCGGGTGCCACGGCGGCCGACGGATTCGGCCGCAACGGCGTCTACACGGGGCATATCCTGCAGAACATCAAGATCCCCGACATGCCGGTGGAAGTCCTGTTCCGGAAGGTGCGCGAGGGCGTGGAGCGCGATACCAAGCGCCTGCAGACTCCCTGGGAGCTTTCGTCGATCAAGGGGGACTTCGTGTTCAACGAGACGGGGCGCGCAGCGACGAGAAGCGAAGTCGCCGCGGGCGGCGGACCATCCGCGGACGTCGCGGCGCAGCTCGAGCTGCAGTTCTGGAAGAGCGTGCAGGATTCCACCCGGGCGGGCGACATGCAGGCGTACCTGGACAAGTACCCCAAGGGGGTCTTCGCCGCTCTGGCGCGAAACCGGATCGACTCGCTGACCGGACGCGGTCGCGCGGCGGACGCAATCCTGCCATCGGTGACCGCGCCCGGCCCTTCGGCGGTCTCACCGGACCCGGGAGCCCCGGTCGCGGGTCAGGTCGCATCGACGCGACCCGCTGCGACGGCGAAGCAGGCCGGCGCGCTGCCTGCGGGCCCGGCAGTCGATTCGGGGAAGCAAGCCGCCGGCGTCGAAATCAAGGGCGCCGTCGCGGCCGTCGAACCGGTGCCGGCGACCCTGAAGTCGGCGTCGCCCGCGCCCGATTCCGTGCCCGTGCCGGCTGCGCCGCCGCCGCCCAAGCCACGGGACGACCTTCCGGGCCGGGAAATCGCCCCGGGCGTGCGTGAAATCACGTTCGCCGACGGCTCCATATACGTGGGCGCGATGCGCGGCATCCAGCTGCACGGAAAGGGTCACTACACCTCGAAGGCGTTCAAGTACGAGGGGGAGTTCAAGGAAGGGCTGAAGCAGGGCAAGGGCGCGTACGAATGGGAAAACGGCGACCGCTACGAGGGCGAGTTCGCGCAGGATCGCCCGAACGGAAAGGGCAAGTACCGGTTCGGGAACGGCGATTCATACGAAGGCGAGGTGAGCGCAGGGGCGATCTCGGGCCGGGGCGTCTACGTCGCAAAATCCGGGGACCGCATCGAGGGATCGTTCGTGGACGGACGGGCGAGCGGCATCGGCATCTACCGCTTCGCGAGCGGTGATCGCTACGAGGGCGAAATGGAGGCGGGCAGGATGCACGGGAAGGGTCGCTATTTCGCCAGGAACGGCGATCGCATCGAGGCCACGTTCGTGAACGGCAAGGCGCAGGGCAAGGGTGTCTATCACTTCTCGAACGGCGACCGCTACGAGGGGGATCTGCGCGACGGCGCGCTGACCGGCGCGGGGGCCTATTTTCACGAAAGCGGCCAGAAGTACGAGGGAGAGATGACGGACGGACATCCCCAGGGCAAGGGGACCTTCTGGTTCGCCGACGGCACCCGGTTCGAGGGCCAGTTCGACAACGGGCTCGCGAAGGCAAGGGGTGCGATGGTCAAGGTCGACGGGACGCGCCTGGAAGCGGAAATCGTCGACGGGGCGGTCAAGCTCCTGAAGTGATGACGCGTCGCACCGCGGCGGGTGCGCGGTGACCACCGCTCCGGTATAATCCCCGGTTCCGCTACAAGGAGTTGGCCATGGCCGAACGCAAACGTACCCGACGCAATACCCTCGAGCGCCGTTGCCTGCCGAAGGCCTTCAAGCGCCTCTTCCACGGCGCGTCGAAGTCGACGTTCAAGGTGCTCGAGCAGATCAAGAAGAACTGACGATCGCCTCCTGTCGCGACGTCTCGCGAGGGGAGTACAGCCAGGGGCCGCCTATGCGGCCCTTGTCGTTTCCGACGTGCCGCGCGGGCAAGCCCTTCGGGCGTGGTCGGCAGGGGGCCGGCTAGGAGAGCGCGTGCGCCACGACCTCGGCCACATCCGGGGAAATGTCCCCGGCGGAGGCAATCGACTCGAGCGCAGCGCGCGCATGGGCCTGCCGCACGGCGTCGTACTTGCGCCAGCGATCGAAGGCGCGAGCCAGCCTCGAGGCGATCTGGGGATTGATCCGGTCGAGCGCGACGACCTGGCCCGCGACGAGGCGGTAGCCCGAGCCGTCGGCGGCATGGAAGTGCAGAGGGTTGTCGGTCGCGAAAGCGTGCAGCACGGACCGCGCGCGGTTGGGGTTTCGCAGGTTGAACGCCGGATGCGCGAGAAGCGTCTCGATGCGACCCGGTGCGCCCGGCAGCGTGGCCGTCGCCTGCACCCGGAACCACTTGTCGACCACGAGTTCGTCGTTCTTCCACTGGTCGAGGAACATCGCCAGCGCGCGCTCGCGTTCGGCCCCCATGGAATCGGCGAGACAGGCAAGGGCGGCCATCGCGTCGGTCATGTTCTGCGCACGCCGGAATTCGAGAAAGGTGAGCGCGCGGGCCGTCGAGTCGTCGATGGCCATGATGTAGCCCAGCGCGGCATTGCGGAGCGCGCGTCGGCCCGCTGCCGCCGCGACCGGGGTGTAGGGGCCGGGAACGGTGAAATGGCGGAACGCGCCCTCGAACCGCGTTCGATAGCGAATCGCCACCTCGTGCACGAGCTTCTTCCGGGCGGCGTGGATCGCATCGGGGTCGGCGACCTGCATCCGTTCGGCGAGTTCTCCTTCTCCCGGGAGCTGCAGGCACTCGGCGGCGAACGCCGGATCGCGCGCGCCGTCGGTGAGCACGCGGCCCAACGCCGCGACGTAGGCCGGGGGCACGACCATCTCGCGGCCCGAACGGATCGCTTCGACGCCCGCCAGCAATACGCGGGTGGCGAGCGCCTGCCCCGCCTCCCAGCGGTTGAACGGATCCGCGTCGTATGCCATCAGGTGCGCGAGGTCCTCGTCGCCGAGGTCGTGCCGAAGCTCGACCGGCGCCGAGTAACCGCGCAGGATGGAGACGACCGGCGGCTCGGCCACGTCGACGAAGGCGAGCTTCATCTGCGCCTCGGTGACCTGGAAGACGCGCGTGATCGCGCCGGTCGTCGGGTCCTGGGCGTTCCACGCGACGTCCTCGCCCGAGAGCCGCAGCGCCATGTCGTAGCCCTGGGGATCCACGAGGCCGATCGCCACCGGGATGTGGAACGGCAGCTTGACCGGCTGTCCCGGCGTCGGCGGGCAGGATTGCGCGAGGGTCAGCGTGAAGGTCCGCGCCTGCGCGTCGTACTCGCCGCGGCAGTCGAGGACGGGCGTGCCGGACTGGGAATACCAGCGGCCGAACTGTTCCAGGTCCGCGTCGTTCGCGTCGGCCATGGCCGAGCGAAAATCGTCGCAGGTCACGGCCTGGCCGTCGTGGCGCTCGAAGTAGAGGTCCATTCCCTTGCGGAAACCGTCGCGGCCCAGCAGGGTCTGGTACATCCGGACGATCTCGGCACCCTTGTCGTAGACGGTGGCGGTATAGAAGTTGTTGATCTCGACGTAGGACTCCGGGCGCACGGGATGGGCCATCGGGCTCGCATCCTCGGGAAACTGGCGTTCGCGAAGCGCCCGCACGTCCTGGATGCGCGAAACGGTGCGCGAGTACTCGTCGCCGCCGTATTCCTGGTCCCGGAAGACGGTGAGCCCTTCCTTGAGCGAGAGCTGGAACCAGTCGCGGCAGGTGACGCGATTGCCCGTCCAGTTGTGGAAATACTCGTGCGCCACGACGCGGTCGATCGTCATGAAGTCGACGTCGGTCGCCGTGTCGGCGCTCGCGAGGACGCACTTCGTGTTGAAGATGTTGAGGCCCTTGTTCTCCATGGCCCCCATGTTGAAGTCGCCCACCGCCACGATCATGAAGCGGTCGAGATCGAGCTCGAGTCCGAATCGCTCCTCGTCCCAGCGCATGGCGCGCTTCAGGCATTGCATCGCGAAGCCCGCCTGGTCCAGCTTGCCCGGTTCCACGTAGACCTGGAGCAGGGCTTTCTTCCCGGACTTCGTGACCAGGTGATCCTCGAGGACGTCGAGCCTTGCGGCGACCATCGCGAAGAGGTAGCAGGGCTTCGGGAACGGATCCTCCCATCTCGCCCAGTGCCGGTCATCGCCTTCCTCGCCGGAATCCACGAGGTTGCCGTTGGAAAGCAGGCGCGGAAACGCCTCCCGGGAGCCGTGCAGCGTCACCCCGTAGGTGGACATCACGTCGGGTCGATCCGGGAAGTAGGTGATCGTTCGGAAGCCTTCGGCCTCGCATTGCGTGAAAAGACCGGCCTTCGACGCGTAAAGGCCCTCGAGGCGGGTGTTGCTCCACGGGTCGAGGCGAACCACCGTCTCGACGCGGAATTCCCCGGGTACGTTGCGCAGGGTGAGGGACTCGCCGGTGAGGTCGTACTGCGAAGCCGCAAGCGGGACGCCGTCCAGGGATACCGAGACGAGTTCCAGGTGCTCGCCATCCAGCACGAGCGGACCGCCGGCGCCGTCAGGGTTGCGGCGCACGCCAAGTGTGGCGCGCACGGTGACCCATGGCTGCGCGATGTCCACGTCGAGCGCGACGGCGTCGACGAGATAGGCGGGCGGCGCGTAATCCTTCAGGAGGATCGTGCGATCGGCGGGGTCGCGCATGGCGGCCTCAGGCAGGAAGGGGCGCGAGGCGCGCTCAGGCGCCCTTGCGCCGGAACAGCGCGGGGATGGCATGGGCCGCGCGCTTGCGGACCGGCGCCTCGTCGGGCTGCTCGATCGCGCTTGCCGTCGTCGACGGTTCGTAGGGCTTGGAGAAATCCATGTCTCCAGCCGCCGCCTTGGGCGCCGGCCTGTGGGCGGGTGCTGGCCTGGGCGCGAGTGCCGGCCTGGGCTCGGGCGCCGGCCTGGGCTCGGGTGCGGGCCTGGAGGCATTCTCCGACGCGCGCTCGGATGGTCGCCGTTCCTCTCGCGCCGGCTTGCGGTCGCGATGGCCCCCGCGGCGTTCGCCGCCGCGGCCGCGTTCCCGGGGCTCGCCGGCACTCTCGTCCGGCCCGGCCG
>DAORTX010000087.1:0-9787 GCA_035432885.1 Usitatibacteraceae bacterium
GCGCCGGCGAGTTTCGCGGGGTTCTTCTCGAGCCAGCGCTTGATGCGGTTGGCGTCGCCGATGCGCGTGAGACGGCCCCAGGAATCGAGGAGCACGATCACGATCGGGGTGTTGGCGATCATGGCCTGCATCACCAGGCACTTGCCCGATTCGCTGATGTAGCCGGTCTTCGAGACGCCGATGTCCCAGTTGCCGGCGCGCACCAGCACATTGGTGTTCACGTAGCTCAGCTTGCGGCCCGAGTCGGGAAGCGTCACGTCGAGGGCCGCCGTGGTGGAGTAGTCGCGGATGAGGTCGTACTTCGAGGCCTCGGCCACGAGCTTGCCCAGGTCGGCGGGGCTCGAGACGTTGCCGGGGGCCAGTCCGCTCGAATCCACGAATTGCGTGGCGTCGAGGCCGAGCAGCTTCGCGCGCGCGTTCATGGCCACCACGAAGGCGGAGAGGCCGCCGGGATAGGCGCGGCCCAGCGCCGCGGCCGCGCGGTTGTCCGAAGCCACCAGCGCGATGCGGATCAGGTCGTCGCGGCGAAAGTGCGCGCCCACGGGCAGGCGCGACTTCGTCCCCTTGAGCGTGTCCAGGTCCTCGGTGGAAATCCGGACCGCCTCGTCCAGCGGGAGCTTCGAGTCGATCACCACGATCGCCGTCATCAGCTTGGTGATCGAGGCGATGGGGTGCACCTGGTCCGCGTTCTTCGCGAAGAGGGTCTCGCCGGTAGTGGCATCGAGCACCAACGCCGCCGAGGACAGCAGGTTCGGGTCGCCGTCCTTGTCGAAGTCCGCGACCGCCCGCGTCGCCTTCGACGATTTCGCCCGCGCGGCCGGCCGATCTCCGGCGAAGGAGGCGGTCGCGACGGCGAACAGGGAGAAGAAGAGGACTGCGAGACGCTTCATGGAGACCCGGTTGCTTCAAGCGAGCCTGCACCATAGCAAAGATGTGCGGTCCGTGACAAGATAAGACTTTCCTCCGGAACCCGCCACAAATCCCTGATTAGATGGCTCATTCAGGTCCAAAAACGCCGCATCCCGACACCCTGGCGGTGCATGCCGGCCAGTCGCCCGACCCGGTCACCGGCGCGCGGGCGGTGCCCATCTACCAGACCGCGAGCTTCGTCCTGCCGGATACGGACACCGCCGCGGCGCTCTTCAACCTGGAGCAGCCGGGGCATGTCTATTCGCGACTGTCCAACCCGACGGTGGCCGTCTTCGAGGAGCGCATGGCGGCCCTCGAGGCGGGCGTGGGCGCGATCGCCACCGCCAGCGGCCAGGCCGCCCTGCACCTGGCCATCGCGACCCTCATGGGGCGCGGCGGGCACATCGTGTCCTCGGCGAGCCTCTACGGCGGCTCCCACAACCTGCTGCACTACACGCTGCCGCGCTTCGGCATCGAGACCACCTTCGTCGCCCCGCGCGACATCGACGCCTGGCGCAGAGCGATCCGGCCCGATACGCGCCTCGTTTTCGGCGAGACGGTGGGCAACCCGTCGGTCGACGTGCTGGACATCCCCGCGCTCGCCGCCCTCGCGAACGACAATGCCATCCCGCTCCTCGTCGATGCGACGGTGACCACGCCGTACCTGGGACGCGCCCTCGACCTGGGCGCGCATCTCGTGGTGCATTCGGCCACGAAGTTCCTGTCGGGTCACGGGGTGGTGATCGGCGGCGTGCTGGTCGACGGCGGCCGCTTCGACTGGGACGCCTCCGGGAAATTCCCGACGCTCACCGAGCCCTACGAGGGATTCCACGGCATGGTGTTCAGCGAGGAGTCCGCGATCTCCGCGTTCCTCCTGCGCGCCCGGCGCGAGGGCCTGCGCGATTTCGGCGCGTGCATGGCCGCGATGACCGCCTTCCAGATCCTGCAGGGGCTCGAAACCCTGCACCTGCGGATGCCGAGGCACGTGCGCACGACCGCCACGGTGGTCGAGTTCCTGGCGCGGCAGGAGGCGGTGGCGCGCGTCCACCACCCCGATGCCGCCTCGCACCCGGACCACGCCCTCGCCGCGCGCCTCTATCCCGGGGGCTGCAGCGCGATCCTCTCCTTCGAGCTGAAGGGCGGACGCGAGGCGGGGCGCAGGTTCATCGAGGCGCTCACGCTCTTTTCGCACCTTGCCAACATCGGGGACGCGAAATCGCTCGTGATCCACCCGGCCTCCACGACGCATTTCCGCATGGACGACGCCGCGCTCGCGGCGGCCGGCATCACCGCCGGCACGATCCGCCTGTCCGTCGGCCTCGAGCATCCCGACGACCTGCTCGAGGATCTGTCGCGCGCGCTTCGCGCCTCGCAGAAATGAACTTCATCGTGCAGGGCTATCCGGCCTACGCGTACACGGGCGGGCGGCCTTTCGACCCGAAGCTCCCGGCCATCGTCTTTCTCCACGGCGCGGCGCTCGACCACAGCGTGTGGCAATGGCAGGCGCGCTATTTCGCCCACCACGGCTTCTCCGTGCTCGCCGTGGACCTGCCCGGCCACGGCCGCAGCCCGGGCGCGATCCGCCCGACCATCGAGGCGCTGGCCGACTGGGTGGCGGCCCTCATCGAGGCCTCCTGCGAGGAAAGGGCGCACGTCGTGGGCCACAGCATGGGCTCGCTGGTGGCCCTGGACACCGCGATCCGGCACCCCCGGCGCGTGGACAGGCTTGCCCTGCTCGGGGCCGCCGTGCCGATGGCGGTGGGCGAGGCATTCCTCGCCGCGGCGAAGGACGACTCGGCCGCCGCGTTCGACATGCAATCGGTCTGGGGTCACGCCCGCCACGTGATGCTCGGCGCGAGCGCGGTCCCGGGGACCACGCTGTACGGGGCGAGCCGCCACCTCGTGGCCCGCGCCCGGCCGGGCGTCCAGTACGCGGACCTCGCGGCCTGCAACGCCTATGCGCCGACGCCCGAGGCCCTGCGCGGGCTGAAGGCCGCGACGCTCGTCGTCGCCGGCCGGCGGGACGCGATGACGCCGTGGAAGGCCGGCCAGGCGCTCGCGCGCGAAATCCCGGAGGCGACGTTCACCCTCCTGGACGCCGGCCACGCCATGACCGCCGAATCGCCCCGCGAAGTCCTGCAAGCGCTGCGCGCGCACCTGCCCGCCGGGGCCTAGCGGCTCGCGCCCTCAGAATATCGTGGGGCGGCACTTGAAGGCCGCGCCGATCTCGCCCTGGCCGTTCCCGCCGTCCAGGCGCCCGAGGAAAGCCGTCGTCCCGCCGCAGAGGTTCCTCGACTTCAATTCGCGATCCGCCTCGTCTTCCAGGACCCGGATCTCCGCGTAGTGGTAATCGATGTCCTCCTGGGACGCGAGCACCGAAGCGCGCCGGCGCAGCTCCCGCGACAGCGCCTCGTCGAACACCATGCGGAAGAGGCCCGGCTCCGGCGGCAGGTCCCACCTCACCCGCTCCATGGCGTTGACCCGGACCTCGCGCTCCCGCGGCGCCGGCGGCTGGCCCGCGCAGCCCGCGAGTGCCGCGACGGCCGACAGGCCGGCGAGGATCGACCCGAAACGAAGGATGCCCTTGGGTTTCATGCCTGCCCTTTCTGCGCGCCTTCACCGGCGCCTTCGGCTTCTTCCTGCTGCAGCCGCCACATCTCGGCGAATTTCCCGTCGAGCGCCATCAGCGTGCGGAAGGGGCCGCGCTCGACGATCCTGCCCGCCTCCATCACCAGGATCTCGTCGGCGTCGACGATGGTGGAGAGCCGGTGCGCGATCATGAGCGTCGTTCGATCCCGCGAGATCTCCGCGAGTTCGGCCTGGATGCCCTTCTCCGTCTTCGAATCGAGGGCGGAGGTGGCCTCGTCGAAGATCATGATCGGCGGGTCCTTCAGCAGCGTCCTCGCGATGGAGACGCGCTGCTTCTCGCCGCCGGAGAGCTTCAGGCCGCGCTCGCCGACCGACGTCTCCCAGGTGTCGGGCAGGCGCTCGATGAATTCCAGGATGTGGGCCACCTTCGCGGTCTCCACGACTTCCTCGCGCGTGGCCTCGGGCCGCCCGTAGGCGATGTTGTAGTAGATCGTGTCGTTGAAGAGGACCGTGTCCTGGGGGACGATCCCGATGGCGGTGCGCACGGAGAGCTGCGTCACGTCGCGGATGTCCTGCCCGTCGATCGTGATGCGCCCCTTCTGCACGTCGTAGAAGCGGAAGAGGAGCCGTCCCAGGGTCGATTTTCCCGAGCCGCTGGCCCCCACCACCGCGACGGTCCCGCCGGCGGGCACCTCGAAGTCCACGCCGGAGAGGATCTCGCGCCGCCCGTCGTAGCTGAAGTCCACCGACTCGAAGCGGATGGCGCCGCCGCCCACCGCGAGCGCCGGCGCACCGGGCTTGTCCTCCACCTCGCGATTGACCGAGAGCAGGCGGAACATCTTCTCCATGTCGGTCAACGACTGCTTGATCTCGCGGTAGAGCACGCCCAGGAAGTTGAGCGGGATGTAGAGCTGGATCAGGAGGGCGTTCACCATCACCAGGTCGCCCAGCGAAAGCCCCCCGTTCACGATGCCGTCGGAGGCGCGCCACATGAGGAGCGAGACCGTGAGCGCGATGATCGCCGCCTGCACGGTGTTCAGGAACCCGAGGGAGGTCTCGCTCGTGACCACCGCCTGCTCGTAGCGCGAGAGGTTCTCGTCGTAGCGCTTCGCCTCGAAGCTCTCGTTGCCGAAGTACTTGACCGTCTCGTAGTTGATGAGGGAGTCGATCGCGCGCGTGTTCGCCTTCGAGTCGGTCTCGTTCATCGTGCGGCGGTGGTGGATCCGGCGCTCGGAGATCACGAAGGTCGCCGCGATGTAGAGGACGAGCGCGCCCACGGTGATGACCCCGAACCACACGTCGAACTTGACGATGAGGAAGCCCGTGACCAGCGCGATCTCGAAGAAGGTCGGCAGCACGCTGAAGACCATGAAGTTGAGCAGCGTCGAGATGCCCCGCGTGCCGCGCTCGATGTCGCGGGTGAGCCCGCCCGTCTGCCGCTCGAGGTGGAACCGCAGCGAAAGCGAGTGCATGTGCTGGAAGACTTCCAGCGCCACGCGCCGCATGGCGCGCTGGGCGACCTTCGCGAACACGATGTCGCGCAGCTCGTTGAAGAGCGTCGACGACATGCGCAGCAGCCCGTAGGAGGCGAGCAGCGCGACCGGCACCGCGAGCACCGCCTTCGGGCCGGAGAGCCCGTCGACGATGGCCTTCATGATGAGCGGCACCCCGAGGTTCGCGATCTTCGCGGTGACCAGGAACCCGACGGCGAGCGCGACCCGGCCGCGGTACTCCCACAGGTAGGGAAGGAGCTTCGCGATGACGCCGGCGTCACCGGTGACGGGAGGCTCGGCGGGCTTCGGGGGATCCTGGGGAAGGGTGGCGGTGCTCATCGTGACGGGGCGCGGCGTTTCGTCCGTTATAGTAGCAGCGAGACGATGCCGCGATTTGCCGCCAACCTGGGCTTCCTGTTCCCGGAGCACCCCTTTCCGGAGCGCTTCGGCGCCGCCGCGGCTGCCGGGTTTCGCGCCGTCGAGTTCGCGCAGCCCTACGCGTGGGATTCGCGGGAGCTCGCGCAGCTGCTGGAAGCCAACGGACTCGAGATGGTCAACTTCAACCTCCCCATGGGCGACGCCGCGGCGGGCGATTTCGGCATCGCCTGCCTGCCGGGGCGCGAAGCGGAATTCCGCGACGGGGTCGCGCGCGCGATCGACCTCGCCGGCGTGCTGGGCAACGCGCAGGCGAACTGCATCGCCGGCAAGGCGCCGGCCGGCGCCGACGCGAAGCTGCTTCGCGAAACCCTGCTCGCGAACCTGCGCTTCGCGGCGCGGGAGTTCGCCGCGGCCGGCCTCACGCTGCTCCTGGAACCCATCAACACCGTCGACGTGCCCGGTTTCGTGGTGCCGCGACCGGCCGACGGCGCGGCCCTCCTCGCCGAGACGGGCGCCGGGAACGCGCGGCTCCAGTACGACATCTACCACGCCGCGATGATGGGCGACGATCCCGTCGAGGGCCTGGCGCGCTTCGCTCCCGTGATCGCCCACGTCCAGTTCGCGGACGCCCCCGGCCGCCACGAACCCGGCACCGGCTCGGTCGCCATGGCCGCCTGCTTCGCGAGGCTGGAAGCCCTGGGCTACGAAGGCTGGACGGCAGCCGAGTATCGCCCCTCGAAACCCACGCCCGCGACGCTCGGCTGGCTCGCCTGAGGCCGCCGCATGCGCGGCCCGCGGGCGGTGCTAGGATCGGCTGACCCGAACCCCGCCGACCCGGAGGCGACCATGGGATCGATCCGACCGCTGCCGAGCTTCGCCTCGATTCTCGTCGCCGGCGTCCTCGCCGCGGTCGCGGGTGCGGCCTTCGCGGCGACCGGCACGGCAGAGACCGGCGCGGAGACCGCCCCGGCGCGGGAGCCCCCGGCGGCCAGCGCGAACGACGACACCTACCGGCTGCTTCGGGAAGCGACGGGCGCCGTGGTGACCGTCCGGACGAAGGCGCTGGGCGACGCGAGGTCGGTCGAGACCCTCGGGGCCGAGCGCACGGGCTCCGGCATCGTCATCGCGCCGGCGGGCCTCGTCCTCACCATCGGTTACCTCATCCTCGAGGCCGATCTCGTGGAAGTCGAGGACGCCGGCGGCCGGTCCCTGCCGGCAAGCGTCGTCGCCTACGATCACGCCACGGGTTTCGGGCTGCTGCGCGTCATCGGGCCGCTTTCGTCGAAGCCGGTCACGCTGGGTTCCTCCGGTTCAATCGAACTGCTCGACCGGCTGATGATCGCCGCCGGCGGCGCGGGCGGCGTGTCGCTCGCGACCGTCGTGTCGCGCCGGACTTTCGCGGGTTACTGGGAGTACCTGATCGACGGCGCCATCTTCACCTCGCCCCCGCGCACGGACCACAGCGGCGCCGCGTTGATCGACAGGAACGGGGAACTGGTCGGCATCGGATCGCTCCTGGTGATGGACGCGATGTCGCCCGGGGAACGGCTGCCCGGCAACATGTTCGTCCCGATCGACCTGCTGAAGCCCATCCTCGCCGAACTGGTCGCCACGGGCCGGCGCAAGGCGGGCAGGCGGCCCTGGATCGGGGTGAATTCCGTGGAGGACGACGGGCACCTGAAGGTCCTGCGCGTGACCACCGAAGGGCCCGCGGACGCGGCCGGCATCCGCCCCGGCGACATCATCCTGTCGGTGGGGGGCGAGACGATCCGCGGTCTCGCGGACTTCTACGGCAAGCTCTGGGCGTCCGGCGAGCCGGGCGCGGACGTGGCGCTCACCGTCCTCCAGGGGGCCGACGTGAGGCAGGTGCGCGTCCACTCCATCGATCGCGCCGACTTCCTGCGCCGCAAACCCGTGATCTGAAGGCGGCTATCATCGCCGGGTGATCGCCTCCGCGGCGCGCCTGCGCCGCATCCTCTACGCCGCCGCCTTCCTTCGCGCGCTCGCCATCGGCCTGATGGCGGTGCTGATCGGGCTCTATTGCGCGCGGCTGGGCCTCACGCCGGTGCAGATCGGCGTCGTGCTGTCGGCGGCACTCTGGGGCGCGGCGCTCGCCACGCTCGCCACGATGCTCGCCGGCCGGCGCTGCTCCGAGCGCGCCCTCCTCGTCGCGCTCACGGCACTGCCGGCGCTCGCCTGCGCGGTGCTGCTCGCGAGCGACGCTTTCCTCGTCGTCGTGGCCGCCGCCTTCCTGGGGATGTTCAACGTGAACGGCCGCGACCGGGGCGCGATCCCGATCCTCGAGCAGGCGATGTTCCCGGCGACGACCACGGACGGGGACCGCACGCGCGTCTTCGCCTGGTACAACGTGCTGCTCGACTGCGGCTACGCGGCCGGGGGGCTCCTCGCGGCCATCCCCACGATTCTCGAGTCCGTCGCGGGCCTGGGGGCTCTCGCCGCCATGAAGCTCACCCTCGTCCTTTTCTGCGCGCTCTATGCCGCTTCGACGCTTCTCTACGCGCGGCTGCCGGCGCGGGTGGGCGACACGGCGCCCGCCGGGCTGCGCGAGCTCTCGCCTCGGTCCCGGCCCATCATCGCGAAGATCTCGGCGCTCTTCTTCGTCGACGCCTTCGCCGGCGGCTTCGTGGGTTCGGCGATCTTCGCCTACTGGTTCTCGGAAGCGTTCGGCGCCTCGGCCGCCACGATCGCGATCCTCTTCAGCGCCGGGCGGCTGCTCTCGGCCGCCTCGCACATCGCCGCGGCCTGGCTCGCGAAGCGCATCGGGCTCATCAACACGATGGTCTACACCCACATCCCGGGGAGCCTGCTGCTCTTCACCATCGTCGCGACGGACAGCTTCGCGTGGGCCGCCTTCTTCTTCCTGCTGCGCGAATCGCTGAACGAGATGGACGTGCCCACGCGCCAGTCCTACGTGATGGCCGTCGTGCAGCCTGCCGAACGCCTGGCCGCCGCCGGCGTCACCAACCTCGTGCGCTCGGGCGGCTGGGCGCTCGCGCCGGTCTTCGCGGGAGCCCTGATGCAGTCGGCGGGGCTCGGCGTGCCACTCGTGATCGCGGGTGTCGCGAAAATCGGCTACGACTTCGCCTTGTGGCGAGAATTCCGGCGCGTGAAGCCGCCGGAGGAATGCTAGGCCCCGGGGCTCTTGCGCGGTTTGCGCGACGCGGCCGGGCGCAACCCGCGCCGCTCGAGCGCGTCCCGCAGCAGGTACTCGATCTGCCCGTTCACGCTGCGCAGCTCCGACTGGGCCAGGCGCTCGATCTCGACCCAGACCGCCGGGTCGATGCGCAGCAGGAAGGCCTTCTTGTCGGGGCTCGCCATCGGCGGCTATCGGCCTTTCGCGCCGGGGGAGCCGGGCGCGGGCATCCGGCGGTAGCGGGCGAGGCCGCCCAGCGAGAAGGCGACGAGCGCCGCCGCCGCGGCGATCCCCATGACGAGCGGTCCGGACAACGCGGCGCCCATGGCGGCCTCAGGGGTAGAGCGTGCCCGTGTTCACGATGGGCTGCGCATCGCGATCCGAGCAGAGCACCACCATGAGGTTCGACACCATCGCCGCCCGGCGCTCGTCGTCCAGTTCCACCACGCCCTTCTCCGAAAGGCTCTTCAGCGCCATCTCGACCATCGACACCGCGCCGGTGACGATCTTGAAGCGGGCGCTGATGACCGCCTCGGCCTGCTGGCGGCGCAGCATCGCCCCGGCGATCTCCGGCGCGTAGGCGAGGTGGGTCAGCTTCGTTTCCTCGATTCCCACGCCCGCGAGCTGGACGCGAACCTGCACCTCGGCCCGCAGCGCATCGGCCACGGTGTCCGCGCCGGCGCGAAGCGTGATCTCGCCCACGTCATGCTCCTCGCCCTCGTCGTAGTTGTAGCGCGTGGCCACGTGCCGCAGCGCCGACTCGCTCTGCACGCGGACGAAATTCTCGTAGTCGTCCACGTCGAAGAGCGCCTGCGCCGTGTCCTCGACCCGCCAGACGACCACCGCGGCGATCTCGACGGGGTTGCCGCGCTTGTCGTTCACCTTGAGGGTGTCGACGTTGTAGTTGCGCGCGCGCACGCTCACCTTCTTGCGGATGAGCCAGGGCCAGGTCCAGCGAAGGCCGGCGCTTCGCTCCGTCCCGGCATAGTCGCCGAAGAGCGTGAGCACGCTCGCCTCGTTGGGCTGCAGCATGAAGAAGCCGGGCGCCACGAAGACGATGCCGAGCGCCAGCGCCACGATGGGAACCGGCGCGCGGACGGCCGTGATGGCGAACACCTCGAGCGCCACGAGGCCCAGCAGGACCACGAGCATGAAGATGCCGTTGAAGGTGGTGACGGGCTTCTCGAAATTGCCTTCCTTGCGGTACTGGGCCATGGCGCCCTCCCGGCGGGGAGCTATTAAAGTGATATCACTTTGGGGCAGG
>DAORTX010000088.1:0-1344 GCA_035432885.1 Usitatibacteraceae bacterium
GCGGCCACGCGCGCCGAGGCCGGGCAACGCGCGGAAGCCGGGCGCCATCGAAGAGTTGGCAGGGCGGTCAGGCGGCGCGCAGGCCCAGGAGGCTTCGCGCCTCGGCGGGCGTGGCCGGGCGCCGGCCGAGGGCGGAGCACTCGGCGACGAGCTTTTCCACGAGCTCAGCGTTGCTCTTCGCGAGCCGCGTGTCGTCGTAGCGGATGTTGTCCTCGAGCCCGGTGCGGCAATGCCCGCCCAGTTCCAGGGCCCATTTCGCGACCTCGAGCTGGTGGCGCGCGATGCCCGCGGCGGTCCACGTCGCCCCCGGCAGCACGGCCTTCATCTCGGCGAGGAGAAACTCGAGGACCGGGCGCCGCGCCGGCATCGCCCCGCGGATGCCCATCACGAACTGCACGTGCGCCGGCGCTTTGAGCAGTCCGCGCTTCACCAGATCGGCGGCGTTGTAGAGCATCGCCAGGTCGAAGATCTCGCACTCGGGCTTGATGTCCAGCTCGATCATCCGGCCGGCCAGGCTGTCGATGAAATCCGGCGGGTTCTCGTAGATGATCTTCGCGAAGTTGACCGATCCGGTGGCGAGCGAGGCCATGTCGGGCTTCAGATGCAGCATCGCGCCGCGTTCGCTCGCCTCCCTCCCGCGCCCGCCGGTGGAGAATTGCACGATCATCCCCGGGCAGTGCTTGCGCACGCCGGCCTGCACCTCGGCGAACTTGTCCGGATCGGAGCCGGAGGATTCGTCGGCGTTTCTCACGTGGATGTGCACGAGGCTCGCGCCCGCCTCGAAGGCCTGGTGCGTCGACTCGATCTGCTCCGACGGAATGACGGGGACGGCGGGCGTGTCCTTCTTGCGCGGCACCGAGCCGGTGATGGCCACTGCGATGACGACGGGCTGGTTCATGGCTATTTCTTTCCGGGGGAAGGCAGGAGGCCGAAAGGGTCGCGCGGGTTCGCGTAGTCGCGCTTCGGGCCGATCTTGTAGACGCCGCTGAAGCGAAGCACCGTGGCGCCCTCGACGCTCGCCGTGCCCTGGAGGAAGACGAGCGATTTCGTCGCGCGAATCACCTCGGCCGAGCCCTCGAGCCACGCGCCCAGGGGCACGGGGGCCACGAAATCCGTGGTGAGGCTGATCGTGGGAAAGCTGTGCCCGGCGATCTCGGGCCACTGGTAGTGGGTCACCACGGCCATCTGCATGTCGGCGAAGGAGGTGAGCATGCCGCCGTGGCAGGCGCGGGCGATGTTGGCGTGGCGCTCCTCGACGCGAAAGCCCAGCCGCACGTGCTCGCCGTCCCAGTGCCCGTGGAGCGGGCCGATGGTCTTCAGGAATTCCCCGCCGATGGCGACGGG
>DAORTX010000088.1:1444-7727 GCA_035432885.1 Usitatibacteraceae bacterium
GCTACTTCTTGCCGGCCCAGCCGGGGTGGTCGAAGTACTTCCCGTAGGCCGTGAGCGCGCCGTTGACCTTGACGAGTCCGGCACGCCCGGCCTTGGCGTCCTTCGCGCCCTTCATCGCGTCCGCACCGGCGATCATCTCGGCGACGACGACGTGGAGCTGCGCGTCCGCATCGGGCGGCAGCTTGCATTCCTTCACGATGATGCCGACGTCGGCCTCGATGCGGTTGCCGACCTCCGCGTAGGCCTCGGGCTTCGCGGTGGCCTTGTGGAGCGCCGCGGGCGCGCCGTGGACGGCCTCGCGAATGGAGAGCATGGCGCGGCGAAGCGGCGCGTCGGTGGTCCATTTCTTTCCGTGGTCGAGCTGCAGCGCCATCGGGCCGGCGCCGTGGCCGTGGGAATGGGAATCGGCGGCGAAAGCCGGCGGGATGACGAGCAGCGCCGTCGATGCGGCGAACGCCGCGGCGGCAAGGGCATTGGGCTTCACGTGGATCTCCTCTTCGTTGCAGGTGCGCGGAGAACAACCCGGACGCCGAAGGCGTCGATTTCCTCCGTACCGGTTCAGGTTGGGATCTTCCGGCCAGATTCAAGAATCGCGACCTGGATCGCGGCGCGCGCCCCGCGAGCTCGCCCGGCGATGAAACCTCGCCGAGCGCGGCCACGCGCCAAACCTCCCCGCCCATTCGCGGCCGAAGGTGCGATGATTTCGCCATGGAACGCGACGACCTGCCCGGCGCCATCTCCCGTGCGCGCGACTTGCTGCGGCACGCGACTTCCGTCGCGGTACTCACCGGCGCGGGCATCTCGGCCGAATCGGGCATTCCCACCTTCCGCGACGCGCTCACGGGCCTGTGGGCGAAATTCCGCCCCGAGGAGCTCGCCACGCCCGAGGCGTTCGAGGCCGACCCGAAGCGCGTGTGGGACTGGTACGCGCAGCGGCGACTGTCGGTGGCGAACGCGAAGCCCAATGCCGGCCATTACGCCCTGACCGACCTCGAACGGCAATGCGGCGAGCGTGGGGTCGATTTCACCCTCGTCACGCAAAACGTGGACGGATTGCATCACGTGGCCGGCAGCCGGGGCATCGTCGAGCTGCACGGCAACATCCGCCGCGTGAAGTGCTTCGACCGCAACCACGCCGTCGAATCGTGGGTCGCGGTCGAAGGCGTTCCCGCCTGCCCGCACTGCGGCTCGCTGCTGCGCCCCGACGTCGTCTGGTTCGGCGAGCAGCTTCCGGCCGACGGTCTCGCCCGGGCCTTCGCGGCGGCGCGCACCTGTGACGTGTTCCTGTGCGTGGGCACCTCCGCGCTGGTGGAGCCCGCCGCGTCCCTGCCCTTGATCGCGCTCGACGCCGGCGCGCACGTGATCGAGGTGAACCCGCAGCCGAGCTTCGCGCACGACGGCGTGGTGAGACTGCGCGGGACCGCCGGGGACTTGCTGCCGCGCCTGGTCGGGGTGGAGCTGCGCGACTGAGAAGTCACGCGGCGCAGGCGATGCGGGGGCGGGACGCCCCCCGCGCGCCCGTTGACCCGAGTCAACGGCCCACGCCGCGGCGGGAATAGAGTGGACGCGTGGACTCCATCGTTTCGCGTGCCGTTCGCGTTGCGGCCGGGGCTGCCATGGTGCTGGCCGCGGCGCTTCTGCCGGCCACCGGGGCTTCGGCCCGGGCGCCGGAGAGTGTCGACCTGTACCTCTTCTGGCGCGTCGGCTGCCAGCACTGCGAGAACGAGAAGGAGTTCCTCGCCGCCCTCGAGGCCCGCGAGCCGCGCCTTCGCCTCCACGCCTACGAAGTGCTCGAGGACCGTGACGGGCGCGAACTCTTCCGGCGCGTGGGCGAGCGCCTCGGCGTCGACTTGGGCGGCGTGCCGCTCACGGTGGTCGGCGACACGGTCTTCGCCGGCTTCAGCGAGGCCGCCACCGGCCGGTTGATCGAGCAGCGTGTGGCGGAGTGCCTCGGACTCGAATGCCCGGATTCCGTGAAGCCGCTGCTGTCCGCGGCCGGTGGCGGCGAATCGCAGGCGCCGGCTCCCGTTGCGCCCGGCGCGAAGTCCGGGTCCGCGCTGCCCGGGTCCGTGAACCTGCCGCTGGTGGGGGATGTGCGCACCGCGAACCTGTCGCTGCCGGCGCTCACCCTGCTCCTTGCCGCCGTGGACGGCTTCAACCCCTGCGCGATGTGGGTGCTCGTCTTCCTGCTGGGGCTCCTCGTGGCGATGAAGGACCGCCGGCGCATGTGGCTGCTGGGCGGGGCGTTCGTCGCCGCCTCGGCACTCGTCTACTTCCTCTTTCTCGCGGCGTGGCTGAACGTCTTCCTCTTCATCGGCACCGTCGCGTGGATCCGCTGGGTGATCGCCGCGGTGGCGATCGGCGGCGGTGTCCTCTACCTGCGCGAGTTCGTGACGAATCCCGAAGCCGTGTGCAAGGTGACCGGCGCCGGGGAGCGCCGCCGAGTCTTCGACCGGCTGCGCGATCTCACGAACCGCGAGCAGCTCTGGCTCGCACTCGGCGGCATCGTGGCGCTCGCCTTCGCGGTGAACGTGGTGGAGCTCATCTGCTCCGCGGGCATCCCGGCGGTCTACACGCAGGTGCTGGTGCAGAGCGCGCTGCCCGCCTGGCAGTACTACGGCTATCTCGCGCTCTACATCCTGGTCTTCATGCTGGACGACCTCTTCGTCCTCTTCGCGACCCTGGGCGCGCTCGAGGTCACGGGGCTCACCAGCCGCTACACGCGCTGGTCCAACCTCGTCGGCGGCGTGGTCCTCCTCGGCCTGGGCCTGCTGCTCGTCTTCAACCCCGCCTGGCTCTCCTTCGGCTGACTCAGGAACGGAACGCTACTCTTGGGTTCGTCGCGACCTGAAGGGTAGCGCCCCCTTCACTGTTCAGCGCATGAAGACGTACTTGCCGGGCGCATCGCCCAGCGGCCTGTAGCGTGCGTTCCCCATCCTGGGCGGCGCGACCATGCCGGAAGTGCGCTCGGCGAGCCAGCCGTCCCACGCCGTCCACCACGAGCCGGGATAGTCCTTCGCCGTCTCCTCGAAGGCTTCCGGATCGAGGTAGTCGCCGCCCTTGGGCCGGGTCCGCAGCTTGAAGCGGCGCTTCGAGTCCTTCGAGGGCGGGTTCACGACGCCCACGTTGTGCCCGCCGGTGGTGAGCGCGAAGGTGAGCTCGGCATGGGTGAGCAGATGCAGCTTGTATACGGAGCGCCACGGCGCCACGTGGTCGGTGACCGTGCCCACGCAGAAGATCGGCACGTCGATGTCCGGGAGCGCGATCGGGCGATCCCAGACCCGGAAGCGGCCCGTGGCCAGGTCGTTGTGCAGGAAGAGGCTTCGCAGGTACTCGGTGTGCATTTCGTACGGCATGCGCGTGCCGTCCGCGTTCCACGACATCAGGTCGTTCACCGGCGTGCGGTCGCCCTTCAGGTACTGCTTCACGAGGCTCGACCACACGAGGTCCACGCTGCGAAGGAGCTGGAAAGCGCCCGACATCTGCGTGGAATCGAGGTAGCCCGTCTCCCACATCTGGTCCTCGAGGAAGGTGAGCTGGCTGTCGTCGATGTAGAGCGCGAGCTCGCCCGGCTCCGTGAAATCCGTCTGCGCGGCGAGGAGCGTCATCGAGCCGAGCCGCTTGTCGCCATCGCGCGCAAGGGCTGCCGCGGCGATCGCGAGCAGCGTCCCGCCCAGGCAGTAGCCCATGGCGTGGATCTTTCGCTTGGGCACGATCGCGGAGACCGCCTCGAGCGCGGCCATCACGCCGTGGCCCAGGTAGTCGTCCATGGAGAGGTTGCGGTCCTCGGGCCCCGGGTTCTTCCACGAGATCATGAACACCGTGTGGCCGCGGTCGACGAGATGCTTCACCAGGGAATTGCCCGGCGAGAGGTCGAGGATGTAGTACTTCATGATCCAGGCCGGCACCATGAGGATGGGGTCGGCGTGCACGCGCTTGGTCGTGGGCGCGTACTGGATCAGCTCGATCAGCTCGTTTCGCAGCACCACCTTGCCGGGCGTGAGCGCGAGGTTCTTGCCGACCACGTAGTTCTCGGCGCCCGCGGGCGGCGCGCCGGCGATCAAGCGCTCCAGGTCGTCCTGCCAGTTGCGCAGCCCGTTCACGAGATTCTCGCCCCCGGACTCCTTGATCGCCCGCACCACCTCGGGGTTGGTGGCGATGTAGTTGGACGGCGAGAAGATGTCCATCCACTGGCGCGTCGTGTAGTCCATCACCTGCTCGTGGTGGCGCGTCACGCCGCGCACGCCGCGCGTGGAGATCGACATCCACTGCTGGCCCAGGAGGAAGCCCTGGTGGACGATGTTGTAAGGCCACGCCTGCCACGCCGGGTCGCGGAAGCGCGGGTCTTGCGGCAGGGGCTCGATGCAGCGCTCGCAGTTGCCGCCTTGCGCATGCAGCATGAAATGGCCGAGGCGCTCCCACTGGCGAACGCCCATCTCGGCGATCTCCGCCTGCTTGCTGGGGGAGATCGCCAGGTGCATGGCCCAGTCCATCCACGCGCTGGAGAGCGAGGCCGGGGACAGGCCCCCGGTGAGCTTGCCCATGGTCGCGTGGAGCAGCCGGTCCGCGTTGCCGGAGATGAAGTTCGGGAGGAGCGACTTGGGCTGGGAATACATGGGTTCTCCCGCGCAATCAGGGTGTAAGCCCAAGGTACGCTTGGGGAAATTCCCGCGATTGACCTGTCTCAACCCCGGTGGAGGACGGCAGGCCCGCTTGCGGGCGAGGGGCCCGGCTTCCGGGAGGCCAGGGAAGGCTTGCCGCCGTCCGGGAACCGCCGCGACTCAGGGCTTGCCGAGATACGCCTCGTCGAAGAGCCGCTCGAGGGTGGCGTGGGTTCCCCGGACGCCGTCGATCACCGCCTGCGCCCATTCGAAGTACGCCTGGCGCCGTTCCAGCGGCCAGTGCGCCGGGGGCGCGTCGGTCACGTCGCGCAGGTTGCAGATCTTGTCGGCCAGCTTCACCAGTTTCGCCGGCCGCGAGGAGCCGGGCGCGCGCTCCACCTGGAGGCGCTTTCGCTCCGGTTTCGGCAGGCTCTTGTCGTCGGTGACCTCGGCCACGATGCCCGCGACCGCCGGGCCGAACACCCGCGCCAGTTCCTCGACCGTGGTCTCCGTGTCCTCCACGGTGTCGTGCAGGATCGCGGCCACCAGCACGTCGACATCGTCCACGCCGGCTTCGAGCTTCAGCACGCGCGCGAGCGCCAGCGGATGGTTGATGTAGGGCGAGGCCTCGGCGTCCTTGCGCCGCTGCCCGCGGTGCTTGAAGGCGGCGAAGTCGGCCGCCTTGATGAGCCTTGCGATGTCGTCCACGGGACGAACCTTTCCGGCGAATGGGCGAAACCAGTATGACAGGGCGGTATCATTTCCGGATGACCGCGCCCGCCGACCTCACGCAGCGCTTCCTGCTGGAAAACCTCGACATCCGCGGCCAGGTCGTTCGCCTGGGCCCGGCCTGGCGCGCGATCCTCTCCCGGCGCGACTACCCGGAGGCGTTGCGCCCGTTGCTCGCGGAGTTCGCGGCACTCGCCGTCCTCATCGCCGCCGGGCTCAAGCACCCCGGCCGCGTGGTGCTGCAGGTGATGGGCGACGGGCCGGTGACGATGGCCGTGGCCGACTGCACCGACGAGTTCGCGCTGCGCGCGATGGTGAAGCACGACGGGAAGTCGCCGCTCCCTGGGGCAAGCGAGGCGGCGGCGAAGGATTCACCCGCGCCGACGGGCGATGGCTGGGGCGAAGGCCCGACCATCCACGAACTCTTTCCCACGGGCCGGCTCGTCCTCACGGTCGAGAACGCGAGCACCGCGCGCCACTTCCAGTCCGTGGTGCCGCTGGAGGGCGCCACGCTCGCCGAGTGCTTCGAGCGCTACTTCGACAGGAGCGAGCAGGTGCCCACGCACCTGTGGGTTCGCGCGACCCGGGCGGGCGTGGGCGCGCTCATCATCCAGAAACTTCCGAAGGCCGACGAGCGCGATCCCGACGGCTGGGCGCGCGTGCAGCAGCAGGCGGCCCGCGGCGCGCCGGCCTCGCTCGGCATGGAAGCCGGAGAGGACACGATCGGCGGGCTTCTCACCACGCTCTTTCCCGACGACGACGTGCGCCTCTTCAAGCCGGTTCCCGTGAAGGACGGCTGCACGCGAAGCGAGGACAAGGTGGTCGCGATGCTGCGCGGCCTGGGCCGCGCCGAAGTCGAGGCCACGCTCGCCGAGCACGGCGTGGTGACCGTGCACGACGAGATCTGCAACCAGGAATACCGGTTCGCGGCGCCGGACGTGGCGCGGATCTTC
>DAORTX010000088.1:7827-9742 GCA_035432885.1 Usitatibacteraceae bacterium
GGCCACGCCTCGAGAACCAGCGCCACCAGCGCGGGGCAGTCGTCGAACGGGAAATCGCGCGGCCCCTGCGACTTGAGCGCCTCGCGCAACCACGCCGAGTCGCTGCGCCCGTGGAAGAGAAACGAATCCCAGCCGCTGCCCAGCCGGATGCGGAAGCTGCGCTCGCCGGGCAGTTCCTCGATCGGCAGAAGCGCCTCGTAGCGCTCCCGCAGGCGCGCCACGGGCAGCACCGGGCGCTCGCGGGGAATGGGATGCGCGTAGTCGCTTCGCGCATAGAGCTTGCGCAGCGTGAGCTGCATGTCCTCGGGGATCATGGCCATCGCCGCCACCGCGATCTCGTCGGGGATGCCGAAGCGCGCCTCGGCCACGGGCCCGGCGATCGCCGCGACCGTGTCGGAATCGCCGCCGATGGAAATGGCGTTCCGGATGGCGTCTTCGAAGGAGGTCGCTTCCAGCGCGCAGATGAGGGCCTCGGGCACCGTTTCCTGGCAGCTTTCGTTGAACACGTAGCCGGGGCGGATCGAATCGACCGTGCGGTCCATGTCGTAGCCGTAGCCGCGCGCGATGGCGCGGCGAATCTCGCCCGCGTCGGCGCCGTTTCGCGCGAGAAAGATCGCCTGCGCCGTGGCCTTCGCGCCCTTGAGGCCCTCGGGATGGTCGTGGGTCACCTCGGTGACCTTCACCGCGAGGGCGAGCGCCTCGTCCAGCGTGCGGGCGATCAGCGCGGCCGGGCTCACGCGCATCGCCGCCCCGTTGCCCCAGCTTCCGTAGGGCGCCAGCTCCCAGGTATCGAGCCAGCGCGCGAAGCCGCCGCCGTAGCCGCGCTTCGGGTGCCGCGTGGCCCACAGGAAGAGCGCCTTTTGCGGCGGAAGCTCGTGCACCAGCGCATCGGCGACAGCGGCGGTGAGGACGGAATCGTCGGTGTAGTCCGCGCCGGGGCCGAAGAACGGGAAGTCCTTCGAGCGGTGGTTGTTCCACTCGTAGATCGAGCCGACGATGTCGCCGACGATCGCGCCCAGCATCGCTCAGCCCGCCTCCGTCAAGTAGTGCGCGCGTCCATCCACCGGAAACTGGTAGTTGGTGAAGGCCTTCAGCGTCACGCTCGCCACCAGCGAGATGCGCTCGCCGCCGGTGACGCCCGTGGGCGTGTCGATGAGGGCGAGGATCTCGAGAGAGGCGTCCTCGTCCGAGTACGCGCCCTTGCCCGTTCGGCGCATGTTCTCGTGCACGATGCCGGCCGAGCCGAACTCGATGTCGCCCACGCGCCAGGTGCGCCCGCTCGCCTTCGACATCTTCTCCGCCTGCTCGGTGGCGCGTGCGAGAAGATCCAGCCGAAGCGCTTCCACCGCGCCATCGACCCGGCCCGACGAGAGCGCGTAGCTCACTTCCGGCGGGTTGACCGCGATGCCGTCGCGGCTCGCGGCGCGCGCCCGTTCCGGGAGGTTCCAGTTCTCGGAAGCCGGCACGCGAGCCCCGGCCCGAAGCGTCACCCGCTCGTAGCCGGCGGCATCGGGCTGGCGCTCGATGCGGGTGAAGGTCCAGTCCGTCTGGACGAGGCGGGCAAGTGTTGCCCGGATGCGTTTCTCCAGCACGGGCTGGTCATGGTCGGCGGAAGCGACCAGGGCGGTCACGTTCACCACGAGGCGAATGTCCTCCTGCGGAAGCGCTCGCGCGGCCTGGAGCCGGAAGCGAAGCGTGTCGATGAGATGGGGCTGGTCGATCACGAGTTCCATGGGCGAATTCTCTTTCAGTCCGGTGAAAGTCTTGCGACAAGGGCGGGGATGTCGAGCAGCCCGAGGACGTCCTGGCACCATGCGCCGACGCCAAGCAGGGCTTCGTCGGACATGGTGGTGCCGACGAACTGGAGACCGAGCGGCATGCCAACGGCAAGGACAGATGGTTCGTGCGCCAGATG